>NZ_JBTXLW010000014.1:0-101910 GCF_054871795.1 Enterococcus sp. LJL51 | reverse complement strand
TGCTGTCAATGGAGCCCTCATCTTTTTCCAATCGAAGCTGCCGTTGGCCATTGCCAATACCCTGGATATGATAGGAACTGTCACTAATGCGACCGAGGCATGGACAGGAAAAGAGCTGATTACTGGACGGAAGCTATCCACAGGAGAGCGAATACTCAAAGCGTCGTTTGCGGTATTGGAAGGATTTATGTTAGGATATAACGGAGCTAAGACGGTTAAGGGAAAAGTAACTAAGGTTCCGGAAGTAGATGGGGATGCAGGAAGTACGTATCATGGACAGACGGTGCCGGGTGAGAAAGCCAGTGGGGCTAAAGGTAAATTGGATGTATCATCGAAATCTTTTGAATCACTTACTGCAGATGAGAAAAAAGTAGTAGAATCACTTTTGGAACAAGGGAAAGATGTTAAACTTATTCCAGAAGCTCCAAATGTAAGTAAGACTCCCGATCTTTTAGTTAATGGGATAGAAACTGAAATTAAAACACTTAATGGAAATAATATCAATACATTAGTTACAAAAGTGGGTAAAGCATTAAAACAAGTAGATGGAAACGGTAAAATTGTTTATGATATATCAAAAGCAAACTTTACACCGCAACAAATGGATGAAATAATTTCTAGACTAATTGGTAAATATGGAAAGGATATAGTTGATAGAATTACATTTATAAAATAGGAGAGTGATTTAATCGTGAAAATAAAATGTTTATGTGGAAATGTGCTTAATGATGAGAATTTGGAAACAACGAATCCTTTAATTATTTTTCCGGAGAACGAGTATTATGATGTGTTAGAGTCAAATCCGAAAACCGTAGAAGAACTTGTGGATAATATGCCTTTAGGGTCAATGTGGGAGTGCAGAGTTTGTGGGAGACTTTTCTATTTCAAAGAAGGAAAATTTGATATTTATAGTTTAGAAGAAGAAGTGTTTGACAGTAATTAAAGATTATTAGATAAATTAAAAAGGCACTCTATCAATCGACGGGAATCGAGAAAATAGAGCCTTGAATAGTAAGAGCGAACTCACTAATCAAGTTGCCAATAGCTAACAAAAAGCTAGCTGTATTTATTGTACAAAAATTCAAGGGATTTTTCTAGCCTTTTTGAATGTTTATTAAGCGTACAGTAATTTCAGCTAGAAAAATGTGAAACTATTGAAACGGTATTAGTGAGGAAACAATCACTGATACCGTTTTTTCGTGTATCAAAATTGAAGGAGTGAAATAAATGATTCAAACAGAAAACAAGCAACCGATTAAAGAAATTAGCTACCAAGATATTTATAGTCTATATGACAATTGGGAACAACTACAATCATGGAAAGAAGTATTACCAGTTCTGGAAAAGTTCTTCGAGGATGAAAATAGACCCGTCAATAAGCAACAAATGGCTAGAAAATACTATGCGTGTTCACGAGTCTTTATGCTGTTTTACCAAGATTTTAGTCAAACTATGCAAAGAATGGAAAAGCAGTTATTAGAGTTACGAAGCAAGAAAAAGGTTTAGAGGTCTTCCAATGCTATTTTGCTAGATTCCGAGGGTGAAGAAAGAAGTTTTTAGGAAAGAAAATTCAAGTGCTAAAGCAAGCGGTAGGCATGTTAGGCTGAAAAAGTTCGAGGAACTAGTCAAAGTGATAGCTATTTTGTGAGTTCCTCGGGCACTGACAAATGCACATGCCTACTACTAAAAGTCAATGGCGATGAAATCGACGAAGTGAACCATTTACTTTTAGTAGAGTGTTATTCAGTTGGTGGATTGATGACAATATCCATATCTAAGTTCGATTTGTTTTGATTTTCAGTTGTTCGGATTATATTTTCAGCTAGATCATTGGCATAGAAATCAACTTCTTTTTGAATACGTTTATCGTAGAGATAAAGAATCGCTTGTTTCAATTCTGATTCAGAAAATGTAGAAAGTCGTTCCATGAAAAACTTGAAAATTTCATCAGTAAAATGTTCGGTCATAATATTGTAATGAGCTAGAAAAGAAGCTTTTGACTGAACTGAATTAAGCAACTCGAGTTCAGAATGTGATTGAACATTATCGCTTCCGATAAGTTGCTCTGCTGGAATTTCTAGTACTTCTAAAATTTTTGATAAGCGATTACCTGTAGGGAAAGTATGACCTTTTTCATAGTTTATAATGCTTTGCTTGGTTAAGCCAATTTTTTCAGCGAGTTGAGATTGAGTGAGTCCTTTCTTTTTTCGAATAGACTTAAGATTTTCTGCGAAAGTTTGGAATTCAGGATTCAAGTTATCACCTCCGTTGGTATGTTAATATTTTATCTTTTGATTTATAAAAAGTCAAATTTAATTTTATGAATAAGTTGACAGGTAAAATAAAATTATGATATATTATTTTTTAGGTAAAGTTAAAATGAGTTTGAAACTTAGATTGTTTGGTCGTGGTGCCATGCGCGCGACGCCCCCAAGGCAGGAGCGCAAGCAATGAGTGCCAACGACCAAACCGAGCGAAGCTCGTTGGAAGGGCGCAAAGTAACACCGCCCTGACATTTACCGAAATTCGAATAGAAACGTTGATTTATCAGTGCTTACAGCGATTTGAAAAGTGCATTGAAATGACCATTTAAGGAGGTGGTTCAATCGGAAATTAAAAAGCCCCCACTACTAATAGGGGGGCTACGTGTACAAGGAACAGATTTACTTATGCAACATTGCTTAAATAAAAAAGCAGAATTTCAAAAATAAGAAACTGAATTTCTTAGATTCAAAACTCCACCATCGCAAGTCGAGTATACCATAATTTAAGAAATTCTCCAATTCAAGAAATTAGATCGGCTGACGCTTTCTTGCCCGCTACTCGTCACCATTGAGTACGTAGAGGCTTCAAACTGAGATTGCCACTAATTGATTGGATAGAACTGGAGGACTATGGATAGAAGCAAGTATTTGTATGTAGGTATGGACATACACAAAGAAACGCATACCGCTGTATTACTGAATTACCTAGAAGAAAAGCTAGGAGAAATCAAAATCAAGAACACCTTACAAGGATTTCACAAATTAGAGGAGTATATACTTAAACAAAAAAATGAATTGATACCTGTTTTCGGATTGGAAGACGTCACTCACTATGGCAGAACCTTATCTATTTTCTTACTCGATAGAAACTATCCAGTAAAAGAAGTGAACCCGTCTCTTTCATATATGGAGCGGATGAGTTATGCAAGTACTAGAAAAAATGATACATGGGACGCTCAATGTATCAGTGCAGTACTTATGAGACGCTCACATGTATTACCCGATGCAAACCCACAAGACTATTACTGGACAATGCGCCACTTAGTCAATCGAAGAAATGCACTGGTAAAAGCAAGTACAAAACTAATGCAACAATTTCATGAACAGATACAAACAGCCTATCCGAACTATAAAGGTTTTTTCAAAGAATTAGATTGTAGAACCTCTCTTACCTTCTTTGAACATTATCCGTCACCTAAGTACTTAGAACATGTAACAGAAGACGAATTAGGCGCATTTTTACGAGTACCTAGTCATAATACTTGTTCTACAAATCGAGCTAGAAAAATCCTTGATTTAGTGGCACAAGAGACGACAAAAGAACGAGACTATCAATTTGCCCGAGATACAGTGATTCAGAGCATTACAAGGCAATTAAGAGCGTATCAACGAGAAATTAAAGAGCTGGAACGGACAGAAAGACAAATGTATCAAGAACTAGGTTATCATCTAGAAACCATGCCGGGAATAGATATTGTGACCGCTTGTGCCTTAGTCGGTCATATAGGGGATATTCAACGATTCTCTAGTTCAGATAAACTAGCGAATTATGCGGGTGTCGCACCATTGAGATTTAGTTCAGCTGGAAAAGGAAAAGACGTACAAAACAAATCACAAGGTAATAGAAAACTGTATTCAACGCTTTACTTTCTTGCGATACAACAGATTTATCTAACGAATAAGAGAGAACCACGAAATCCAGTATTTCGGGCTTATTTCGAGCGGAAAGTTTCAGAGGGAAAAACAAAGATACAAGCGTTATTGTGTATTATGAGAAAATTAGTTAAGATAATTTATAGCATGATGAAACAAAAAACAGACTATAAATTACCGAAGATTGAAGAAAAAATCGCAAGTTAAGAAAAACTGGTTGAAACGTTGATAGAAAAGCGTTTTGACTAATTTTTAAAAAGAGTAGTTCTCCGCCCCGAGAAAGCCAGTGGATCTAAGCGGAATGCGTCTCTTTTTTTATCATGATCTTTTTAATGCTTAAATACATAAAATCACGTATAATAGTACATAGTGAAATTTCAGAGGAGGGTACAGCATGGCATATCAAGCATTGTACCGTGTATGGCGTTCACAGCGTTTTGATGATATTGTGGGTCAAAAAGCTGTAACGCAGACGTTGAAAAATGCCATTATGCAGCAGAAAACGTCTCATGCCTATTTATTTACAGGCCCTAGAGGAACTGGGAAGACGAGCGCGGCAAAGATTTTTGCTAAAGCAATTAACTGTAAAAATAGTGTTGACGGGGAACCGTGCAACGAATGTGCAATTTGTAAAGGAATCACTGAAGGTCGCCTGAATGACGTGATTGAGATTGATGCAGCCAGTAATAACGGTGTGGAAGAAATTAGAGATATTCGAGATAAAGCGAAGTATGCTCCTACACAGGCTGAGTATAAAGTATATATTGTTGATGAAGTACATATGCTTTCCACTGGTGCGTTCAATGCGCTGTTGAAAACCTTGGAAGAGCCGCCGAAAAATGTCATCTTTATTCTTGCGACTACAGAGCCTCATAAGATTCCGCTAACCATCATTTCCAGAACACAGCGTTTTGATTTTAAGCGGATTGGAACGCAGGATATTGTCGAGCATCTTGCACATATTCTGAAAGAAATCGGGTTAACCTATGAGGAGCAAGCATTATACACGATTGCCAGAGCTGCTGAGGGCGGGATGCGGGATGCATTAAGTATTCTGGATCAGACAATTTCCTTTGGCGATGATGAGGTAACACTGGACAACGCTCTTCAGGTAACAGGAAGCCTGACCTTTGAGATGATGGACAACTATATTGCAGCTTGTGTTTCGGGAAAGGCAGAAACAGGGCTGGAGGTCATGGAATCCATTCTCGGAGCTGGAACAGAGGCTAGTCGTTTTCTAGAAGATATTCTATTGTATTGTCGAGATTTACTGATGTATCAGCAGGCACCAAAATTATTGGAAAGCAAGACAGGCACAATCACTGAGCAGTTTAAAGAGCTGTCCCAGCAGATTGCCCCAGAACGAATATACCAGCTGATTCAGATTTTAAGTGATACACAAAACGATATCCGCTTCACCAATCATGCAGCGGTTTACTTAGAAGTAGCAACGGTGAAGCTGGCTCAAAGCAGTGGTTCAGTAAAAGTGGCTCAGGCAGCAGGTATTCCGGAAAATAGCCCGGATGTTTCTGAGTTAAAGGCAGAAATTCAACAGCTGCGTCAGGAGCTTGAAGAGCTTAAGAAAAATGGTGTTGCCGCTGTGGAACCAGCGAAAGCTGCCCCGCGTCAGCCTACTAATCGGACTGCTGTAAAAATTCCAACGGAGCGGGTTTATCAGGTTCTGCGGGAAGCAACACGAGACAACCTGCTTAAGGTCAAGGAAGTTTGGGAAGACATGCTGCAGATGATGTCTGTAACACAGCGGGCGATGCTGAAAGCGAGCGAACCTGTTGCAGGAAGTCCAACTAGCTTGGTAATAGCGTTTGATTATGAAATTGTCTGCACTCGGGCAACAGGAGATGATGAGCTGCAGCTGGCGGTTCACAACAATCTAAGCCGGCTAATTGATTACGCCCCTCAGATAGTCTGTATCACTAGAGACAGCTGGCCGGGGCTGCGTCAGACGTTTCTTCAGCAGCATAAGGCAGAAGATAACACACCTCCTGCGATTGACGAAATTACTGAGGAGGAAGAAATTCAGCTTGTCCCAGATGAAAATCAGAATTCTTCGGGCGAGCAGCAGCTTGTTGATGAAGCTGTTGCCAGATTTGGTGAAGAACTAGTAGAAGTAGTAAATGATTAAAGACATAGAAAGGAAGAAGAAATAAATGATGCGTGGAATGGGAAATATGCAAGGAATGATGAAACAGGTTCAGAAAATGCAGAAAGAGATGGAGAAAGCTCAAGCTGCTTTAAACGAAAAGGAATTTACAGGAGAAGCAACCAACCAGCTCGTAACAGCTGTATTTACCGGAGATCGTAAAATGAAAGATGTTATCGTCAAAGAGGAGCTTGTTGATCCAGATGATGTAGAGATGCTGCAGGACTTAATTGTTATGGCTGTTAATGATGCGTTAACTAAAATTGAAAAAGAAACAGAAGCAACTTTAGGCAAATATGCTAAAGGAATGCCGGGATTATAAAAAATAGAAGCTATTATATAGAAAGAAAATGAAGCAAGAAGTCAGCTGGTCTCTCCCAGCTGACTTTTTTTGAAGAAATATAATAAAACTATTGACCCGTACCTATGGTAACGGTTTAGACTGTAAGTAAGCTAGCAAAAGAAATAGAAATGGAGTAGATGAACATGTTCAAAATTGGAGAATTCTCAAAAATATCAAATATTACTGTGCGCACATTAAGACACTATGAAAAGCTGGGACTGCTGATTCCTTCTGAAGTTGATCCGTACTCAGGGTATCGTTATTATAAAGCCGAACAGCTGTCAAAAATAAATCGAATTAAACTGCTGCAGCAGGTAGGCTTATCCCTTGAATCAATTAAAGAAATTCTGGAGAAACAACAAATGGACGTTTTAAATTACTACTATGAGATTAGAGAACAAGAATTAGATCAGGAAATTGATGCATTAAATAGAAAGAAAAATTTAATTAATGAATTACAAAAACAATTGAAAGTGGGAACCAACATGGAAAAATATAATGTTGTACTAAAAACAATTCCTGCAAGAACCGTAGCCAGCGTAAGAAAAGTGATGTCAAATTTTGAAGAGGAAGGGAGGCTGTGGGGGATTCTTGGAGCAGAAATGCAAAAACAAGGAGTGATTCCGCTTCCTGGATCACTGCCGACAAGTCTGTATCATGACAAAGAATATCGGGAAACAGATGTTGATGTTGAGGTTCAAGTAGCTGTTGCTGCCGGTCGTCAAGATACAGATGAAATCAAATTCTATGATGCGTCGGAAGTAACAATAGCTTCAGTCACATTTAATGGCAGCTTTGAACAAATGCCTCAAGTTACCCAGGCTATTGCGGTCTGGATTGAAACGAATCAATACAAGGTATCTGGACCAATGATTAATCGCTCCCATGTTTCTCCAGGACAAGATCCAAACCCAGAAAACTGGATTACAGAAGCTTCCTTTGTAGTTGAGCCAATACAATGAAAATAATAAATAAGAGAATGAACTGAGAGGAATTTCCTTTCAGTTCTTTTTTTGTTTTCGTAAATAAACGTCGTGCGATTTTAAAGCTTACCGCTTCAAAATAATCAACTTAATGTAGTATTTAGAGATTAAATTTATCTTAGAAACCAAAATAAATAAACAGTACAAATAATTTGATTTATTTGAATTAAAAGAAATAAAGTTTAGTTTATTTTTCTTTTTTGTCAGTAAAAGTAAAGAAAATTGTTGATTAGTAAGGTCTATTATATCGAAAATTCTTTTATTTTAAATATTCATTATTTAATAGCGACTCTTAAATGAGCTGTATAGTAGCTTAAAGATGATAATAATCTTTGTTATTGCGCTTTATTTCTTTCTATCAGATTTTTGTTCATTTGATTTTCTCATTTATTTTGATTTTTTATTAAAAAGGTGAGAGAAAAACAATCATAAACCATCTAGACTTTAAAAAAGTTTTGATATAAAATTAATTTGGATTTAAAAATTTAAATATTTTTTTAATAATACAAATTATTATTTCTTAAAGTAATGATTTTATGAAAAATCAAAGTTGTTCTAATTCATTTAGATTTTTGCATGTTTTTAAGAAATAACAATTGTGTTTGAATAAACGGATACATAATTTTCATTTAACTATCAAGAAAAATGCTTTTGAGGAGGTAATCATGATCAAAACAAGTGTGAATACGGGTATTATTGCATTGTCAGCAGATCTTGCTGAACCTTATTCAGAAGAACTGAAGAAGAATGATATCAATGTAGTACCGTTAACAATGGAAAATTTCGAACGATACATAGATCAGCTGGATGCAGTGATCATTAGGGAAAATCCGCAAGAAGATGTCAGCTACACTTGTCAGCTGCTAGTCAAAATCAGAGAGAGTTCAGATGCATTTGTATGGGTGTTTTCATCAAGCTCTCCTAATTTAATGAAGGTTGTCTATCTTCAGCTGGGGGCTGTAGGCGTGATTTCCGAGGATTGCAAAGCGGATGAGCTGCAGCTGATAATTTCAAATAGTGTATCGAAGAAAAAACGACAAGGCAGTGTTACAAGAGAAAGTCGAACAGTTTTTAAAGAAGATAAGAAGAAAGTGATTGTTGAACTGCTTGCTAGAAACTCTAGTGTGAAAATCAATGGGCAAAAGGAAATTCCGCTGACTAAGCTTGAATACAAGGCTTTAGAATTTCTATATAAAAATGCAAATACAGCAGTAACATATAAAGAAATTTTTGAAAGTGTCTGGAAAGAGCCTTTTAATGGTAAAAACTATCGTGTGGCTAACCTGATTTTTCATTTACGTGAAAAAATTGAGAACGAAACTGGAAAAATTAAATTGATTCAGACAGTACGATCAAAGGGCTACATGCTACTTAATTAAAGGTTGTTATAACGGTTTTTGGATAAAGCAAGCAGAACTAAAGGAGTATTACGGGTGACCTAAAACAGGTTTCATTTTCTGACAAAGGATAAATGACAGAAGGAAAACACAATATGAATTTCTGAGTTTATCACTATTTGGAAGGAATTTGAAATAAATCTGTCTATTTATTTAGACAACTATTTTTAGAGGAAAGGAGGAAGAAAATGAAATTCGGAAAAAGTTCTTATATAGCTGAACATTTTGTAAAACTAGTAGGAATCGTCGTTTTTTCATTTTGCTTTAGCTTTATAGGAGCAGAAAAAGCTCAGGCAGCGCCTGCTGATGTGAATGATTGGGGAGGCTTTGTTAATGCGCTGCAAGATCCAAATGTTTCAGAAATTAATTTAAGTGGATCATTTGCTAAAACAACAACTGCTCCAGGAAGTATTTCCAGAGATATCACAATTAATGGGAATGGATTTTCAATTAATTTTGGTACAGGAACACCGAATGGGGTGATTTTAGGCAGCGTTGGTCAAACTACTACTTTAACATTGAATAATGTAGATATTCATAAGTACACAACACCGGGAACAGCAACTTTTTCAGGTGATGGAGCAAACTGGATTATCAATGTGAATAATGTTACGACTGGTACTCAGACTACAGCTGCACAGAGCGGACTGATTGATGCGGTAGGTGCAACAGTTAATATTAGTGGAACAAATAATAAGTTTCGTATGTATTCAGCAGCTGATTTATCTCATATCAAAGCGAAAGCGTTGAATATTGCGGATGGTGCGAACGTTACATTTGCACAATCTAATTATCGGTCATCGATTTTTACCGGAGAGACAGTCGTGGTTGGGAAAAATGCAGTTGTCGATATGGGTCTATGGACTATAAATGGTACAGCGTCAGCCAATGATTATGGGTTCAACGCCTCTACTAGTGTGCTTCTTGATGAAGGTTCAACCGTAAAAACTGGTGCGATTTCTGGAAACTATTCCAAGATTATCAATACAGGTACTTTTACAGCCAAAACAGGTTCGCTTCTGGAAACAACAACATCATCTACCTATACAAGTGTAATTACTGCGTCAGGAGATGTTGTGTTGGAAACTGGTGCTACTGTTAAAGGAACCAATAGCGGGGCGAACAACACACAGATTGATGCGGCCGGTGCAGTTAATGTTATGAGCGGAGCAACATTGGATCTAACTGCGAGTGGAGTAAATACTACTCAGGTTAAGTCGAATGCGGCAGAATTTATCGTTAGAAATGGTGCAAATCTGAATGTTGAATATACGAATACAACAAATACAACAAGCTACTCATTTTATGTGAATAAGTTTGTTGTAGAGGATAATGCAACGTTCAAATTAACACCAACAGGAACAGGTCACCGAATTTACGGAACAGGTTTTACTGTTGGTACCGGTGCTGATGTAGAGATAGCAAGTAACTCTGCAAACAGTGATGCAGCCATATTCCTAATGGGTAATGCAGAAGTGTTAGTCAAAGAAAACGCGAAAGTTGCTATCACTAATAATGGAACAGCAGAGACTGTAACTGCTAATGCTAACTATGCAAGTGGTGCAGAAGGATCTCATGGAATCTATGGTTTGATTTCTAAGTTTACTGTTGAGCCAAATGCAAGAGTGAATATTAATGCAAATACTATTGGTTACTGGGTTCGTGGTAAAAATGAACTGAATATGTCTGGTGGAGCGTATATGAATGTTCACTCTAAAATCAGAGAAGCTTTAGCACTCTCATATGATTTTGGTGATGGTGCACATACAGATAAGCCAGCAACCATTAATATTTCTGGTGCTGGTACTAAGCTAGACATGTCATCAGATAATGTAGATTTTACAATGAATGATGGCGCTACAATGCGTGTTCAGGGTGACGGTTCTGTATTCAACCTGAAAGATGGGGCTGAGCTATACAGTACCAATGTTCGTACTTCTGCACTGCAAATGCAGTCGCAAAACTCGGTATTTAATGTAACAAATGGTGCCAAAATGCATTTGATTAAAGATTCCGCAGGTGCAACTAATTACACTTTAGGAGCAACCTTACGTTTTAGAATTAGAGGAACTCAGACCTTTAATATCGATGGCGGTCAGGTAATTATTGAAAACAAAAACTCGCTTTCCTTTGGTATTCGGATGTACGGTGATAATAACCATGTTAATGTTACTAATGCTGGACAGCTGCGTATCATAAATGAAGGTAACAGTGGTAATGCTGTTGATAGCGACAAAGGCGGAATTCAATACACTGGAACAGGCTCGTTCAATTTGGAAGGTAAAGATAGTCTAGTTGATATCTCTGCAGATCAAGGGCCAGCGATTTATTCTTCATCAACATTAGGAGCAACAGTAGGTCCAGGAGCAATTTATATCTTGGAAGGAAGAACTAATAGTAACAATGAAGGTGGTGCAATCAATGCAGGGACACTGTCCTTTGATTTAGATGCACCAAAATATTTCGATCTTCGAAATAATCGTTCAGGTGGAGGATATGCATTATCAGGTGGTTCATCTTCAGTTATGACTTCTAAAAACTCAGATTTATCTGTTTGGAAATCAGGGTCTAACTTAGATGGAAATCCATTCAGAGCATGGTCGATTTTTGACTATAAATTAACTGGTGCAAATTTCCGTACTATTGCTGATACTAACGTACCGCTTGAATTTAACACAAACGTGGATTCTTATGGTTCTGTTGGAGCACAAGCATACTCACGTATGAGTGCCAATAATGCCTCAGCGGTTATTGATGAATTGCGTGTGCCAACGAATGCTGACAAGTATTTCTACGGACATGCTTCTGTACCGGAAGGTCTGGATGACATTCGTGATGCTTGGACTGATGAAGTGTACGTGGAAGTGGAAGTCAAAAATCCTGACGGTTCGCGAGCATTTACTACAACTGTAAAAACGATTGGTAAGGATGATTCAAGTCCTGGTTTATCAGTTTATGGTGAAGCAGCCCGCGGCGGGATGTTTGTTGTCCCAATGCCGAATGGTGAGTTTGTTAAAGAAGGTATGACTATTGAAGTTCTAGCTGCATGGCGTGGTGGCGCTGATTCAACTTCTAATCGAGTTCACGTTAGTGGGCCGGATGATATCAAAACGGGCGTTGTTGAAGCAATCGATGTCACACCGCCGACTCAGGCAGTTTCAACTGAAAATGTAACCAATGCAACTAAACAGCTGAAAGGGACCAGTGATGAAGACGGCGCGAAAGTGTTCGTTAAAGTCAATGGAAGCTGGTTGAAGGATGATGCAAATCAAATCGTCTCAACAACTGTTTCCGGCGGTGCTTGGACGCTTAACCTGCCAGGCTACATTAATAAAACGGATAAAGTTGATATCTATTTGAAGGATACAACAGAAATCAATCCTGAACCAACATACACATTGCCGGTAACCTACACACAAGAGCCGGATGGCGTCTATGGGAATATTAACGAAGAAGTAGATGGCTATGATGCTTATGTTGGCTACCATGATGCAGTCAAGGTTGGCAATGAAGATGACCGTTTTGATGAAGCCCTGCGGAAAATTACAGCGGATGTTTTACCAGATAATCCTGATTTGAAGAAATCAGTAGTATCTAGTGGCGGCGCGACTACTTCTGTTGGCGATGAACTAACCTACACTTTAACGGTGAAAAATGATAAAGCTGATTCTGAAGACTGGACAGGTGTTGTGTTGGAAGACACACTAGCAGCTGGAATGGAATTCGACTCAACGGATCATGGCATCACTATTAAACAAACAGATGCAGGTGGAACGGTTACAGATGTTCCATTACAGCCTGATACTTTCACGTATGAACCAAGTACGCGCGTATTGTCAATCAAAGTTGGAGATATTCCTGCTCTTTACAGTTATACAGTGACCTTTAAAACCACCGTTAATAACAGTAAAGTTGGCGTGGATATTAAGAATACAGCGGACGCAAATGGTTATTCACCGCAGGAAGACAATAATCCATTTATTCCTGGACCAATCAATCCAGCGGGACCATTTAAGCCAATTACTGTGACATCCAATGAAATTGGCGTGCCAGGTGGTGAAATCCACGGAACCCTACAGTTAATTTCTGCACCAACTTCTCTTGAGTTTGGTTCACAGAAAGAAAACTTAAACGGAAAGACTCGTGTAGAAAAACCAACAGTTGTTGGTTCACCTTTAGTGGTATCGGATAATCGCGGGAACCTGGATCAATGGAAAATGTTAGCGACATTAACGACACCATTTACTAATGGGAGTCAAGTGTTGCCTAATGCGTTGAAATACAAAGCAGGCAATAATGAATACGCCTTAACAGGTGTGGCGCAAGAAATCTTGATTCATACCCACAATTTACCGGGAGACTACGATATTACTCAAAATGAGTGGACGGCCAAAGGAGACGGCTTTGTCTTTGAAGTGCCGGCTGGAAGTATTAAAAAGCTGGGGAGCTATCAAGCAAAACTATTATTCACACTTACGGATGCAAAATAACAATGGAGGAATGAACAAATGAAAAAAGCAACCTATTTTGTCATTGCTTCTATTGTACTCGGACTATTTTCTGTTACTGCAGGAAAGTCTGCAGAGGCAAGTGAGGTTAATGGCGGAGCTGTTCAGACAACGGGAGTCGTTGGCTTTTACGATGATAGTACAGAACCGTCATCCAGCTCTAGTTCCAGTACAAGTACAAGCAGTACACCTGCTCCTGTACAAAAGCCGACTGGTAAATATCCTTCAACAGGGGAACTGGTGAAAACCAGCTTATCTATTGCAGGGGCGGTTGTAGTCGGAATGGTACTACTATTTTTCTGGATGAAACGTAGAGAAAACAAGCGTAAGGAGGAAAACTGATTATGAAACATGTGGCAGCTTTTTCCGCGATACTTACGATTCTATTTCTAAGTATTTATCCATCTGATCAGGTATTTGCTGAAAATTCCGGAGATGGGAACGCAGTGGTGGACTTAACCTTGAATGAGGAAGAAGGCATCCGCGATCCGGAAAACCCAGGAACAATTGTTGATCCGGGAGAAACGCCAAGTACATCTGGCAAGCTGAGACTGGACTTTGTTCCTCAGTTGAATTTCGGACAGTATAAACGTTCTGACAAGGATCAGCTTTACCCCGTCAATGGGCAGCTGTTTTTGGATGAGACCAGTGCCAGAGGCACATTCATTCAGGTGGCTGACTTTCGAGGGGGCGCTCAAGGCTGGGCGTTGCAGGTTCGTCAGGAAACGCAGTTCAAAAACGATCAGACAACCAATACGCAATTGAATGGTGCGGTAATATCCTTTGATAAATCCTGGACAAATTCTGTTTCAGGACTGGATAATGCCCCCACTGTCTCTAAAGATATTATTCGCCTGAGCAACATTGGCGATACCTATAATCTGGCTGAAGCGAAGCCTGGAACCGGCAACGGTATTTGGAGCATCGCGTTTGGCGCCTCGGCAGACAATGCCGCTGGGGCTCCAGCCACCTTGTCACCGCGAATGCAGGAGGGCAAGGCAGTAACAGATTCGGTATTTAATAATCAACAGACGTACGAAAACATTGCGGTACAACTATCTGTTCCCGGAGGAACCAAAAAAGATCCGGTGAACTACTCAACGGTGCTAACTTGGATATTAGCCGAGTTACCATAAATCACACACACACAAACTTAGGAGGAAACACAACATGAAATTAACACGTAAAGTATTAAGCGCAGCACTATTGGCAGGACTAGGGGTAGCACTTGTTGCGCCAAACGCAGTAAAGGCCGTTGATGACGTAAAAGACAGCAACGCAGATATCGAGTTCACTAAAAACACATCAGAACCACCACTGACACCACCAACAACAAGTGATAGTGAACCAATTACTGGTTTAACCACACATTCAGTCGATGAGTTTGGTATCCGTGCAGTAACACCATTAGATTTCGACAAGCACGCTGCAACAGTAGGTGTTAGCGGAGAATACTGGGCATTACCATTTAAAGATGGCGGAAGAGAAATCGAAAACTTTGTTGCAATCAAAGACATTCGTTCTACTTTGGATCAAAAATGGAAATTAAGCGGCCGTTTGAAAGAGCAATTCAAAGGTAGCGTAAGCGGAACAGACAAATATCTTGATGGTGCTTCAATCACTTACACAAACATGAACTTGGCTGCTGATGGTGTAGATCCAGCATTACAACCAACAGCTATGATCTTTGGTAACGGAAGTGGTACACAAGTATTAAGCGAAGGTGCTGCAACTGTACCATTCGCACAAAATACTGAAGAAGACAAAGGAAAAGGCTACTACTTCCTTACATTTGGTGATGATGCACAAGGAACTGCAGGAAGCTCAATCAAAATGAATATTCCTAGCAGCACAAACATCTTCAACACAAAATACACTGCAACAATCGAATGGACATTGTCTGAAACTCTATAATTTTAAGTAGAGCGATCGGTAAAGCGCCGGTTCAATTGAATCGACGCTTTACTTTTATGTAAACATACCCGTAAAGGAGAGGTCCCGTGAAAAGCAAAGGAAGAGCATTCTTTTTATTATACATACTTATTACAACAATCGTGGTTTCATTCATTCCCGTACAAGCCGAAGCATCTCAGGATGGGATGGGGTTCAGCTACAACGTAGTAAAGCCTGAAAATCAGATTGGTACAGCTGGTTATTTTGATTTAAAAATGAGCCCTGGACAAAAGCAGACAGTACAAATTGAATTGTCTAACAGTGGGCAGGAAGAAATTACAGTGGGTGTCTCGCTTAATAGTGCAAAGACTAACGCCAACGGCGTTATTGAATATGGTCCGACCGCAATTGAAAATGATGCATCGCTAAAATATGATTTTGTCGATGTAGTGAAAGCACCAACAGAGGTAGTTATTCCACCAGCCTCAGTTGTGGCATTGAATCTGGATATTACTATGCCGGAGGAAGAGTTTAACGGGTATATTTCCGGAGGAATTCAGCTAAAGAGAGTGAGCACAGAAGAAGTAGATGAAACAGAAAAGACAGGGGTCATCAATGAGTATGCCTTTTTAGTCGGCATGTTGTTAAGTGAAACAGATACACCTGTTGCGCCTGATCTAAGCTTCAATAAAGTCTATGCCGGACTATTCAATTATAGAAATTCAGTCTATGTGAATTTTTCAAATGTTCAGCCAGCGTATCTTGAAGAGGCGACAACAGATGTTCAAATCACCAAAAAAGGGGAAGATGAAGTCCTGTATGACACCAAAAAAGCGGGCATGCGGATGGCTCCTAACTCACTGATTGATTTTCCAGTTGAAATGAATGGAGACCGCATGGTGGCAGGCGACTATACGGCTCATATTGTAGTGTCTGCTGGAGAAAAGAAATGGGAGTGGACGGAAGATTTCACGATTACCAATGAAGAGGCGGACAAATTCAACTCTCAGGATGTGGCGTTAACACAGGAACGGGGAATTGACTGGAAGCTAATTGTGCTGATTGTGGGTGCTGTCTTTCTAGTTGTGTTACTCCTCTTCTTGGTGATTCACTTTGTGCGTAAGAACAAAAAGTCAAAGAAGAAAAAAGCAGTAAAAAGAAAGAAAAAATAAAGAACGATGAAGAGAGGATAGGGTAAAATGAGTGTTTTGGATATGTCTTTTATAGGGTTATTATCTAGTGCTATCCTCTTTTTGTTATTCAGTTTCCTTTATCTGTTCGTCAGCCTGTCGACAGGTAAGAAAATCAAGGCCTTGAAAGGGCGCAAAGTTAAGAATAAGAAAAAGCGGAAGAAGCTTATTCGTGTTCGGAAGAAGCTAGAGAAAAAAAGAAAGAATCAATTAATGGGCGTAATCATTTGTCTGCTTGTTGGTGTATCCAGCGGAGCCGGTGCGTTTTATGCCCGTTATTATCAGCTAACCAATTTGACAGCTGATGATGCTTCGGCACTTGCGAAAAGCTACTATTTAATTGATGAAATGGACAAGCAGCTGGAATCTGTGGAAAACGGAGCCGGTGCTGAAAAGACGGTAAAGAATTTGAAGGATTTAACGTCGCAATTAGGAAGCGTCACTGTTCGAATTGCTTCAGAAGGATTGTCGGAGGATGGACAGAAGCTGCTTAATCGGCATTTCTCGATGTTAAAGGATTTAGCGGTCAATATTAGTACTTTAAGCAGTGAGAATTTGGAAAATGCCGAAAAACGGGGAGAATACCGGAGCGACATTGAAAAGGTGAAGGAACATGAACAAAAGGTATTTAAAAAATTCAGTATCAATGAGTCTTCACTGAAACAGAAGTAGTTGTGGTGTATGCAGATGAAGGAAGAGCAAGTAAAAAAACGAACAAAGAAACGAGTGCCTTCTTCAGGTAAAGCGTCATCGCCTGAAAGGAAACGAAGAAAACAACCGACTAAACATACGAAGCGTAAAAAGAAAAATGAGCCGAGGCCAGCCCAGAGGAAACGTCAAACAAAACCGTCAGGTTTTACTACTGGCAGAGCAGTCGTGGGAAAGAACCAGCCAAGAAAGCGTACCTCTGGAGCTGGTAAAGGGATGAAGGGCAAGAAAAGGCTGCGAAAAAAAGGGCCGAAGCATTCCCTGCTTAAAGACCTCCTACTTGCTTTCGCTATTACAACACTGCTGCTTACTATTGTTATTGGTTCCAGTTTTCGTTTTCCAAAAATGACCGGTTATTCCATGGCTACCACAGTCAATGATAAGGACCGGTTAATTGTGAATAAGTGGAAGGGGATTAAACGTTTCCGTCTGGTTTATTTTAACGACCCTAAAACGGGAGAGAGAAGCATTAAACGGGTGATTGGTTTGCCGGGAGAGCATGTGGCCTATAAAAATGATGAACTGTTTATTGATTACAAACTGGTTCCCGAGCGTTTTCTGGAAGCCGCTGCAGCGGAGGCAAAATCCGGCGGCTATATCCTCACAGAGGATTTTACGTTGCAGCAGGTTTCAAAACAGCCGGTTATTCCAGAAGGGCAGTATCTTGTATTAGGAGATAATCGGAAGTTTTCAATTGATAGCAGAAATTACGGATTAATTAATAAAAAGGATATTATTGGAGTCGTTGAGCTAAGGCTACTGCCATTTCATACAGCGAGATACTTCTAGAGGGAAAAACAAGAGGGCAAAAAAATGACAGAAAAGAAAAAAACAACCAAACATAGAACAACTGAATCACCAGATAGAAAGCGTCCCTTTGTTTTCCGGGGAAAGGAGCCTCATCAGATACTTAAGAATGTTTTCTTCTTATTCTTTGTGATTGGCGCCTTTCTTTTTTTTATCTACATAGGGACCCATGTGGTGAGTGGTGAATCGATGGCACCGACATTCGCAAACGGTGACCGTGTGTTTGTCCGAAAAGGAGCAGCACCTGAGCGCTATGCGATTATCACCTTCCACCCGGAAGAGGAGAAGAACGAGACTTACGTCAAACGAGTCATTGGGATGCCTGGTGATGTTATTTGGCTGGAGGAGAACAAGCTGTTCATTAATCATCAAATGAAGACGAACAACCCTGTCGCCAGCAATACGGACAAGCGGGCCATTGATCTGCCGGATGGAACAGTAAAAGTTAATATTACAGTAGACGTTGAAGCGCAGCTCAAAAACATGAAAACTATTCCTGCCGGGCACTATTTTGTCTTGGGAGACAACCGTAATCATTCCACTGATAGCCGTTGGCTAGGCTTAATCAAAGACGAACAAATCGAAGGGGTTGTTGTTTTCCGTTATTTTCCGTTTACTAAACTAGGCGGCGTTCGTTAGTGAGAAAGAATAAGAAAAATGAGGAGCAGGTACATATGAAAATATTAATACAAAACAGAAAGGTTCTGGCCTTTGGCGCAGCGAGTGTACTGATCCCTGTGGTTATTATGGCAATCTGTTATTACTTAAATGGTATTTACTACGGAAGTGACCGGACGGTGCTGGCAAGTGATGCCTTGGTTCAATACGCGAATTTTCATGCCACGATGAATAATGTTCTTCATGGCAAACAAGATCTTTTTTATACTTGGAGCGGCTCTTTAGGTCTAAATTTTTGGGCACTGTCTGCTTATTATCTCAATGGGCTTTTTACACCTTTGGTGTATTTCTTTGATAATATCCATATGCCGGATGCCCTCTATGTAATTACCTTAGTAAAATTTGGCGCAGTAGGCGGCTCTTTTTGGTTTTTTGCACGAAAGACTTTTAAGCTATCCGAGTGGTTATATCTGGCACTGAGTGTCTGTTATGCTTTGATGAGCTATGCGACGGCGTATTCTGAAGTAATTATGTGGCTGGATCCCTTGGTTTATCTGCCGCTGATTTTCTTAGGGATTCATCGGCTGATGGACGAAAAACGTCCGGGGTTATTATTTATTAGCTATTTACTGTTGTTTTTGTCGAACTTTTATATGGCCTTTATGATTGGGGTTTTCAGCTTTCTGTACTTTTTCTGCCGGCTGTTTACGGACCGCAAACGCTATGTTTCCCGAATCGGTTCATACTTACTTACCTCCATTTTAGCTGGTTTGGCCTCGATGGTGACGATTTTACCGACAATCTTGGATTTAAGCAGTAATGGAGAGAGTCTGGATCAGTTATCTGTTTTCTGGCAATGGAATACAGGCCCTTGGGATTTACTCACGAAAAGTATGGTTGGCGTGTACGATACCAGTAAATATGGCAGTGCACCGTTTATCTATATAGGGTTGTTTCCCTTACTCTTTTGCCTATGGTATTTTCTCTCTAAAAAAATTCCTCTACGGAATAAACTACTGTATGGTTCGCTGTTTGTTTTATTGATTGCCAGTGTGTACATTTCTCCCTTAAATCTTTTCTGGCATGGTCTACATAGTCCCAATATGTTCTTGTATCGTTTTAGCTTCCTCTTCTCTTTCCTAATCATTTTACTAGCAGGGTATGGATTGGAGCGCTTTGAGCAGGCGGATGTGGATCGTTTTTCTACAAGTGTATTAGTGGTCATCGGTCTGTTTTTAGCGACCTATCTATTGGCCAATCGGAAGCGTTATGGCTATTTGACTCCGCTGGCGCTCATCTTCACCATGGTCTATCTTGTTCTCTATCTGGTTTTATGGATCGGTGTCCAAAAGGGCAAACGGCACTCCGTGATGTTTGGCCTGTTGTGTCTGGTCATGCTTACAGAAACAGGGGTGAATGCGTACTATATGGTGGTGGGCATTCGCTCAGACTGGGGATATGCGGATCGAACAGCCTATACCAAGAATTATAAGGAGATTGATCAGCTGGTGACTCAAACTAAGGAAAGCAATGATCAGTTTTACCGCATGGAAAATCTGACGGGGATGTTTAATGACAGCTTTAAATACGGCTATAGTGGGGTGACGATGTTCTCCTCAATTCGAAACCGGCATTCTTCCCAATACTTGAATCAGTTGGGGTATCGGTCGAATGGGACCAATTTAAATATTAAATATCAAAACAATACCCTGGTGATGGATGCGTTGATAGGGATTAAGTACAATCTTTCAGGCGAACGGATTAGCAAGTTTGGCTTCAAAGAGGTGGGAAAATCCGGAACCTATCGTCTGTACGAAAATCAATATGCTCTGCCGTTGGGTATGCTTACGGATGAGGGCATTTATAAAAAAGATGCCGTGGCGAATCAGACCGAATTGCTTCGTTATCTGTCAGAGGAAGAAAACAGTGTCTTTAAGGTTGCGGAAATTGAACAGACCAAGCTGGAAAATGGCGTGATGCATCGAAATGGAGAAGAGGTACAATATGTCCGGGAAAGTGCTTCTGACCCGCTGGTGCTTCACTGGGAAGTAGAGGTACCGGCTAAAACACAAGCATATATTAGTCTAATGCCTACAACCTTTGATACCTCCAATCGTGGAAACATTCGTGTGACGGTGGGAAGTCGCACCTTGTCGGGTGAGTTAATTTCAGATGGTCAGTATTATGATTTAGGCTACTATGAAGAAGCCAAAACGGTAAAGGTGAAGGCGTCCATTACAAATGAAGAAAGCTCTGTCGTCCGCATGTTTAAGCCGGATGCGTTATTGCTGGATACAGAAAAATTTGATCAGATGATGGAGAAAATTCAACAGAAGAGTGTGAACTTTAAAGTAGAGGGCCGCACAGCAGAAGCAACGGTTGAGTTGGCAGAGGACCAGGTAATCTTAACGACCATTCCTTATGATAAGGGCTGGAGTGCTTATGTGGATGGGAAAAAAGTAGAGATTCCAACCTTTAAAGAAGCATTATTGACGCTTCCTGTGGAAAAAGGTACCCATACGATTAAGTTTGTCTACTTCCCTCAGGGGTTAAAGCTGGGGATTGGTCTATTTATAGGAAGTAGTGGTGTGTTCGTGTTCTATCTACTTTATTTAAGAAAACAGAAAACGAAGGAGAACTAATATGAAAAAAATCATCAGTAGTTTGGTACTACTCGTTGTTTTTCTTAGCGGCTGTTCGGCTAAATTATCTGAGGAGAAGGAAGCTTTTTCAGATAAAGGCGTGTCCTATGAGATTCAGCTGATTAGCGGCTGGGAGCTGGATTCGAATCCGATAGAAAAATATGGACA
Organism: Enterococcus sp. LJL51; assembly: GCF_054871795.1. Lineage (NCBI taxonomy): Bacteria > Bacillati > Bacillota > Bacilli > Lactobacillales > Enterococcaceae > Enterococcus > Enterococcus sp. LJL51. Next base: position 80,575 of record NZ_JBTXLW010000014.1, on the reverse strand, counting down.
AAGTGCAGTATTAGGCGCCAGCGATACCAATAGTAATTCCTTTATGTTTGTCAGTACGAACCGTTTAGAGGAAGCTGACATGAAAACCTTCGCTAAAGACCGACGCAAGGAGCTGGCCAAAACCTATGGTTATGATGATCCAGAGGATATGTACATGAAGACTCTGGAGTGGGGCGGAAAAGAAGCCTATAAGTACACCGCTTTTACCAAGTTCAGTAAGGTGGAGGTATGGGCGCACATTTACTACCTGCAGACGGAGGATAGGATTGTTCAGATTGTTTATTATTCTGCCGATGACGGCGGGTATAAGAAGCGCTCAGAAATCATTGAAGAATCAGTACTTTCTTTAGAACAGACCGAGGTGGATCCAGAGTGGCAGGAAGAGACCGAGGAAACAACCGAAGAGGAAATCGAAGGGATTGGCGTGAAAAATGACGCGGTGGCGTTTGACATTCGCGGGTTTCAGAAGGCAAAGGATGCCGATGGGAATTCGTTGATTGTGATTCGCTACAAAGTGAAGAATTTAGGCACTGAAGCAATCTTGCCAGAAGTCTTTGATCAGAGCATCGTTCTAACGCAAAAGGAGAAGACCTTAAAGCGAACAGAATTACCTGAATCAGAGAGTGAAAATGAAGCTGGTGATTTATGGGAAAAAAGAGCGCAGCCAATCGACCCAGAGAAGAGCGGAGAAACGGTGAGTGTATACCGTTTGGACAATGGAACAGACGAGGTGACATTGACCTTTACAGCCGCTGATTTTCCAGAGCAAGAGCCGCTCACCTTTGACTTATCATTACTTTAAATTAAAAGGAGAAAACATATGAAAAAACTAATCCCTATGTTTCTGCTGGGCTGTCTGTTGGCAGCAGGCTGCGGGAAAAAAGAAGACCCTGCAGCAGCAACGCTTTCCAGTGAAGATCAAGCGATTGTTTGGGCGGAAAAGAGAGAAAAATGGTTTGGCAAGTTTGATTATCTTGAGATTGATCAAACAGAAGCGAAAGAACTGATGACGGATAAATTTAAGGTGAAAATCCCTGCGCTTTATGAGGGAGCAGAAGCGGTTTTTGATGAGCAGCTTAAGAGCGGTGAAACAACCAAAGAGAAACCGATATGTGAAGTGGTATCTACGGGGAATAGTTTGCGGTTTACGACCGCGTATCCCTACAAATGGGCAGATGGAAAATATTATGCTTATGGAAAAGTAGAGCTGACCTATGAATGGAATGCGGACCGTCAAAAGGCGCAATTAAAGTATCAAGAGGTTGAGTTGTCTCATTACTCAGAAGACAACAAGCTGTATATGGCTGATCCGTTGAAAGCAGTCGAAGGCTTTGCGAAGTTGGCGAAGGTGAAGGATATTGATGACAAGCTGGCTACCTTTACGCCAGAGTATGAGAAGGCAGCGGAAGAGACCTTGTTTTTTGAACAAACGATTGAGCAGGCGATGAGCGATGGGTTAGTGGGAAGAAATATTAGTGTTGATTTCGGAGAAACGGGCACTGTTTCATCGATTCTCCTGTTTATTAATGATAATCGAAATATTTAATAGAAGAAATAACCAAACAGGTCTCTTTCATGATTAGTAAAGGGACTTGTTTGGTTTTTTAGATAGTCAAAACTTGTTGAACATTTAATATAAACTCAGCCATAAAGCGGGACGTATGCCGCCGCTGTTATCTCCGGTTAATGGATGACAGTCTTGACTGTTGTAGTTAAAGGTACCATTGCCTTGAATGCCAATAGTGCCGTTGCCCCAGATGTAAACAGCTCTCCGCTTGTCACGGCCGGTTGAGCGAAGCCACCACCAGCTGTAGCCGTCAAGCTGCGCTCTTCTATTGACGCTGTTTTCATCTTTTCTTTGAAACCAGTATTTTTGATTCTTTCCCGGATGATAGAGCAATCTACTGCTGTTGCCAAAATAATAACAAGCGGCTTCTTCAAGGCTCAGCAAGAAAATTTTGTCTTCCGTATCCTCTCCACCTGTGGTGCCATACCACTGATTGATTGAATTTTTATTGGTTACTGCGGCAATTCTAGCTTGATCAGCTGCATTAAATTGGTGCAGAAATTCAGTATTTAAGTACTTTCTTAATGCACAAGTTTCCCATGTAACATCTTCAGCCTTATCATGAAAGGCCTGTTGTCCCACAATATCTTCTGCCAGCAGCAAAGCATGCTCATTTTTTATGTCAAGCACTCGCCATTGATAGCTGCCGAATACAGTTTTATCACCGATTTTCATTATTTATCCCCCTTTAATACAAGAAATACACGATTGATTTTTAATGGATACATTCATTGTACTAAAGGAGCTATTCACCTGTCAGTAGTCAGAAGCAATTTTTGACAGTGTCAGGTGCGGTCTCCTGCTTTTTTGATAGCAACCCATATCTCCTGTCTGTCATTTTGCATATAGCTTTCTATTATAGGGATATCGCACAATACATAATCAGAGCTTGGCAGCCACTCGCTATAGAATTGCTGATAGAGAAGCTGGGTGGCTTCCGGTAGTTTTCCGTTTGCTGTAATGATAATCCAGGTTGAAGCTGGAATGGTGACTTCCTCCATCCCTGCTAGTGGTGCAGCATAGCATACATCAGGAGCGTCAACATAATTAGTAACGCCAGTCAAATAGTCAACAGTATTTTCTGAATCATGGATGCTTGAGCCGATGAAGCCAGCAGGTCGATAATCCGTCTGCTTAAACAATTCAATTAGCTGTTCTATTTGTTTGGAGCGCCATAGGGTTTCCCACACCTGGGGAACCGACTGATAAATAGTTTCTTTGTCCAGCTTGTGGATAAATCCAGCTATTGAAAACTGCGGCCAGTCTTCAATAGAATAGTTCATATTAAAATCCCCTTTGACAGTCAATTCAAAATGCAATTTAGAGGTTGACCTTAAGGAATGAGGAGCTTTTCTTGCCTCGGAAGGAAGAACCCCGTGAAATTTTTTAAAAGCCCGGGCAAATGAATCCTGAGAATCATATCCGTAGCAGTTGGCAATTGTACCAATGGATTCTTTGGTATGCTGGACAGCGACACCAGCTTTGGTCAGGCGCCGTTCTCTAATATAAGAGCTTAATGATTTGTCGGCAATATAAGAGAACATTCGCTGAAAATTATAGATAGAACAATTAGCTAGTAGTGCGATTTCGTCATTATTGATATCCCCTTCAAGGTTTGCTTCGATGTATTCGATTACCTCGTTGATTTGTTTCATCCAATTCATAAGTAATTATCTCCTTTTTTAGTATCCACATCATATCATAATTCGTAAGGGAATCATTCGACTTTTTATGTCGGATATTATCGAAAAGGTCAAAAATTGCCATACAAAAAAAGTTGAAGACTGCAAATGAAAAATAGAAATATAATCAGTTGAGATGACAGGAATACTTTTTGTTTTTGATAACAGGAATGTGTTAAAATAGACAATAGAGCTAAAGAAAGAAATTGGCTGCTAAGATGTACAGAAGCACTCAGAAGGCGGCTGATTTTTTGTCGTAAAAATGATTTTTTTATTTTTATGAGAAAAGAGTATAGAGTGCTGATTTTGTTTGAGAAGAAAAGATTGAATTCTTATTATAAAAGATAATAATGTACTGCGCTGCTGTGCAGTCAGATGGAGGAGGAGAAAGATGCAGTCTGTTATCTTTGATTTTAATGGAACCTTATTTAGTGATTCCTATTTACATGAGGAAGCATGGCAGCAGTTTATTCAAGAGCTGATTGGGCGTAAATTTTCCCAAGAGGAATTTAGTCAGGTTCATGGTCGAACGAATCATTTGATTATGGAAGCAATCTTAGGAAAGCCTCTGACGAAAACAGAGGGCGAAGAATTATCTGACCGCAAAGAAGCACTTTACCGCGATTTGGTAGTGAAGGAAGAGCACCAACAGCTAATTCCAGGAGTGGTGGATTATTTTGAATTTTTGAAGGAGCATAACTTTCCTATGAATATTGCGACTGCTTCTCCCAAGGTCAATCTTGATTTTTATTTTGAGATTTTTCAACTGGATCGCTGGTTTGATTATAATCAGGTAGTTTATAATGATGGCATCTTGGAAAGCAAGCCGGCTCCGGATTTTTATATTCAAGCCGCTTTAAATATTAACGCATCGCCAAGTGAGATGATTATTTTTGAAGACTCGCTCATTGGATTGACTGGTGCGGCAAATGCTAAAGCAAAACATATTATTGCGGTAGCTACTGACGAAAATCATAAGCAACTGGAAGAAACTGGGCTAGTTGACTTTGTTATTGATGATTTTAACGATCCACGGATTAAGGAAATTTTATTACGTTAACTTTTGTTGAATCTTGGACGTTTACTAATAGCAAATGCGAGCCAAAATAATGGAAGATAATGGCTTTAAACACTCGATATGAAAGGAAGTATAAAGAATTATGCAGTATCCTGAACCAATAAAGATTCAATAATGGTTCAGGTATGATAATGCTGGAATGCTTGTTATTACTCTACTTTCAATTTTTGTAGTTACATCATAAAAGTTTAAAAAGTAGTTTTTGTTACCTTCACTGTTACCCTTGAATAGTGGTAGATACTCTGAAATTTATATCAACTAAATTATGATTTAGAAACCAAGAGAAAATATGAAAGCAATTTTTAAAATCCTCAGCGTTATCTTTCTAATGAAATCTAAAATAGACTTACTAGGAAGTTGTAATAAAGCTAGCATTATGTGCAACAGTCATGGGAGAAAAGGTTAATAAGGAGAAATTAAATGTTTGATTATACAATGCTAAATGATTATGAGTTTGAAATCTTATGTAGAGATATAATGCAGATTAAGTTAAATAAACCTTTATTTGTATTTCCTAGAGGAGTAGACCAAGGCATAGATATATGTGATAGCAAAGTTCATCCTGAGATTTTAATCCAAGCGAAGCATTATGCTAAAAGCTCATATTCACAATTATTCCGTTCCTTAAAAGAAGAATTACCAAAGGTGGATAAGCATCGACCAAAACAATATTTTATTATGACTACACAACCTTTAACTCGACAAAATAAATTGGAAATACTAAATTTATTTTCAAAATACATGAGTGATATTTCAAATATATGGGGGAAGAATGATATTGATTCTTTTCTGGAAATGGAGAAAAATTCTGAAATAGTTCAACAAAATTTCAAATTATGGCTTAATGCTTCCAATGTACTTTCAATTATACAAAATCAGAATGTTTTTCTAGATTCTGCGGAATTAATCGAGGATATTAAATCAAAAATAGAATTATTTGTTAGTACTAGTTCGTATAGTGAGGCTATAGATAAGTTAGAAGAGAATAATGTATTAATTATCGTAGGTGCTCCTGGGGTAGGCAAGAGTACAATTTCTGAGATGCTTCTTTTACATTACATCGAGCAAGGATTTGCGATAAAGTATGCAACTAACAATAATTTATCTGATTTAAAAAAATCAATAAGTTTAAAATTGGAAAAAAAGGAGCTTGTGCTTTTAGATGATTTTTTGGGACAGCATTATTTAAGATTGAGGGACGATCAGCCTAATGAATTGAAAACACTACTATCATTTATTAGTAGAAGTAGTAGCAAAAAAATAATATTAAATAGCAGAATTACTATATTAAATGAAGCGATGGAATGGTCATTAAAATTTAATGATTTGATGAATAGGTACGAACTTCAGAAATATCTAATTGATTTAGATAAAATTTCAAAATATGAAAAAGCTAAGATATTATACAATCATTTATACTTCAACGGAATACCTAGTGCATATTTTAAGAATATAAAAGTGGATAATAATTATTTGAAAATTGTCTCTCATAAAAATTATAATCCACGGATTATTGAATACGTTACGAAAAAAAGAAATTATCAATCGATTTCTCCAGAAGGATATTATAACTATGTTTTAGAAAAATTAGATCATCCAGCAGATATATGGAGAGACGAGTTTGAAAATAGAATGAGTATCGAAGACAGATGTTTCATGAATACGCTATACTCATTAACAGATACCAATGTAGAAAGTGATAAATTAGAAAAGGCATTCAATTCAAGAATCAGAAATGAAAAAAGTTTAGATACCACCACGAATCATTTTAATAGAGTTTTAAAACGATTAACAGAATCTTTGGTAACGATAAGATTTAAAGAAAAAAAAGGTTTATATCAGTTTTGAATCCTTCAATTAATGATTATCTCTTAAAAGAAATTAGTATAAATGAGAACGAGCAATTGAAGACTATTAAAAGCGCAGTTTTTTTTGAGCAAATTATCAGATATAACAAATCTAATGAATCAGATAAAATCTTGATGAATAAATTATTTTCTGATAATATATTGGAAGTTAAAACATTGCGTAATTCAAGTTTTTACTACTTTTTAGAACAAGTAATAGAACATGAGATATTGGATGCAAATCTGCTTGAGAAAGTTAAAAAATCGGTACAAAGAGCCCATGAAAACTTGGAAGCGGCAAAATTTCGAAATTACAGTTTATTAATAACAAAATTATTACACAATGGAATGTTTGAATTTTATGATTTATCGGAAGTTTTCTGTTCTAATGATAAACTGCTTCTTATAATTCAAAATATGGATAGAAGGTCCATTATAAATCTATACAGTAAGATGAAAGATAATCATTTAATTAATGATAATATTTCTATGAAGATATTTGAAGCTGCTCTTGAAGATACCGTTATTGAGGAGATACACGATGAATTAATATATGAAGATAGCGCGATTGCTAGTGAGATAATTGCTGGCATGGGTTATGATTATGAAGATCATGAATTAATAGAGTCAGAACTTATTCAAAAATTAGAAGAAAAAATTTTCAATGAAATTGAAACATTTAATGAGGTACTCCCCGAAGGATTGGTAATAGGAAATGTGTATAATCTAACAAGGGAAATAGTCAGTAGATTTAATATTAGTGATACAGTATATGATTTATTTCGAGGTGCTGAGAAACTAGAAGATAAATTCACAAATAGAAAAGATAGTGATGTAGAAATGATAAAGTCTATGTTTGAAAAGTGAAAAAAGTATGTTTTTAGAGCCTATTAAGATAAAGATCAAATATATGATGAAGTTATTTTTACATGAGTTCAGAAAAGGTGTAAGCAATAAGTAAAAAGCTGTAATATCAGCATTTTTGGAAGTCTTGTTTTGTGCATTGGGAACCAAAAAGTAGTTATTGTTCTCAAAAATGTTCTCACTAGAATGAAAATGAAATCAAAATAAAGAGCATTATCTAAGGGAAAATAGATAGTGCTCTTTATTTTGATTTTTTTGCTTGTTACTATTCCAGTGATGAAGATTTATTTGTGCTCTGAAAGAAATATAGAGAAGTAATAAGTCAAATTATATTCTCATAGATAAGGTTAAAAAAAATTATTTCTCATGAATAAGTATATGATACAATTTACTTATCAATTTCTTACAATAAAATTTGTATAGAAATCAAGAGGAGTGAAACGATTGTTAAAGAATAATCCACAAAAAGCAGCAGCAATCGCTAGTAAATTATCTGGCGCTAGTTCACTATCAATGAAACTGGATGCTACTATCTCTTATTCGTCAAGTCCAGCAGTTTCAGGGTTAGAAACGTGTCTTTCTGATCTGTCGAGAATCGTTCAAAACTTTTCAGCAAATCTAAACGCTGACAGTGCGAATCTGGTTAAATTGGCAACCACACTACAGCGAACTGATGAAAAAGTAGCGGGGCGGTGATTCAGTGAATGAGAAGAATGTAAACGAGAAAGAAAAACAGCTCGAACGGTTAAACGAGCTAAAGCAGGAACACTGGAAAGCGGAGGAAAAAGAAACAATCTTTGGAAAAGCAAAAAAATATTTGAACTCTGCTATGGAAGAATACAATCACTTAAACAAAGAAGAACTGGCTTTATTAGATGAAATTGCTTTTCTTTCAGACGGCACAACAGCAAATATTCACGCCGAACGTGGCTTACATGAGCGGGAAGAAACCGCCCGTCATAGTCGCTTTATGCTAGAATCAGAGTATGAAGAACTAGACGAACAGGAACGAAAAACGAAAGTCGCACGAGAAGAGTTAGAAGACCAGATAAGACGACAGCAAAAGGCGGTGTATGACTATGCCAAAGATTGATTATGCTGAACTGTCTCAGGTGGCTAACGCTCTAAATGGTGTCGCTTTGCGGTTAGATTCGTCACTATCTGCTGTGTCAGATGCTGCAAACGAACTAAATGAAACCTCTGAGCTAGACGGAACAGCGTGGAAGAACACAAAAAGTTATTTTGATGTATACCCTACTCTTTCAAAAGGGATTTGGAATAGTGTTGTGACCACCTCAGAAACTTTGACCTCTTATCTATCTGATTTCCAGTCAGAAGTCGGAGCACCTAGAAATCAGCTGGATACAGATAAACTTGAAGAAATGCAGGCAAGGCTTACAGCTATTCAAGCAAGGCGACGAGATATCATCAGCGAAATGGCGAAGGCTGAGGACTATGTTTTAGGCAACCTAGCCAATCGCTTGAGCGGGCTAGATTCAAGCACCAGTTACTTTACCGAAGAAATTGAACTACTGACGAAATACCGAGACTTTGAAGCGAAACATGGAAATGTATTTGATGATGTAAAGGGGACAATCTCAGACTTGAAAACAGGGATGAGACAAATCAGCACACAAAAACACTTCACCCCTACGCAAGGATATGCCCCAAGAAGCTATAAAAAAGCGGACTGGTTTAATCGGTTAACAGATTTCAATGAGAATCAGCCAGAAAAAAGGTCTGTTAGGTTTACAGTTGATTGGGGCAGAGATAAAGATGTCCAGTTAAAAGTCTATAAGAATGGAAAATATGATAAAGAATTGACTGAAAAATATGTCTGGCTATCCATGCAGGAGAGCTTAAAGGACATGTTAAACGTAGCGGGTGAGTTTTCAGGTGCTTATGACTTGTACAGGGTTGTTTTAGGAAGAGACCCTGTTACAGGAGAGAGTTTAACCTTTGGTGAATGGATGCAAGCAGGATTTTGGACAGTGTTAGAAGTATTATCTGCCAAAAAAGTACTCAGTTTAATAGAAAATGTCAGACTAGGTAATAAATTATTGGATGGCGTATCGTTAACAGAAAAAGAGCTGAAATTATTCAACAAACTGAATGATGTCGGAGATTATAAGATTGTCGAAAAAACTGGTGAAATGCGTAATGCGAAAAAGAATGTACAAATCGTAGATGAATTTGAAATCAGTTTTAATCGAAAATCAACACACGATGCAGAAGAGTTTGCAAGACAACTGAAAGATCAGCAAAATGGGATGAATCAGTTATCGATTGAAGAATATATGAAAAATCGTCAAGAATATCTTTCTAACGGTCGTAGTAATAGTGCGGCAGAATTTCAGAAAACCGCTAGACAAGAAGCATTGGCTGAAAAAATTCTTGATTTAAGAAATCAGGGACTTTCAAGAACTGACGCAAAAGTAAAAGCTGAAGAATGGCTTAAGAATCAAGCTGCCTTGCATAATCCAGACATGGTAGCTGGTGGATACCCTTGGAATATACAAGGCGTAGGAGATGCAAATATAAATTCTTCACTAGGTGCACAGTGGAGATACAGGATAAATGATCTTGATAAATATATCTATGAGGTATCTAAAGACATGACTCCAGAGCAGTTGAAAAATACGTATTTGAATGTTAAGTTGATTGAATAAGCAGAAGAGGAGAATATTTATGAATCAATTATTTGATGATTTTGTAATAGAGCAGAAAGCCAGTAAAGAAGTAATTGAAAAGTATCAAGATAGAATACCAGAAGAAATGCTATTATTCTGGAAAGAATACGGATTTGGTACATTTTTAAATGGATTTATAAAATCCGTAAATCCTGATGATTTTCAAGAGTTATTAATTGAAGGAAGTCAAAGATTCCATGATGGGATTGTTTTGTTTGCTACAGCATTGGGAGACTTGATTATTTGGGAAGGAAATTTTGTTAGAATAATAAGGTTTAGATATGGAGTGACAGATACAATAATGTCTGGATTTAAGTTTTTCTTTGAAGATTTATCTGATGAAGATTTTAGAGAAGAGGATTTAAGATGGGCTCCTTATCTTGAGGCTATAGAAATCAATGGTGTTCCTAAATTTGAAGAATGTTTTGGTTATGTTCCTCTTTTGGGATTAGGGGGAGCTGAGCAAGTCGAAAACTTAAAAATTGTGAAACTTAGAGAACACATAATTTTGATTACTGAATTAATGGGTTCTATTATATAAGAAAATGAAAAAGCAAATTGAAGATTTATTTATAGATGTAAATTAGGAGGTTGGATTGTGAAAAACAGCTATATTGCCAAATCAGTTCGATTAGAAGAACTAAAAAAATATTCTACTGATATAGTTGAAGTAGATAAATTTGAGATTGTAGAAGATATGGTCTTGGTTTTTTATTCAACAAAAGAAGAGAGTATGGAAAACGCAATTTTATTGGATGAAATTAATACTAAGATAAAGTTAAATATGGATGAAATATACTTAACATCTTGCGGTTCATCTGAGTATTTTAACAAAAAACTGTTTAAACTAATTAATAAAATGGAACGAAAACTTAGAGAATTTGTATACATTGCTATAATAAAAAGTGATGAGGGAAGATTTTATGATTTACATGGAGAATTAGAAAAATTAGACTTTGGGGAGCTTTATAGGCTGTTATTTACAGATGAAAAATTTATAACTGGAACTAAAACAATCGTCAACAAAAATAAAAATGATAAATCAAAATTTATTCTTGATGGTTCGTTTTCAAAAGAAGAAGTTCTGAAAGTAATTGGAGAAATTGAGGAAAACACAATTTGGGATAAAATTAATGGAGGAAACTCTATTCCATTACTTAAAAATAACTTTTCTGAAATAAAAAAATTCCGTAATAACGTGATGCATGCGCACAACATAAATAAGGCTACTTATGCAAAAGCTAGTGAGTTGTTTGTAAAATTGAATGAAGATTTTGACCTTGAAATTAAGCAAATGCTTACACAAAATGATTTGTATCCAATTGGAGTTGATTTTACTAATAGTTTGAAAGTGGGTACGGAGCTAATTCTTAGTGCTACCAAAAGTATTCCTATTGAGAGTGTAAATAGAGCTACAAAAGCACTTGGAGATCTTGCTGTAGTAACCAATTCTTCAATTGATTTAGCACAATTTACTGAAGCACTGAAATCTCTTGGTAAATCATTTGAAAATATGTAAGGATTATCTGTTAATAGATAAGATTCTGTTTGTCTGTATATGTTTTAGAAAATCATTTTATTACGATTTCATAAAAGACGTGAATAATCGTAAAAAAGCGGTAATATCAGCATTCTTGAAAGTCTTGTTTTGTGCATTGGGAACAAAAATGTTGTTATTGTTCTCAAAAATGTTCTCACTAGAAAAAAATGAAATTAAAACAAAGAGCATTATCTAAGAGAAAATAGATAGTGCTCTTTGTTTTGATTTTTTTGGCTTGTCATCATCAAAAAAAAGAAGATATTGTAGCAAAGTAAGCATGTAGTAATAACTAATCAATTTTCTTTTATGTGTCTAATAGGATGGTTCCCGCCACCTAAATCTACTTCTCTTCCTTTGTTCGTTATAACGTATTCATATTCTTCATCAACTACTTTTGCTGTTTCGCTAAGTCCTAAATCTTCTAATGTTCTGATGTAACGTGTAATTTTTTCTGAATATTCTTTTTTTCCTGTTTTTAGATATTGAACTAAGTTGTGGAGATACTCTATATTCATTCTTTGTTCGTAGTTTGAAGAATTGACAGGTTGTTCTTTTGTCATTGAAATATATTTTTCAGCAGTCTCATAATCACTTTTGTAGATAAGCATAGTTATGATGTTTCGCATGATATTGTATGCAAAGATCACTGTTTTATGTGATCTTTCGAGTTCATTCTTGACAGGGATTGCCTTCCTTACAACTCTTTCAGCCTGTTTCTTGTTGAATCTGGCACTTGCATTTAACAAAAGATTGTAATCGTAGTGTGTTAAAAATGTCCTTTTTTCGATATAACTACAAATATACTCTTTCTCTTCTTCATTGATATCTTCAACTTCTTCATATACTGCACAAAACATTAACTTAATCGCTATGTAGTTGTTAAGTTCTCTTAAATTCAATTTTTCTATTGATTTATTAAAGTAGTGAGAGAGAAGCCTCTTTTTCTTTTCATTGTTTTTAGGATGTTCAGAACAATATCTGAAAAGTGAAATGAAATCGTTTTGCTTTTTGTCTAAATCAGACATGCGAACAAACTCTTCTGCTGTAATTGATAATCTGTCCGCTATTGTGCTAAATTCATCAATATTTACAGCCTTAGTGTTATTTTCGATTCTTGAATATGTAGATACATTAGTATCTAAGAGTTCTTTTTGTTTTTGTTTATTGTTTAATCTGAAAAAACGAAATAAATCTCCTGTTTTCAGTATTTCCACCTCCTTTTTTGCATTATAGCAAATAATTATAAGAAAACACATGTTTTTTTTCTGATTATAAGAGAATTTAAGACTAAATTTTGCTGTATTGAAAATCTTACTTTAAAGTATATCTATGTTTTGATGAATCTGGTAAATTATAATCATACTATTAGAAAGAGGTGAGATAATGTTTCTGACTACTTTGTGGGGAATTGTCACTCTGGGATTTGTTGGAGGAGTGTAAATTACCTCAAGTAATGAAAAAAGCAAGAAAGCATTCATTGCACAATGTTTTCTTGCTCTGTTAATTAATTAATCTGTATTATAGTATAACAAATCGTTATAAATAAAACAGTAGAAAATGACTATAAACTATTATAATCAGACCCGTTTATGATAAAGCACTTTCTATAATTACTTTTTGGCGGTGGATGTTATGCACGAAAAAAAGGAGCAGTTGATAAAACTTATTAATGAGACAGAAGACCCAACTGTCATAATTCATTTTTTAAGAGTTTTAGAGAACATAAAAAAAGAGAGTTGAGAATTTACTCAGCTCTTTTCTATTTTTGCTCAACGTAAGATTTTACTAAAGCGTTTATATGTAATAAATCACTGTTGTTTAATAAAGTTAAATTCTGAACAATTTCCGTAAAAATAGGATTTTTGTCGGGGAAAATTAAACGAGTTGTTGCTTCGATAGATCGTTCGTCGGGTTCAGTAAAATCAGATTGCCCAGTTAGATAATCTGTAGTTGTGTGTAGAACAGTTGCTAAGCCATTTAGACTTTCTAGTGATGGTTCAGTTCTCCCACGTTCCCAGCTGCCAACGGTTTGCTTAACTACATTTAGTTTGTCAGCGAGCTCTTGTTGAGTTAGATTGTGGGCTATTCTTAGTTCTAGTAATCGGTCTTTAAACACCATAATACCCTCCCTCGACGTTCTTTTGTAATTATAGCAAAAATAGGAAACAAAGTGTTGACAAACTACAAAACGTAGTATAATATGTAATTAAGGAAACGAAATGTTACCTAGTAATTGAATAAACAAAAAAGCATTCACGAAAAGAAAATAAATTTCTGTTTCGCAAACACTTATAGTAAAACTTCGACACTTTTATTCTAAGTGAATTTACGAAATAATGCAAGGATGATATTTTCGATTTAGGTTATCAGTCTTTTTGAGGTAGTGCAGAACAGCCTATGATTGTTTAGCAAGGTGGCAGTAGAGTAAAGCTGAGTGTTCATGAATTTTCAAAGGTTAGAACTTCTTGTCTATAGCTGAGGGCTAGGTTTCTGATTTTAACTTATTAGTTAAAGGATGAGGCAATGGGGAAATCCCGCTTAGGATAGATCGGTGTCTAATTGGATGAAAGTTACTTCTAAAGGTGGCAGCATTTCGAATGATAAGGAATGTGTAAGCATGAACGAGAAGCGGCAGGGCTGGTACACCGTATGTGGCAATCTATTAATGCGCCGAGATAGAGGGAAACTCTTAGCCATTGAAGATGATTCTAAGAAATGAATGTAGGGAGTTCTGATTTCATACCTTAATTGGGAACTTGCAGGAAACTTCTTGAGATACTAAAGTATCAGCATTCTATGCCATGAATTAAGAATCTGAATTAAAAAAACAAAGCTATAATCCATAAGTAGAAAAAGTTCTTTTTCAAAGGAGAAGTAGCTTTGATTAATCAATAGAATAGCAGAAATATAAGGACAATCTTATTTTAAGAGTGTCCTTTTTCTGTATTCCAGTTTAGTTAAAGAATTGACTTTGCTGTAATGCAGAAAAACGGGAGGAGATTATGAGTAGAGAAGAGTATACCAAATTAAGTAAGAGAGTTAGTGAAGAAAAGAAAAAGGAGGAGGAGAACTTCAAAAAGCAGCGACAACTTACATTGAAGAGAAAAGAGGAATTTTACATTTCATTGATTGATTTGACAAAAGTACAACGAATTAGAAAACAACCTATGTTTAAAAGTTTTGTGTGTGGATTTGTAGCAATAATTGTGCTGGCATTATGTTATTTATTTTTAAATAATTTTAAATTTAGTTTTGAATTACTGATGCTGTTAGTAGTTTCGGGTGCCATGTTGGTAGGAATGACAGAATTTATTGAGGATAGTTGGGTTTTAACCGATGAAGAAATACGCAGAGCATTGAAAATGATTTATAAAGACCTAGATAAATATGAATAAGAAGAGAGGAGAAGTAAATGAGTATTTTAAGTCTATTAAAAAAGAAAAGCGAGGAAGAAATAATGGAAGAGTTGGAGGCAATCATTTGTAAAGGAAGAGCGGCAGGGATTGTTAGTGTGTTAATGATTGATGAAAAAGAATCAGAAACTGCTGACGGTGTAACTTTTGATTTAGAGAAATTTATTATTGACCAGCTACAATTTTTGAAAGTTAGAAGTATGTTTTGTTCAGATGAACATTTAAAAGATAACACCGAAGCTATGGTGAAATTGCTGGAAGGTCTTATCGAGTACAGGCGATTGGAAAAAGAGGGCTATTCTGATGAAAAGTAACGAAATGGATTTCTCATTTGAATGGTCAGAACTTAGAGAACGTGGAGTAGTAATCGAGGCATGTTCAAAAGAGGAAGCGATCAAGAAATTTTTATCAGGACAATATTTTGAGGATGATGTAGTTACTTCTAATGATTACAGGGTTTCAAGAACACTGTTTGTTGATGGAGAGGAAGTTGAGGAATAAATGTTGAAAAAAGAATTTGTTGAAGGATTTGTTAGAGAAATTAGAAATCAGGTAAAAATTCTTGATTAAGCAACCACTCGACACTAAGAAAGGAAGTAGGTAATGAATAGGACTATTGAGAGAAAAAAAGAGGTTCTGATTGAAAAAATTAGAGAAATGAATGCTGAAAATGCTGATGATGTAGTTGCAACAGTTCGATATGAGATTGAGCAAATAAGATTTGAAATATACGAAGAAAGTAATGAAGAATAGCAACCACTCCCCACAACAGAAAGAGAGGATGGTATGAATGGATAGCAATTCATTTGAAAGTATCATAAGAGACTTAGAGCAATCAGAAGATTTAGGGGATGTAAATGCTTGTAAAAATAGTCTCATTGAATTGTATGAAGAAATGGAAGCAATACTTTTTGATATATGTAATGAAGATGGAAGTAATCAATTAAAAATTTTCAAAGAAAGATACTTTCCAACAGATTATAGTGAAATGATGAAACTGTTTGTAAAGTAGCAACCACTCCACACTAAGAAAGGAAGGTTTGAATGGAAGAAGAAATTGAAGTGTTGAAAAATGTTTTATCAAGGTATGGATTAGATAAAAATTATTATGCTGAAGAACTGCTTAAAGAAAAAGAGGTTGCAATACCATCGTTTCTTATTGAAGAAGAAGGGCTAAGCTGCTTCCCATTTATAGCAGATATTAATGGAAAAACCGTTTATCATGCTACGTTAAGTCCGAATCAACGTTTTATTTTTATAGAGTAGCAACCACTCCACACTGAGAAAGGATGAATAACATGTACGGAATACGATGTAATGTTGATGGATTAAGAGGTTTTGTTACAGGTAGCTTTATTCATCAGGGAAATAGATATGTTTCTGTTACGAGGATTGATTCAGGAAAAAGAAGTGTATTAGGTTTTCCTAACATCCACAAAATTAAGGTATATAAATCAGAAAAAACGGCTGCGAATGCAATAAGAGATTATGAGAATGCATTTAAAGAGGATTTTGAAGTAGTAAAGTTTACAGATAAAGAGCTGAGAACACTTGAAAGATGTAAAAAAAATAACAAGCAATAAGTGGAGGACAAAATAATTTCACGAATAGTTAAAGAGTGAAAAAACTTATCTAATGGGGTTTAAAGTGTGCCCTCCACCTAGACCAATTATAATTCGCATACTTCTATATGTAAAGTATATATTTCTCTAAGGTTGAAGTAGCTACTTTGGAATTACTAGAATATGTAAACTGAAAAATAAATAACATGAAAGGAAAAATTATGGAAACAAGAATGTTGAGTAGTGGTGAAGGGATGAAATTGTTAAAAGAATATGCAAGAAAAGAACGAATGAAAGTAGTTCTGTTGAAAGATTTCTTTAAGGCTCAGGCAATAGAGAAACAAACAGAACAAATTACTTTCATTCGTTTTTTTAAAGAAAGCAAAGAAGTTGCTTTGGAATACATACGGATTAATGGAAAACTTTATTATCAAGTAAAAATTTAGGAGGAAAAAAGATGGCAAGAGATAGACGACCGACTAGAAGGATGAAAGAACGTATTGCACGAGAAAAAATTGGAAATCAATATTTGAATCCATCAAAATGGCTTGTAAGAAATTTGAGTAATGGAAGGATGATAATTGTTCATAAAAAATCAAAAAAGGAAAAAGAATTAGTGTATGAAGGGATTTAGAAAAACGTGAAGGAAAAATTAGAAAAAATTCAAGAAAAGTATCGGGGGTTTTTAATTAAGAAATTTCAGGTGTATAGGTGCTGGCAAAGCTACGATTACTTTGTAGAACATTATAAATATCTCTATGATCGCATGAGTGATTTTTATATGGAGTATTTTTTATCCTATAAAAAAATCATGCTGACTGATACGGATATAGAAAAAATCTTTAGTCAGCTTTTAGAAAAGCTAGTAAGAATTTGTGAGAAAAAAATGAATAGAGATTTTGAAAAGCAAGTAATCATTACTGATGAAATAGTGACAGAAAAATAAGAAGAGAAGAGGAAAAGAATATGGCAATTTTAGATTCAGAATTACAGTTGGATAATTTTTGGGAGACATTAGAGAACGAATTTTTCCAAAAGGTAGATAGTCAACTCCATCGATTTAGTTTGAATGTGGATGAAAATGAAAGTGAAATTCATGAATTAAAACAAAAAATTGGTGAAAGAATGATGAAACAATCCGCTGTAGCAACAGATTTATTTTTTGATGAGGCTGGAGTTTTAGATAGCTTGAGAGTAGAAAAAATCTTCTTTGCTCGTGAACGATACTATAAAGAAGAGGTTGAAAAATTTGTTGCAAAGAAAATACTTAACTGGAATTGATTTTTAATTAAAAGTATAAGATAATTTCCATTTAGGGTAAATAGGAGGAAAGAAAATGAAATTAAGTGATAAAGTAAAATCGTTATCAAAAAAACAAAAAGCAGTTATTATTTCTGGTATTGCTTTAATCATTGTTGCATGTGGTGCTGGCTATAAGGTTTATGCAGATAACCAATACCAAAAAGAAACTACATTAGCATTAGAATTATTAGGAATGAAAGAAAAAGAATTAAAAGCAATTTATAATGATTCGAATAATTTGTTCAGCAAGGATAAATCAGATTTTTTAACAAAAGATGTAGATGAAAAAACGATAACCACGCTGGAAGAAAGATTAATAAGTATTGAGAAGGAATATGAAGGAGTTTCAGTTCCACGAGGTATTCAAAAAGATACTGCTTTAGATTATAAAGGTATGAGTGAAGAATTATTATCCAAAGCAGAAAAAACATTAAGTGCTAAAAAACAGGTTAATATGCTTTTTGAAAAGGAAGCAATCATTGGTGATGAAGTTGATAAAAATCTTCCTATTAAAAATGATTTATCAACTAAGAATTTAGAAAATATTGAAGAATCTTTTTATGTAAAAGAAACAAAATCAGAATTTGAAAAAGCAACAAATGAATTGATTGATACTGCTAAAAATCAAGTAAAACAAATTGAAACTGCTAAAGTGGCAGTAGAAAAAGTGTATAAGGATAAAGTAATTTCTACTGACCAAAAATTGTATGATTTTGCAAAAAAAGAAGTGGATAAAATTAAGAATCAGAAAAGTAAAAAAAGCTTAGACGAAAAATTGGATAAAGTAAAAAAAGAAATTAGCGCTAAGAAAAAATCAGATGAAGAGAAGAAAGAATCTGTAGATAGTAATAGTACAGAAGTAACAGCAGAAGATAAAAATGAAGAAGTAGCGAATGAACAGGCAGCAGCTCAAACAAATACTGAGGCCAATTTTAATGAGGGACAACAAAATACACCAGCACAAGATTATAATTCGGCTGGTGGTGGTTCTGCGGCTTCTAACAGCAATGCTGGAGTTCCAGTTCAAGGTGGCAACTCGCAAACTGGAGGAACACCCACAACACCAGCTCAACCTGATCCAACACCAACGCCTACACCCGATCCAACACCTCAGCCTACAGTAAAATATCAAGGTTGGGTGGAAGATGAGAATGGAGGCTACTATACTTCTCCAGTTTATTCTTCACAAGAAGAGGCGATAGCGTGGGTGAATGCAAAGAGACGAGAACTATTACAAAATAATCTTTTAGGAAGTAGCGGCGGAATATCTGCTGTATACGGATAAAATCATAGTACATCAGACAGCTTAAAAAAGGCTGTCTTTTTTTTATACACAAAATATGGAGGTGAGCGTGAATTGGTTATGTATCAACCAAGAGCTAGAAGTGATTTTACTGGTTATTCCTGCAAAGAAATAGTGTAGGTTTAATAAATAAAATATCTGAATAATTGTAAAGCAATAGTTGAGATTAAAATAAGAGAGGAAGTTTTTAGTGAAAAGTAATCTGAAAAAGAAATTGAAGAAAATTGGAGTTGGAGCAGCATTATTAAGCATTATCGCTCCAATGCTAATGAATAGTTCACAAGCATTAGCAGAAGTTGTGTCTAGTAACAATTACGTTTCTGAATGGAAATTAGTTACTGATAATGACGGATATTTGGGGTTTGTGAATATCAATGGTCAAAAAGTGGGAATTATTCCGCAGGGAGTGGTAAAGGATAGCTCTCTGGAAATTCCAGATGATGTGAATGGCAATCTTTGGGCTTGTTTACAACCTCTGTTGAAAAATTCAGTAGGTACACCAACAAATGTTTATGATAATCCTTCCGATATTGGACTAAGTGTCAATTTAAATAGAATGCTTAGAATGATTAATGCGTATGGATTTACAAATAATTCTGTTGGAAAAAAATATAGTGATGTTGGGGTTTTATCTGACTTCGCTTATATGAATGCGGCAATGTATCTTTATGAAAATGATTTAGCTAATCATGCTGGGGTTCATATTGACAATGTTTTAGGTATAAATGAAATTCCAGATCATTTGAATTTAATGAAACTCTCTGAGGCGGAGGTTTATACTCTTTTGAAAGGCTATGCTCCATATGGTCTTTCAGCAGCACTATCTTCTGCTCGCAGTCAGGATGAATGGGCAAAAGCCACTGCAAAAGCTATGAAAGAAGGAAACAAAGAGGATTTAACCAATAGTCCGATGGATACCCTTACTAAGGGGCAAACAGTAACAAGTAAATCCAGTAGATATTTAAATGGAGAAAATTCTATTGCAGTGAGTGATACTAATGGAGTAAATGGTACTGTAAAAGATGGAAAAATTGAAGTGAAGCTGGATGATAGTGCTGACTTGGTAAGTCTTCATAATAAGGTGGTTACTTTTACAGCATTAACTGATGTACTTTTACCTCAAACTAGAGCTGGGATTCCACCAGTAAATCCTGGAGGAGAGATTGGCTCTGGAACATTGATTTCTAAATCTCAATTTACAGATAGCACACAGAAAATGGGGATTTGGAGTGACCCTCCCTTTGTAAAATATCAAGTAAAAATTATTGGAACAGGCGAAGTGAAAATTACTAAAACAGATGAAAAAACTGGTGAGCTGGTTCCTAATACTGAATTTGAGGTGAAGGAAGTTGAATCAGGTAAAGTTCATGCTACCAAAACTAATGAGAAAGGCGAGGCTGTTATTGACGGTATTATTCATGATACGAAAGTTGATGTAACAGAAAAATTTGTACCTGCTCCATATGTTTTAGCAAC
The DNA here is from genome assembly GCF_054871795.1 of Enterococcus sp. LJL51. Lineage (NCBI taxonomy): Bacteria > Bacillati > Bacillota > Bacilli > Lactobacillales > Enterococcaceae > Enterococcus > Enterococcus sp. LJL51. The sequence goes on along the minus strand of NZ_JBTXLW010000014.1, from coordinate 60,251 downwards.
AAACAATACGAAATCGGTTATCATTCAAGCTGGTAAAACGGCAACTGTAGAATTTAAAAACGAAAAGGCTACTGGAAAGAGTACGTTAACAAAACAGGATAAAACGACAGAATCTAGTACACCTTTAAACCCTAACTATCCTTTAGCGAATGCTAAATATGGCTTTTTTAAAGAGGATGGTACTATGTTGGAAGAATTTACGTTGAGCAAAGATTTAACTGCTATGCTTGATAAATTAGATTTAGGAGTTTATTACTGGCAAGAAACAGTTGCTCCTACAGGTTATGTCTTAGATCAAACAAAGCATTTTGTAGAATTAACTTATAAAGACCAGCACACAGCAGTTGTTGTTGATAATGCTTTAAGTAATGATGATGTAATTCGAATGAATTTGGACGGACAAAAGCTAATCCAAAATGAAACCAATGAAATCTTTAAAAATGGTGTAGAATTTACATTAACTAACTTGCGTACAAAAGAAAAAACAGTAGCTACTACTGCTACTGTAGATGATAAAAAAGGATACTTTGATTTTTCTGATTTACCGCTTGATAATTATTTGCTGGAAGAAACAAAAGGCATTGAGGGCTATAAAGACATTGATCCAATTGAAATTAGTCATACCTATGATAAAAAATCTGATTCTTTCGTTTTCACTGTTAAAGACCAAAAATCTGGAAATATTCTTTCCGAAGAAACACTTACACAACTTGAATTATCTCAGGGAGAAAATGTTGATTTGGGAACATATACTTTGAAAGATAAAGCTGTTCTTGTCGAAAAACCAAAAGTTGGTATGAGTACACAAGCACATATTGGTGATGGAAAGACAAACACGTTCACATGGGGTGATAATATCACTTTCTATGATGATTTAAAGATTACTCATGAAAATATCCCTGTGGGAACAGAAAGAGCTTATGAAGCCATTCTAGTTGCTGTGTATCAAGATGGTACTCAAAAAGATGTCTGGAGTTCTGGAAAAGTAGATTATAAAGTTACTGATAAGGAAATTACTGAAAAAGTAATTGCTGAGTACGATTATAAGAAAGACCCGCAAGGAACAACTTATTTCTGGAAAGAATATGGATTTAACAAACCTACTGAAAAGGAATATGAAAAAGATGTTGAACACAATATCGATGGCAAAGACAAAAATCAAGGGTTTTTGTTGGCAGTAAACGAGACACCTAAAAATGAAGAGCCAGCAGCTACAAAAGGTTCTTTCCCTAACACTGGTGAACAAGTAGGAAAGACATTAACAATCATCGGATTGGCATTGCTTGCTGGAGTTGGCTGTGGCGTGTATCTGCTATATAAGAAAAAGAAACAACAAACACCAACTAAATAATTGAAAGTATTTCGCTATGGAATGCTTATTTTTTTATGCCTAGAGATTCGCTTCTCTAGGCATTCTTATTATCTTAATAATCAAGAATAAAATTGGAAAGAAGGAATAAAACTATGGCAACATTAAAAAAACCTGTAATAAAAGACGAGGCTTTAAAAAATACAAAGGCAAATGGAAGAGTTGAGCAGCGGACGATGACCATTGAGGGAAAAAGTATGATGGTTAAAATTTACTCATTAAGAAATCCGCAATTTGGTGCATTCGAGCTAATTGTACCAGCACGATCTGGAGTAACAGTACAACCTAATCAAGAAGTAGAAATTATTAATCCTAGTTTACATTCGGTTGGAAGAGTAAATTCTTCCCAATATACAAGTTCTAGTGGTAGGCGTGAAACGGATTATGTTGGATTTGTAGAGCGTAGTGTTTTTGCAGATGGTTTGAAAATGAAGGGGGAAAAATAATATGTCATCAATTAAGGTAGATGGAAATGATATTACATCATTAATCAATTTTGAAGAAACTTTTGGGAAATTGACTTTTCTGGAGCAAATCTCTGATCAAGAAGAACGTGGAGAAGATGGTGAACGAGGCGTAGCTAAAGCCGTTCGCTTTGAGTTTTTATCAGAAAAACAAGGAGCAGAATTTCGAGCGAAAATTAGCTTAGAGGATAATCCGATGGTGGATCTGTCTCAGCTAAAAATGGATGATGAAATTGAGCTGGTTGAGCCGAAAGTATTTGAACGGAATATGAATAATGGGCAAATGCCAAACATGGTTGTTACTATTGAAGCGCTGGATGTTAAGAAGAAAGGTGCAACTAGACCAGTTACAGGACAAAGTGACGAATCAAAAAATAAAAAATAATTAGTTAAAATAGGCGGTTAGTTTTCAAAGGCTAGTCGCTTTTTGTATGTAAAAAAATATGACTTTAAAGAAAGGGCGTATATTTTTAGTGGAGGAGGAATTAGTATCTAAAAAACTTAGAAAACTTGGTTTTGCTGTTTTAGAAACAAATGGTGCAGAACTGTATTTGTTAGAAACACCTTATTATTTTTTAGTGATTGAGGAGGTATTTGGAAAGTATAGCTTTATTAAATATTCGTTCAACTCAGGAAAAAAAGAAACCCGAATTGTTAAATTGTACTTTGATAATTACAGTGAGAAATCTATGTTGAGACGTGTTGGTTCATATATTCGTTTTATGATAGAAAACAAATATTTAAAAACAAGCAATAGAGAAATACTTGAATTTGCTAGAGAAATTAGTGAAACAAAAATATTTGTATAGAGAGGATTGATTCAGTGAGTGTTGAAATGGAGCTGGAAGTAAAAATGTTAGAAAAGGAGATATTAAAAACAGAAAGGAAATTAGTAATTATATGTGAAAGACTTCGGTTTTATGAAAGAGCAGCTAAGGGGGGACTGAAAAAAAGAATTTATATGTGTTTGTATAATTTGATTCCTGTAATAATGTCTGGTTTTATTATGTTTGTAGTTGGCTTAATGATTTATAGAGAGTGGGATTATTTTCTTTTTCACCCAGCTTTTTTAGCTAGTGAGATTGTTGCTGCTCTCATTTTGGTGGTATGTAATAGTATGTTAGTTGATTTTTCAGATAAATCGTTGCTGAATAATATTATAGTAAGAAAAAAGGAAATAATATGTTTGGAAAACGATTTGAAAAAAATTATGATTAGAAGAAAATTTTTGCTGGAGAAAAACATGAGGGAAATTCAAGCTAATATAGATTATGCTTACCCAAATTTTAAAAGTAAATGCCATGATTTAAAAATACTACCAGAATTTTTTAAGGAAGCATTATTAGGAGTAAAACCGTTTGAAATTAGAAAGAATGATCGAAATTTTGAGAAGGGTGATTTTGTAAAATTACATGAATTTGATGGAACAAATTTCACTGGAAGATTTATTTTTGGTCAAATTATGTATGTGACTCCTTTTAGTCAAAAAAATGATAATGTTGTTTTTTCATATGAACAGATAATGGTGGAAGAATGCTATGAATAAGTTAATTGTATATCGTGGAAAACGAATACGAATGTTTCATAGAAAATTACTCTTTAAGTATGGGATTGCTATTTGTATACCATTTTTCATTATGTTGGGCGTGTACCACTTTTTTGTTACCTATCCTCTGGTGGAGAAAATGGAAAGCTCGTTTTCGGTACAGCCATTTATTTTACCAGTTCTAATAACTGTTGCTGTAATAAGCTGTAGTATCTTTTTAGCTTTTTATATCATCCGCTCTTCTCAACTGAGGGGCGGTTTTTTTAATAGGCAGTATAAAAAACAACAGCTTGCTGAATACTTAGATGATAATGATTTAATTATCAGAAAAACAAAAAAAACTGAGAAAGGACAAAAAGAAGTAAGGAAATTTCCGAAGATTTATTATCGAGCGAATGGCGATACAGATGAATTTACTTTTAAAATTGGAAATAAATTTCAGGATAAGTTTCTACAAATTGGTAGACCACTAGAAGATATGTATTTAGCTGATTTGACAGCTGTAAAACGTGAGCAAGGGTATGTAACCTTTTGTTACTTAATTGATGTTCAAAGCAAGCGAATCAAATTTGAAGAGCTTGCTGCTGGAGACGGTAAAGTACAATTTATGAAAGGTGTATGGTGGGAGTACGATTCCTTGCCACATATGCTGATTACTGGGGGTACTGGAGGGGGAAAGACGTATTTTATTTACTCCTTGATTGCTGCGCTAGGTAAAGAAGGTCGTGTTCATATTTCTGATCCTAAAAATGCAGATTTGGCGGATTTAGCAAATTTTAAAGCATTTAAGGGTTTAGTAGTAAGTGATAAAAAAGAAATTTTTAAGCAAATGCAAGAAGCAGTTGAATTAATGGATAAGCGGTTTTTATACATGAAAAAGCAACCCAATTACACCATTGGTAAAAATTATAGATATTATGGGATGAAACCAGAATTTTTTATAGTTGATGAATGGGCTGCTTTTATCTCTGTTTTGGATAAATTTGGGAGAGATGAGAACGCCTGTACAGAAGAAAAATTGTATGAAAGTATATCGCCTTTAGTTCTGAAAGCACGTCAAGCTGGTGTGTTTTTTATTTTAGCGACTCAAAAGGCTGGTACTGATGTAATTCGGTCAGCAATTAGAGACAATTTAATGTGTAAAGTTTCACTGGGAAGGCTATCTGAGCAAGGCTATATTATGACATTTGGTGATGATAACAAAAATAAATCATTCATAAATAAGTATGGTGTTCATGGACGTGGGTATATTGATGTAGGTGCTGGGGTGCCGCAAGAGTTTTATTCTCCACTAGTAGACCCTAAATTTGATTTTGTTGAGTATTTTAAAAATATGCCTGCAATGCCTTATACAGATGTATCGGATGTTGAAGTAACTGAGGAAGATATTGAGATACTTGAAGAGGTTTATGGAGATAATTTTATTGAATCGGAAAAAGAGGAAATTGCTAAAAAATCAGAAGAACAAAGATTAGAACAGGCGAAAGAAAAAAATGAAAAAGCAGAAGAACTCATGGAAGCTGCTGGTTTTTCATATACAGATCAAGTGAAGATGAGACAAAAGGAAGTGGTTTGATGGAGTATTATACTATCAAAGAAATTTGTAAAAAGTTGCGAATAAAAGAGCGTACCCTTCGTAGCTGGATAAAAAAAATTGAAGAGAGAACAGAGTTTAGATTTTCTCGAAAAATTAATATGAGAAATCCGCATTTTATTCATGGAAATCCGGTGCCGCAACTCATGTTTGATGATGACGATTTTTATTTATTAGAAGAGCTACATTCAAATAGACAACAAGAAGCGAATTTAACGGAAGCGATTGATAGATTGTTTTTGTTAGAAGAGGATTACAATAAACGATATCCATTAAGTAATAGAGGATAAAAAAATGAAGAAATGACATTTTTAAGAAAGCTTATGAGGAATATAGTATGAAAAAGAACAATAAAAAAATTATCAAAAAAGTAAAAGGTTTGTTGGCTATCGCAAAAGATGAGAAAAATGATGAGGAAAGTCAATCTGCTTTTATTTTAGCTCAGAAACTTATGATTCAATATGAAATTGATAAAAGCGAAGTAGAAGATTATGAGCTTTCCAATGAATCGAGTGAAATCAATGAAGAATCTGTCACGATATACAAACGTCTTTATTGGTGGGAACGTTCTTTGGCTCGGATTATTGCTAAAAATTTTAGAGTTAAACATTACTTAAATAGTAAATATATTGGTAAACAAAGAAAACGGCGCATAATTTTTTATGGATTTGGTAGAGACCTGGAGCTTGCAAAAGAAATGTATATTCTTGCATATGATGTGGTTTTATATCATAGTAAAATCTTTATTGATGAATACTATAGAACACAATTGGAATCAAGAAGTAGGTATATGACAGAAAGTATTAAATCTAGTTATATCAGAGGTTTTTTAAATGGTCTATCGGATCGCTTTGATGAACAAGTAGCTATACTGAGAGAATCATTTGAAGTTTTAGTATTGATTCCAGAAGAAGTAGAAAAATCATTTGTAGTAATGTCTAGCGAATGGGGAAAACCATTAGATTTGGTTTTGCCACCAGTTGAAGTGGTTCAGGCTTATCAGCAGGGATTCAATGATGGGAAAAAAATTGATTTTACTAAAAGTACAATTTCGATATGAACACGAATGTGTCTGCATGTGAACTGCACGTGTATTTTGTGGCAGCTTTAGCTGTCGCCACAGAAAAATGCACGTGTAGTTTGCTTGCAAGATACACGAAGTGAATGTGAGTGGCGGAGCCACTCACATTTTCCCAGCACCCCGTTTGGTAATACGGGGTGCAGAAAAACCAAAATGAATAACAAAAAACGTCTGGAAAGCTTGCGGTAAAGCGAAAATGACGTAGTTAAAAGATACGGACAAAAGTAGCAAATTTGTCCGTATCGGTTAGGAGTGAATTATTGACTGGTGAAGAATTAAAGAAAGTTCGTAAGCGATTGGGTTATTCCCTACGAAAATTTAGTGAGAAGGTTGGTGTTTCAAAATCCACTCTATCTGATTGTGAAAAAGGAAAATTTAATCTATCTGAGGAAAAGGTAAATCAAATAAAAATAGCTATCGGTTTGCCTGTTAAATTTGGACACCAACTTCATGTTCATTGGGATTATCTTAAATTTACTTTTTTTGATAGTAGCATTGAAATAATTTTAGAACATGTATTAAAGATTCCTGTTAAGTATTTTGTTATAGAGCAGTCTAGGAAAAATAATTATGAAAGAAAATATTCGTGTGGTCATATTGTTATTTTTGATCGAATGTCTGATAGTCGTCAAGGAATACTGCTTGATTTGACTGGTCAAGGGGTATACGAATTTGAGCAGCATTTAGAAGGAATGGGTTTGAATTATAGAGAATGGTTTCGAAAGATACTTAATCCTAACTGGTATAGTTCACGTGGATATTATTCAAGAATACATTCTACTCGAACAGATATTGCGATTGATGAGATGTATGATCCAATCAATGGAAATTTTAATCTGCATGAATTGAAAAAAAGAAGAGATAGGGATTTAATTCAAAGTGATTTTCGGGTTTATCGAGAACAAGAAAAAAAGTTTAATGCTGAAAGCGGCGGATTGACTTTGTACTATGGTGCTCGTGGTGGAAACATGTTCGTTCGTTTTTATGAAAAGCGATATGAATTAGCTGATAAACTTCGAACAACTGTAGATGATGTATTGCAGGAATATGGTATCTGGAATCGATATGAATTAGAACTCGGAAAAGATGTGAATGAACAAATTTTTGATTCTTATTTGGCTGGAGAAGATTTGGATGAAATAGCTATTAATTTATTGCTTTCCAAATTTGAAGTTTATGATGAGAAACTTAATGAAAGTGGAAGTATAGAGCGAACTTATTATGAAGAATTTTATCAAATTTTTGGTTCTTGGAAGTCAGTAAAGATAAATAGTAAACAAGAAGAATCAAGTTTAGAAAAAAGTCTTCGCTGGATAGAATTACAAGTCATACCAACTTTGAGAATGATTGAGCTTGTTTTTGGTAAAGATCGATTTCGAAAATGGCTATTTAAAGCATTGGATAATGTTGAACTATCAGAAAAACAAAAGAAGCAAGTGCTTTATGAACGAATGATTGAGGATAAGGGGTTGAATGAATGAGTATTCTGAGATTGGCTGGTCAATTTTATTTTAATAACCATACAGAATTATTTGGTGAAGATGTGGAGGACTTCTGGGTACTTCTTCATACGAAATATGGAAATCGTATTAGAGATGGAACGATTGTAGAAGCAGCGGAAAATATGGGTATAAAAACAATTCTGGTAGAAACATGGTTAGATAAAAATTGTGATATATTTTTTGAAAAAATTCCTTTGGTCGATGATCAAGGGAATTTTTATTTGTATCAAAAAGAAGAGCTGGATGGATGGTATTACAACTATGTTTATTGTAAAACACTTGATATTCTAGTTCCCAAAATTCAAGAGCAGCAAAATAATTATAGATATTTTGTAAATACTTTAAAAAAACAAGGCTGGGAAATGTCCGCTTTGTTTGAAAGTAATCTGATTAATAGGGGGATTTTTTTAGCTAGGTATAGAGATATGGAAAAAAGGATTCCTTATGATTTTATGAAAAAACTGAATATAAGAATGGGGTGAAACGGAAATGGTAGGATGTGTACCTTTTTGTGAATTAAAAAAACAAGTGAAATTTGGTGTTTTTCAAAAGATAAAGAATGTAGATTCTAATGTAGAATTTCATGTATTTGAATCAGTGTATGAGCGAAGCGATGTAGTTGATTTTATGAGAAGAGATACCTTTTTGAATTATCAAGAAGGAGAAGTGCCAGCAAGCCGATTTGATTTTTTAAAAGAAACCTGGGTATCTCAACTGTATCCGCAACTTAAACTAGAATTAAGATTGTAAGGAGTGTAAACATGTCAAAAAATGAAAAATTAAAAAAGATATTTGATTTAGCGACTGAACTTGATTGTGAGCCTGTAATGTTTGAGGAAGAAAATTTTATAGAAGTTAAACCACGTGTGGGCTACGACTTAGAACGGATTCAAGGTGTTGCAGATAAAGAAAGTGTTCAACTGAAAGTTAATCATATGTATTTACAGGAGTTGGAGGAGAGTGATAAAGAATTAAGCAACCTTTGTACGATTTTAAATATTGGTGGGATTGCTTACGAGATGGTAGGAATAAATAAAAAAATTCTCAAATATCGTATCGTCATTTTTCCAGCTTCTCCAACTATCGAAAATGCACTAAAAAATGATTTAAAGAAATTTGAGAAGGTTGAAGTGATTTTTGAGAAAGGAGCTATTCAGGCAGCTGGAGATGAGGGGGCTACTGAGGATGGTTCGGAACGTGGTGAGCGGTTAGGACAAAAAAAGAAACTGGTCAAGGTTTTGAATAGCTGGGGAGTGGAATATCAAGTGATTGATGTTGAGACGGTAGAAATTTATCCAACAACTCATGACTTGACTAAAAAAATTCAAAACCAATTAAGGGAATATCCATTATTGAATTTAGTATTCAAGAAAGATAAATATGTAAAGGTTCCGATGAGTAGATCAGAAAAAACGGAGATACTTAAAGATTTAGCTGCTAAATTTAAAAAATATGGCAATGGTTATTTAGAAATGAAAAATCCTTTTACTATCATTGCATACGCCAAAAGTGAAAAACTAGCTGAAACTTATAGAAAAATGTTTTCTGAATACTGGTACAAGTATGTAGAAGTTGATGGTGAGATTAAGACTTTGAAAATGGACGTTGAGCCGCTGTATAAAAATGGAGACATGTTTAGTATAGAAGAATGGTCATTGATTAAATCTAAAGCAGAAGCGATTTGTGAAAATTTACAAGACGTAGATTTAGTTTTTAATTCTGTTGGTGAAGTAGTTATTAAAGCAGAAAAATTTGAAAAAGTAAAAGGGCTGTTTTATTTAAAAAATTATCATGATAGAAAATTAGTTGCAGATAATGATAAAGGATTTGTGTATACAAAAATTGAGTTTGATCTAAAAAAATAAATTGAAAAGATGGGCCCATTTTTGGCTATTTTTTAGAGAAGAGGGATGGAATAGTGGAGATTGATGTTTGGGATTTAGTCAAAGGAGATGGCTTTTTTATAGGAAGCTATCCTGATAATTTTGCGATTGGAAGATATTTTTCAGCTGATGAATTAACTTCTAGTTCTTACGAGAAAATTCATGCAGAATATCTGGAAAAGTATAATCCAGATGGATATGAAGAGTTGGAACTAGGAGTTTTTGATGTTGATAATTACTCAGGATTATGGAGTGGAGAATATGGTGTATTAGAAATCATAGATAAACTCAAACATATTAAAGAGACTGTATATTTCGATATCGAGCTGGATGTTTATGATTTTGATGAGAGTTTCTATAATGAGCGTTTTACTAGCCCATATGAGGCGGCACGTGCGACCTTTTTTGGAAGAGTGCATTGGTCGGATGAATATATTAGATTTAATGGTTATGGAAATTTAGAAAGTCTCACCGAAAGAGCTTTAGAAGAGCGGAAATCTGATGAAATAAAATCATTAGGAATATTTTAAAAAAAACAAGGTAAAAGGGCTGTAAACCAGTCCTTTTATTTTATTAGGAGGAAAGATGGATACAAAAAAAGAAACAAACAAGTATCAAGAAATATTTAGATTGTTCTTGCTGCTAATATTTCTGATTTGGATTCCTATTAGCATTTTTGGATTTGGGGTTATATGTATGATGTGGATTCTGATGAGCAAAGATTGGTTTTTCACATTAACTAATTCTTTGTTACTAGTGTTTTGGTCATACTATATGATCTATTCTCCAATAGCCGATGTTAAAAGGCATTATTTAAAAACTTTAAATCAAAGGAGGTTTGAAGGTGGATTTAAAAAAGATAAAGAAAAAGGAAAAAAAGGAAAAAATGCCAAAAGTTCGTTTAGTATCGCAAAAAAAGGCGAATAAAGCGTTAGCGGTTTTTGCTGGAGTATTACTTCTGTTTTCTACGATAGGGACAATTCGTTCAAATGTGCTATCAAGCAATATGAATAATGTTTATTCGAAGATTGAAAATCTAGGTAATGATAAAAATAAAATCAGTGAAAAGGAATCGATTAATCTTCCTATGTTGTCTTATTATGCAACAAACTTTATGAATGAATATATCACTATTGATTCTGAAAAAAAGGAAGAGGAGCAGGAACAACGTTTGAAAAAATTAGCAGACTATCTTTCTTTTGATGTCGAACAATTAGATGAAAAACAACCTGAAAAACTTGTTAGAACATTGAAAAGTTCAGAAGTTATTAATGTGAATGAAACAGCTGAATGTTTTTTAGTAACAATGCAGGTGTCGTATCACGTTTCAACTAAGGATGTCAAAGCTGATAGAAGTGAAAAAATTGTACTGCCGATACAAACGAAAGATAATCTTTATTCTTTAGTTTCACGTCCTTATGTGATTTCAGAAGGAATCCCACAAGGCAGAACAAAAGCATTATCGCAAGTAGAAAAATCTTTGGAAATTGATTCTAAGGATAAGGAATCGATTGAAAAATTCTTACAACTCTTCTTTACTAAGTATGCTGAAAATAATAAAGAAGAGCTATTAGTGTTGATGAAAGAACCAGAATTTTTGGGAAATAATGAGCGATTTAAAGAAATAGAAAAAGGTTCAATTCAATATTTCAATACAGAAAAAGAAAATATGGGAGTGCAGCTCTCGGTTGTGTTTGAAGATAAGGAAACCAAAATCTTAAGAACTGAGAATTTCAGTTTGTGGATTACGAAGACTGAAAATTCATATTTTATAAATACATTAAAACATTACTTTACTGAAAGTGGGGAATAAATTTGAGTACAAATGGATTAGATAATTTTTTAGCAACAGGTTTTATTACGTTTCTGGCATTAGGAGTAATTGTCTTAATTTTGAAACATTGGAAGGGTGCTGAGTGGTTGAAAATTGTTTCAACTGTTTTTATTGCTTTGATAATTCGGGATTTCGCAGTGAATCAAGGGAGAACTACGTTTGGTTTTATGAAATGGGTAGCTAGTTTGTTTGGGATTAATTTTAGTTGAGGAGAATTAAAATATGAAATATTACGATTATAGTAGGGGCTTAAAAGCCCCTTATTCTATTCAAGTGATAAAAAGCCCAAAAGGGAAGGTCATTTGGGTGTTTTCCCAGTCGATTAGCCTATCCTATTTTTTAGTTATGTTTGCTGGTTGGGTATTATTTTTTGTTATTGGTCAATTTTTTAGGCTGCCAGTAATTTTGGATGTTGATTTAAATTTGATGGTTTTTATATATGTGCCACATCGTCTAGCACGTTGGTATTCTGAAACAGATATCGATGGAAAAAGCGGAGTAGCTTATATTAAAGATTTTTTGGTTTATGTCAAAGATTTTGTGATAGATAATAGGGAAATTTATAGGTTTGAACGTGTGAGTGAAGAAAAGGAATTTACATTTCGGAGATAAAATAGGAGGGATTCAATGCAGTTAGAATATCCATTAAGAGAAGAAACAATGGGAAACATTGCTTTGTCACAAGAAAAAATACCGATTGCATATTATCGAATAAAAAGTGAATCAGTAATGCTTACTGATTTAGAAAAAAAGCAAAAAACGAAGTCTAAAGTAGCCCGAACATTAAAACGATTGTCAGCAAACAAAGGCTTTGAAATTAATTTACTCCCTGTAAATGGCGATATTAGGGGGCGGATGGGTGCTATGCGCTCATTGCTCGATCCCGATCATTATGATGTTGGAGTGGATAAACTGAAAAAAACAGTAATTGCATTAGAAAAAGAAATGGGAATGACTTATGAATATACATGGGTCGTTGGTGTTCCATTAACAAAAAATGAAATTGCTGTAGATATGAAAGAAGGAGTGAAGCAGGCATTTAATGTTTTGACAGAAACGTTTGTAAATGGTGTAGGTTATGAAATTGTGATAGAGGATGATTGGGGAAAGAAATATTTAGATCAGGAACAAGAAGTTTATCAGAATCTATCTGAATTAATTGTAGAACGTTTAACAGAAGATGAATTGTATTATTATCAGGCATATCAATTTTTGAAAAACATTCCTCATGAAAAGAAGGATATTACAACTGCTCAGTCAGTAGATAATCTGATGGATACAATAATAAAGCCGTTTTTTGGTGGATTACATTTTAAATCAGAATATGGAGAAAGCTTTGTGTCTTATCTTCCTTTAGGGGATTTTGGTGTATATATGGATGGAAACCATCTACTTGAAATTGCTCAGAAAATGCCGTTTCCTGTTGAAATAAAAATACAAGCTAATTTTAGTGAAAGAAGAGGTCAGTTAGGGTTAACAGGCCGAAGCTCTCGTGCTAGGACAAGAAATAAGAATATTATGAATGAGGCACAAGTTGCTGGAGTAAAGCAAAAAAGAAAAATAATTGAGGGGCAACTATCCTTAGACGATTTAGATCAGAAAATAGATGATGGAGAGGAAATCATTGATTGGTCGGCATATGCTGTAGTAACTGGCAGCACGAAAAAACAAATGAAAGCACGAAAAAAATACTTATTAAATCGATTGGCTGGCTTGAAAATGCCGTTAATAAAAGCTAGTTTTGATAATCCTTATCTATTTCAAGCTACTCTATACGGTAACTTCATTAGTAATAAAAAGAATAAGTGGCAGCACACTAGTACAATAAGTGCTTTTGCGGAATTGAACTTTTTTACCTCACTGAAAAGTGGAACAGATCTAGGGTTCTATTTGGGACGTGTAGATAATACTCTTGAAGACAAAGAAGATCGTGAATCTATTGTAAACAGTTCAAAAAACATAGCTTATCTAAATATGCTGGTATCGAATAAGCAGAATGTGAAAGGGAAAAAGACAAATAATCCACATGTTGCGTTTACTGGAGATACTGGAGAAGGTAAGTCCGCTGCTGCAAAAAAAATGTTTATGGAACTCTCTTTATTAAAAGATCGTAGTCTATACATTGATCCAAAAAAAGAAATGCGTAGACGTTTTATGCAAGTGATTCAAGATGAAGAATATCAGAAAAAATATCCAAAAGAAGTTGATTTTATTAAATCGTTCAATTTTGTTACTTTGGATGTTAGAGATAAAAAGAATAAGGGTGTCTTAGACCCGATTGTTCTTTTTGATGAGACAGAAGCAATAGCAACTGCAAAAGCAATGTTGACAAGTATCTATGAGGGCGAATGGAATCTAAAACAAAAAACAGCGATTAACGAAGCGATAACAAAAGTTGTGGAGCAGCGAAGAAAAGGAGAAACAGTTGGTTTCTGGCATGTGGTCGATGAACTTGTGAATAGTAACGTGGAAGCAATTCATGATATGGGGCGCTTCCTTATCTCAACTATTAAAGGTTCTGTTTTAGAATTGTCTTTTTCTCGTGGAGATGTTGAAGGACTTTCTTTTGATAAGAAAGTAACTATTCTGGAAATTGCTGATTTAGATTTACCTAAGAGTAAAAAGGATAAATTAGATGAGAATAAACGATTATCTGTAACGTTGATGTTTGCTTTAGGAATGTTCTGTAGTAAGTTTGGTTCTCGGAATCCTCGGGAAGAGACTGTTGTATTTTTCGATGAGAGTTGGATTTTCCAATCATCAGCGGAAGGAAAAGCAATTCTAAAAGCAATGAAAAGGGTTGGGCGATCTCAAAATAACTTCATGGTACTTATCACGCAATCTGTGAATGATTTGGAGGATGATGAAGACGGAACAGGTTTTGGAATGGTGTTCTGCTTCGATGAAGAAAATAATCGGGAAGGGATTTTGAAATACTTAAATCTTCCTGTAAACGAACTTAATCTAAAATGGGTATCTAACATGGTGCAAGGTCAGTGTTTGTTTAGAGATATGTTTAATCAAGTAAATCGAATTGTCATTCACATAATTTTTGAGGAATGGTTACCTCTTTTTGAAACAGTCGATGATACCGAGGCTTCTGTCATGGAAAATCAGTTTGTAGCATAAAGGAGGAGAATATTATGGATTATCTTATTGATAGTTATGCTCCATATTTTGCTGACAGCGGAATTCTTGAAAAAGGCTGGCAATTTCTAAATTTTTTATTTGTAGACGCTCCTTTTTTTATTTTACGATTAGTTTCTTCATTTTTTTTAATATGTGAAGATTTGCTAGATCAGTCGAGTTTCTTTATTGATAAACAAGCAGAAGCCTATACAACCTCAGTTAATATTTTAAGAGGATTAGGCGGAACAAGTATAGCAAAAGGTAGCTTGCTGGCGTTAGTGGTGCTTATAAGTGCATATTATTTACTTTTTAATTTCTTTGCTAATCAAAGAAGATTTTCTAAAGTTTTGTTGCATTATTTAGCAGTAATGAGCTTGTTTGTTTTTTGGTTTGGAAGTATAAATTTTTCCACTGATGAAGGCAAGGGAACGAAAAGCGGTGCATTATTTTTAGTAGAATCAGTTACCTCTATTTCAAACGGAATTAAGGGGAAAGTAGATAATGCGACTAGCTCCCTAGCAGGAAATGGTAGTTCAAGTAAGCTATTCGATGCAACTGTTAAACAGACGTTTTATTATGTGAATACTGGATCATTAGACGGAAAATTACCTAATGGTGAAAAGCTGGATGATAAAAAAATGCTAATGCCTATCGGTCTTGATGAAAAAGAAAAGAAGGATTTTATTAAGAAACGTACAGATTACGTTAACGAGATTTCAAAAGATAATCCTTATATGGTTCAAAGTGGAGACAAAATGATGGAGAAAACATTTGCAATTATTGTCGGTGGAACGAATTTAGGAATAACTGGTACTCCAGTTTTATACGTCAACGCAATGGTAACTGTTGTTCAAATAATAGTGAATTTACTAATTATCATTTTTCCAGTGATACTATTTGCTTCCTTTTTCCCTAAATGTCAGATGATTCTATTTAAGTTTCTAAAAATGTTAATGGGATTGTTGTTTGTACCAGTAATTTTTGGTGTGTTTTTAGCAGTGTACTTTTGGATAAACTCACTAATAGATCAGGCGTTTATGGGTGTTATTAGTAAAGTAGATAACACTCTTATTGCTGTTCTGAGTGGTGGAATAAGTGTGTTAGCAATAACCATAATTCTAGTAATAATCAAAGTCGTTTTCCTAAAAAAATTGTGGAAGAATAGATATAAAATTTTAAGTTATTTTAGTGATGGGCAACTTGAAATGCCAGCTGTTGAAAAACTAGTAAATGAAAAGACAACGGAGATGAAAGAACGTGCTGGAGAAGTTGGCATGGGTGCTGTACAGGTAGCGGCAGGTGTTTATACTGGAAATATGGCAATGGTAGCTAATGGGGCTTCGTCTATTGCTCCTAAAGCTGACAAGGCTATAAATCTAGGAAAAGAACACTTTATGGATGAAGACAATAGTTTTGTTGGTTTTAAAGAAGGTGTGAAAAATTGGATGAGCGGGAATGATGATGAATCTAAAAATAAAGAAAATGATTCTACAGTTCCTGACACCAGTTTTGATGAAAAAACAGATATCCTTGAAGAAAAAGAAAGTGAAACTACAGATAATAGTTTGATTGACAAAGGGGTTGTTTTAGGGGTTGATGATGAAGAAAAAGTAGTGAAAGCGTTGAAGGAATTATCTGAGAATACAGATATGGAGGAATTACGTGTTCATGTTGAAAACTTAGAAGATTTAGCTAATAAGGATGAACAAGTATTCTTCGATAACAATGACGAAACAATACTGAATTTTTCGAATCAGCAGGCATACAATAATGAGTATAAGGAGTTAGATAATATTTTTGATAATACAATTAGTAGTGAAGAAATCTAAGAAAGGCTAGTTTATACTAGTCTTTTTTTGTTGAGGTGAAGCAATGAAGAAAATTATTTTACTTTTATTTCTACCTTTGACGATAACAATTTTATTTTTGTTTATGATTATCACAATGCTTGTGGATGTAGAAACAGGAAATACTGAAGGTTTTTCACCTGAAAATGAAATAGAAAAAGTTGCTTTAGACATATATAATTTTGTGTTAAAAAATGGTGGTACAAAAGAATTTGCATGTGCATGGATTGGGAATATAGAACATGAAAGCGGGCTTATTCCTAGCCGCATTCAAAGCGACTTATCATTCAATGAGCTATGGGCGCACGATCCTTCGATTGGAGGTTATGCTTTTGGTTTGCCTCAATGGGATAGAGAACGTAGAGTGAACATGCTGAATAAAGCAAAAGAAATGAAAAAAGATTGGAAAAGTGTTGAGTATCAAATGGAATTTGCATGGAATCATGATGGTTCGGACAGTACATTATTAAAGTCAATGTCTACCCAACAAGATTTGAATAAAATAGCAGTGGACATATTGATAAAGTGGGAAAGAGCAGGTACGAAAAACGATCCAATAGAACAAAGTAGAAGGAAGACAAGTGCTAACAACTGGTACAATCGTCTAGCAAAAGGCAGCTTAGGTAATGGCTCCGCAAACATTGGTGGTGGAAAGATAGATATTCTGGAAGCTAAGATGGGTCAAGGTGTATACAATGGTGAATGCTACGGTCTAACATCCTACTATGTAGATAGTTTTGATACTAAAATTCATTTAGGGGCTGGAAGTTCGATAAGTATGTCTGGTAATATTTCTGGAGCAGATACAATAAGTGCTGCTTTGATTGGAAAAGCATTTTATTGGGAACAAAATGGCTGGCAAGTTATTCATAATCCTAACTATTCAGATGTTAGAGCAGGTGATATAATTAACTTTAATCAAGGTGGGTATGCTTCAAGCGTTTATGGGCACACTGGCATTGTGACAAGTGTTGAGGGAGAAAATAGGTATACGATTTATGAACAAAATGCTGAACAAGGAAGAATTTGTGCAAAATATTCTCGGACTTGGGGAAAAGAGTATACAAGTGTTGCAAGTGTAATCAGAAAAAAATAAGAAAAGGAATTAGTCTATGAAAAAGATATTGATAAGCTTACTTCCAGTAGTTTTTATAGCTGGTGGTTGTGGTAAGAAAGAAGAACCAGTAACTGAGGATTCAACTACAGAAAGTTCTATTGTCATGAAAAAAATTGATGATTTTTCAACAAGTGAAAAAGTTGAACATTCAGATACTAGTAGCAGTGAGGTTGAATCGACCTCTGAAAAAAAAGAAAAAGAAGAGCAAGTAGATGTTCAAGAACTGCTTGAAGATTTTGGAAAAGCGTATGCTAGTTATTCAACAATCAATAGTAGAAATGAGAAATTAAAAGATTTAATGACCAAAGAATGTGCTGAGAAAAATGGAATTAATTCAAAAACGGATATTAAATCAGCTTCGAGTGGTTCAATTACTAATATCTATAAACCTTTAAATGGAAAAAGTAATGATTACGCAATCCAGTTGGAATGTAAACAAAATGGTTCAGAAGTAAGAGTATTGTTGCTAGTTAAAGTGGATGGAAATAAAATATCAAGTATGACCTATAATACAATAAAACAAGAATATTAATTAGCTGAGGTAACTAAAAAATAATTAGTTGCCTCTTTTTTTTGAGGATTGAATAGAATTTCAAAGAGTAGAAAACCTTAGCATTATTAGCAAAAGCGTGATAATGCTTTTTGTTATTGAGATTGGGAGTGTGTTAAAATGAAGACTGTAACTATAAAAGAAATTGAAAGTCATGGTTTTAACTCGGCACAATCGCAACGTATTTTTCGTAAGGCTAAAGATTACATGGTCAAAGAAAAGAAATGTGATTTCTATTCTGGTAGAAAAGTACAGCGAGTTCCAGCGTATGCTGTAGAAAAAATGCTGGGAATGGAGTTAAATTAATGGCGAAGATTCAAAGTGTCTATAAAGATAAGAAAGCAAAAACATGGTTTTATAAAAAAAGATTCGGAAAAACATGGTTAATAAAAAAAGGATTCTCATCCGCAAGTGAAGCAAAAGAAGGACTAGATACAGCTTTAGAAGAAGCAAAAAAAAACAAGCTGTATGTTAAAGAAAGTGTAAACTTTTATGAATTTTTTGAATCAGTGGCAATCCCACATTTTAAAAGAACATTGAAAGATAGTACATTTCAAAATCGTTATAAGATGTACTGTAAACACTTTCTGTATTTTAAAAATTGTGATATTTCAGATATTAGACAAAAGGATATAGCGTTGTTTAAAGACTATCTTCAAAATCTCCATTCTCAGTATGATAAGCCGATGAGTTCTGGCTATATTAATCATATTCTTTCTGGATTGTATCAAGTTTTTGATTTAGCTGTTGAAAGAGAAATGGCAAAAGAAAACTATGCAAGGAAAGTAAAAAAACTAAAAGTTCGTTCAAAAAGAGAAATTGAGTATTGGACAATTCAAGAATTTGATACATTTTTTAATTTGCTAGATGAGAATAAGTATGTAGAATTGATGAAAAAGGCTGGATACTATACCCTTTTCTTTTCAGGTCTACGAATTGGAGAACTGATGGCAAGAAAATGGTCTGATGTTGATTGGGAGCAGAATATGATTTATGTTAATAGCACACTTAATTATAGAAATAAAGCGCAATGGTCAGCAGCAGCTGCTGATGGAACGAAAACTTTTAGTAGTAAAGCGTGGGTAAAACTATCTCCTAAAAATATTCAATGGCTTAAAAAGTGGAAGAGTGTTCAAGAAAGTATTGGTAAAATGGATTATATTTTTATGTATGATGGAACTATGTTTGCTCCTAGAAACTGGACAATTTGGTTAGATCAGAAATTGGAGGAGTATAACGGATCAAGAGATAAAAGTGAAGAGTTAAAAAGAATACGTGTTCATGACCTTAGAGATAGTCATGCGATGTGGTTGTTGAGTATGGGAGTAGATTTAAAAACAATTCAGAAACGTTTGAGGCATGAAAATGCCAAAACAACAATGAGTTACTATTTGGATAGGCTACCAGAACATGAAACAAGTATCCTCGATAACTACTAGATTTTTATAAAGTATTTTGTTACCCTTTGTGTTACCCTTAGTAAAATTAAAGGCTTTAAAAGCTTGATATGAAAGGAAGTATAAAGAATTATGCAGTATCCTGAACCAATAGCCAGGTTGATTGAAAGCTACATGAAACTGCCGGGAATAGGGCAGAAAACAGCGACTCGATTGGCTTTTTATACAATAGATATGAAGGAAGAAGATGTTAATACGTTTGCAAAATCGCTCATTAGTGTGAAGCGTGATTTGCACTTCTGTAGTGTTTGCGGAAATATCACAGAGGAAGATCCCTGCGATATCTGCAAGGATACCACGAGAGACAGAAGTACGATTCTTGTAGTTGAAGAATCCAAGGATGTTATGGCAATGGAAAAAGTACGTGAATATCATGGACTATACCATGTGCTTCATGGTGTCTTGTCGCCAATGGAAGGAACTGGACCAGAAGATATTAATATTCCTTCGCTGATTCAACGGCTCCATGATGATGAGGTTCAAGAGGTCATTATTGCCACGAATGCGACAACTGAGGGAGAAGCTACGGCGATGTACCTGTCAAGACTAATTAAACCGGCAGGGATTAAAGTAACACGTCTGGCTCATGGGTTGTCTGTAGGCAGCGATATTGAGTATGCAGATGAGGTGACTTTGCTAAAAGCTGTAGAAGGCCGTAGAGAACTATGATTGGGATATTAGACAGAGGTGCCTTTTTCAAGTAAAATAAGAGTATTATAGAATATTGTAAAATAGTGAGCTAAAGAGAGTATGGAGGCACAAGAGTTTGCAGGGATTATTTATAACAATAGAGGGCCCGGATGGAGCCGGAAAAACAAGTGTTCTGGAGGAATTGTATCCAAGGCTGGCGTTGGCAGCTGAAACAAAAATAATAAAGACCAGAGAGCCGGGAGGAATTCCGATTGCAGAGCAAATCCGCCAGATTATTCTGGATCCGAAAAATGGAGAAATGGATGCACGGACTGAGGCACTGCTGTATGCAGCAGCTAGAAGACAGCATTTAGTTGAAAAAGTATTCCCGGCTCTTGAAGCAGGCAATATCGTTCTTTGTGACCGCTTCGTGGATAGCTCGCTGGCTTATCAAGGGGCAGGTAGAAAAATTGGGGTAGCTCCTATTTTAGCGATTAATGAGTTTGCAATCGAAGGAACAGTTCCTGATTTTACTGTTTATCTAGATGTAGACTCAGATACCGGATTGCGCAGGATTCAGAATCATCGGCAAAATCAGTATGACCGTCTGGATTCTGAAGGGCTCGAGTTTCACCAGCGCGTGCGACATGAGTATTTGAAGCTGGTTGAGGAGCATCCAGAGCGGATACAAAAAATTGATGCAAGAATGAGTTTAGAATCAGTAGTAGAACAAACGTTTCAGGCGATTATTAACCGCTATCCAAAACATTTTAGAAATTAGAAGGGTGATGTCAGATGAAAATTATTTTAGCAATTGTTCAAGACAAAGACAGCAACCGTTTAGCCAATGAGTTTATCGATGCCAACATCAGAGCAACGAAGCTTTCTTCAACGGGTGGCTTTCTAAAAGCAGGAAACAGCACATTTATTATTGGTATTGATGATGAGCGTCTGGATGAAGCGCTGGAACTGATTAAGCAGACCTGTCAGTCCCGTAAACAGTATGTATCTGCACCAGTGACTTTGGATCTTACAATGGAAGGACAAGTACCCTATCCAGTTGAAGTGGAAGTTGGGGGCGCAACAGTCTTTGTACTTCCAGTAGAAGGATTTCATCAATATTGATTATGAAAGAGTATCAGCAATTAGAACAACAGCAGCCTTTGCTGTATAAACAGCTGCAGAATAGTTTTAAGCATGGTCGAATCGCCCATGCTTATCTTTTTGAAGGAGATGCTGGAACGGGAAAGCGTGCATTTGCCTTGTGGCTGACAAAAAAAATTTTTTGTACCAACATTATTGAAGACAATCCCTGCAATCAATGCAGCAATTGTCTCAGAATCAACGCTGGTGAACATCCGGATGTTTTGTTAGTCGCTCCTGAGGGACAAACCATCAAGGTGGATCAAATTCGACAGCTTAAATCAGAGTACAGTAAGAGCGGAATTGAGACAAAGCAAAAAGTTTTTATCATTGAGCAGGCAGAGAAAATGAGTATTGGCGCTGCCAACAGTCTTTTGAAATTCTTAGAAGAGCCAGAAGGACAAGTCACTGCACTGTTAGAGACCGAATCGATTGGTAAGATTCTGCCGACGATTCAATCCCGTTGTCAGATTCTGCATTTTCAGCCGTTGGATGGGAAAAAAATGGTCGGTTTATTGAAAGCAGAAGGAGTCGGTGAAAAAACAGCTGTTCTTTTAGCTTCATTGACAAATAGTTTGGAGAAAGCAGTTGAAATCTCTCGGGATGAATGGTTTAATGAGGCTAGGGAAATCATTGAACAGTGGTTTGATTATCTTGTTAAGGACGACCTTCAGGCATTCATTTATGTTCAAAAGAGAATGCTGAAAGTCTTCAAAGAAAAAGAACAGCAAAAGCTGGGCTTTGATTTGCTGCTGGCGTATTATCGCGGGCAGCTGACAAAAATCCTGACTGAAAAGCGCTCAAAGACAGAAATCAGACAAACCGCTCAACGAGTAGAGCTGATTCTGGATGCCTATCGGAAATGGGAAGCCAATGTCAGCTGGCAAAGTGTTTGCGAGCAGCTGGTCATCCGAATGATTCACCCGAAACTATCTATAGGAGGATAATAATGGTTGAAGTAGTAGGCGTTCGTTTTAGAGAAGCCGGACATATATATTACTTTTCTCCTGGTAAGGCAGAGTATGTCTATGATGAAAAAGTCCTCGTAGAATCTCAACAGTCTAAGCAAATTGCTACTGTAGCTATACCTAAAAAATCTTTTGATCCTGAGGATCTTCCTGAGGAATTGAAGCCGATTTTAAATAAAGCCACTTCCAAAGATTTGGAGAAAGAGCAGAAAAACATTGACGATGCCGAAGCAGCTTTTTCAGTTGCTAAAGGAAAAATCAGTGAGCATAAACTGGAAATGAAGCTGATTCGTGTAGAATATACATTTGATCGAAGTAAAATGATTTTCTATTTTACTGCAGATGGCCGCATCGATTTCCGAGAACTCGTTAAGGATTTAGCGGCTATTTTCAGAACACGGATTGAGCTGCGTCAGATTGGTGTTAGAGATGAAGCGAAGATTCTTGGTGGAATCGGTCCGTGTGGTCGTCAGCTGTGCTGTTCAACGTTTCTGGGAGATTTCGTTCCTGTTTCGATTAAAATGGCTAAAGACCAGGGATTGTCGTTGAATCCAATCAAAATTTCTGGTTTGTGCGGACGTTTGATGTGCTGTTTGAAGTATGAGAACGATGAATATGAAGCAGCGAAGAAGGAGCTGCCGGATTATGGTACGGAAGTTTTGACGCCGGACGGTAAAGGAAAAGTTATTGGTCTGAATCTTTTAAGCAGAGTTATAAAAGTACGGTTATTCGGCAGAGAAACACCTGTTGAATACGATTATGAAGAGCTTAAAGAAGCAATGGAAAACGCTGCATCGGAAAAAGGTGATTGATATGGATAAACGGTCACTATATGATGGGTTAAATTCGTTGGAAATTGAGTTAAAAGAAACCCTGCTGAGACTTGGTGAGATGAAGGATGGTCTTCACGAGCTAGTTGAAAAAAACACAACGCTGGAAATCGAAAATCAGCGTTTGAGAGAACATTTGCAGGAGCTAAACCAGATTGCTCAGGCTGAAGCGGACCCTTCAAAACAGGAGTTATCAAAATCAAGAATGAATTTGGAAAAACTTTATGAAGAAGGTTTTCATGTCTGCAATATTTTATATGGTTCCCGTAGAGAAAATGATGAAGAATGTGCCTTTTGTTTGGATGTTATCTACGGAGAACGCAGTAAATAATCTGAAGTTTAGAGATAAGTAAAGATTTAGAGAAGTCATTAGCTGAATGAAAAAGTAGAGGGGTCGGGATGGTAATAAATCCCGGCCTCTTTTTAGTTAAGGATGAATAGAGAGGAGATTAGACGAGTGCAGAAACAAAAAAGTTATGGCGAGACTGCTAAAGGAAAACTTTACTTAGTTCCTACGCCGATAGGTAATCTGGAGGATATGTCGTTTCGCTGTATTCGCTGTTTGAAGGAAGCCGCTGTTATTGCCAGTGAGGATACACGCAATACGAAAAAGCTGCTGATGCATTTTGAAATAGAGACACCTCAGATAAGCTTTCATGAGCATAATTATAAGGAACGGATACCTAAGCTGCTTGAACGATTGCTTTCAGGAGAAACAATCGCTCAGGTAAGCGATGCCGGTATGCCTTCAATTAGCGATCCTGGGCACGAGTTAGTGCTGGCTTGCATTGAAGCGGCAATTGATGTGATTCCTTTGCCGGGGGCTTCTGCTGGAATAACAGCATTGATTGCTTCAGGCATTACCCCTCAGCCGTTTACTTTTTATGGGTTTTTACCAAGGAAAGCAAAAGAACAAAAAACTGAGCTTGAGAAGATAAAGAATCTTTCCTCTACTCAGATATTTTATGAATCTCCATACCGTGTGTTGGCGACATTGAAAAATATGAAAGAGATATACGGCGGGACAAGAAAGGGCGTTTTATGCCGGGAGTTGACCAAACTGCATGAGGAATTTCTCCGTGGTTCTCTTGATGAACTGATTGATTATCTAGAAGAACATACAATTAAGGGAGAATGCTGTTTGATTATTGCTGGAAGCGATAATGAGGAAGCAGCAGCTGATTTTCCGGAGTCGCTTAAGGAGCATATTGATGGTCTAATAGCCTCTGGACTAACCTCTAAAGAAGCAATTAAGGAAGCTGCTAAAGTTAGAGGGATTAAGAAGCAGGAAGCTTACAAAGCGTATCACGTTGATTGAGGTTGAGACAGAAATGGTTAACTTCAAGCAATAAGCCGGGATTTACGAAAATTACTCCACAAATTTTTGCTAAGTCCCGGCTTATTGCTGAATAAGTTGTTTCTATCTCGCCGTTTATTCGGATTTAAGCGTACGAAAAGTTTGAAATTAAGTTCTGTCTCAGACTCGATTTAGCTATGAAAAGGCTGCGCTTACAGCTGCTCGCTGCAGTTTTTCATAGAGAAACGCTGCTCATTTTCACCACTTATTCGGATGTAAAAAAAGAAGAGCTTGGACGTTTTCTATGTTCAGACTCTTTTTTTTGTTTTTATGTGATAAAATATGACGCGTTTTGTAACGAATTGACAGAAAGTTTTCAATATTCAATGTTTTTACTAGTAAAAATTAAAATCAGATGTTAGAATATCTAACATAATCAAAATGAAGGTTGATTATAAAACTGAATTGGAGGGAATCAATGATGGATATGGCAAGTGTTGCATTTATTATTATTTGTACAGGGATGGTCTTTTTGATGACACCCGCCCTAGCCTTTTTCTATGGCGGCTTGGAAAGAAGAAAAAATATTCTTAACACAATGATGATGGTTATTTGTGTGATGGGGCTGGCGTCGCTTTTGTGGATTATTGCTGGCTATTCTCTTTCATTCAGTGGTGAGAATGCTTTTTTTGGAAATTTGGATAAGGTATTCTTTCAAGGGGTGTCGATGACGGAAGGAGAAGGGATACCTGAAGGGTTGTTTGCTGCTTTTCAAATGATGTTTGCACTGATTACAACTGCAATTATTACAGGATCAGTGGTAGGGAGAATGAGATTTTCGGCAATCTTTCTATTTATCGGACTATGGTCAGTGATTGTCTATTATCCAATGGCTCATATGGTCTGGGGCGGCGGCTTTCTTGATGCAATCGGTTCAGTCGATTTTGCTGGGGGAAATGTTGTTCATATCAGCTCAGGAATTTCAGGGCTTATTCTGGCAATTGTTGTCGGAAGAAGACGGGAGTATACCCAAATGGATTACCGTCCGCATAATATTCCTTTTGTTGTTTTAGGAGCCGGTTTACTGTGGTTTGGCTGGTTCGGGTTTAATGCCGGCTCTGCATTGGCTCCAGACGGCTTAGCGATTCATGCGCTGCTGACGACTAATACGGCTGCAGCAAGTGCAATGCTGTCCTGGATGCTGATTGAAAAAATAGTGAACGGAAAACCGACTGTTGTAGGTGCTTGTACGGGCGCAGTCGTCGGACTTGTGGCAATTACACCAGGAGCCGGGTTTGTATCACTATGGAGCTCGATTGTAATCGGAGCACTGGTCAGCCCATTTTGCTATTATTTTATTTCTGTGATAAAACATACCTTTGGTTTTGATGATGCGCTTGATGCGTTTGGCTGTCATGGCATTGGCGGGATTTTCGGCGGGGTTATGACAGGAATCTTTGCAGACGCTTCTGTAGGCGGAAAAGCAGGACTAATTTATGGGGAAACCGGACTGTTTGTCGCTCAGCTTGAAAGTATTGTTTTTACGTTGCTGTTTGCAGGAACTGCAAGCTTTCTTATTATTAAATTGATTCAGCTATTTATGCCAATTCGAGTTAGTGCTCAGGAAGAGGCGCTTGGGATGGATCGCATTGAACATGATGAGACTGCATATCCGACGTTTACAGGCATGGATTCTTAATTAGGGGGATAAGACAGATGAAAAAAGTAGAGGCAATTATTCAACAGGAAAAACTGGAAGAGCTGAAGTATGCGATTGATCACGATTTTGAAGCTAGCGGGATGACCGTTACTCAGGTTTTAGGCTGCGGCCGACAAAAAGGGCTAAAGGAATATGTGCGGGGACAGGAAGTTATTACGACTCTGTTGCCAAAGGTCGTGGCTAGTTTTATTGTAGAAGATGATAAGGTAGAAGAAGTAATTGCCCTGATTTTAGCTATTTGCTGTACAGAAGAAGTGGGAGATGGGAAAATTTTTGTTTATCCTATTGAAGAAGTCATCCGCATTCGAACAAAGGAGCGGGGCAGCCAAGCAATTTAAAGGTTTGGTTAAACATCTGCCCAAATGAAAAGGCAACAGGAGCTTCTGGATTCAGGCTTATGCTTTGCTGATAGTCAGAAGAGTCTTTTCAAAACGCTGTAAGGTATGATAGAAGAGATTCTTAGTAAATCAGTATAGGACTATATATGTCTTATGCTGATTTTTTTGTACGCAAAAAATGAAGGGGCTGTCAAGGTTTTCTCAAGGAGTATTCTATTGTTTCTGAACAAATGTTCGTTTATAATGGAGGGAAGGAGGCGGAGGGATGAGCGAGCTGCGGTTTCCGTTAAAGAAAGATACATCAAGAAAAATCATTCATATCGACATGGATGCCTTCTTTGCTTCTGTTGAGGAACGGGATCATCCCGAATTAGTGGGACATCCACTGGTGATTGCACGTCATCCAAGTGATACAGGGGGCAGAGGAGTAGTAACAACTGCCAACTATGAAGCAAGAAAATATGGTATTCACTCGGCGATGAGCGCACAAAAAGCTTTTGAGCTTTGTCCTTCGGCTATCTTTAAAGAAGGAGATCGACACAAATATTCTGAAATCTCTCAGCAGATTCGTGAAATTTTTAGACGTTATACGGATATTATTGAACCTGTTTCGATTGATGAAGCCTATCTGGATGTAACAGAAAATAAAATTGAAAGCAAATCGGCGATTAAGATAGCCAAGCTTATTCAGCGGGATATTTGGAGAGAGCTGCAGCTTACCTGCTCAGCTGGCGTCAGCTATAATAAATTTTTGGCAAAGCTGGCTTCTGATTTTCAAAAACCAAAAGGGCTGACGGTTATTCTTCCTGAAGAGGCAGAAGAGTTTCTAAAGGCACTGCCGATTGAGAAGTTTCACGGAATTGGCAAAAAAACCGTACCGAAGATGAATGACCTGGGAATTTATACTGGAGCGGATCTTTATAAAATGGATGAAATGACGTTAATACGGCATTTTGGTAAAATGGGTTATTCACTTTATAGAAAAGTGAGGGGAATTCATGATTCACCTGTCAGCACGACAAGAGACCGAAAATCAGTAGGAAAAGAACATACATATGGGATACCGCTGACGACAGAAAATGAAGTGACCACTCAGCTAAGAAATCTGTCGGAGCGGGTAGAGCAGTCTTTGCGGAGAGTTCAGCGCCATGGAAAAACCATTGTACTGAAGGTTCGCTATGCAGATTATACGACTGTGACCCGAAGAAAAACTTTACCAGAGTATATTGTGACCAAGGAAGCATTATTTTATCAAGCAAACCTGATTTGGGAAGAGGTAGGCGGACTTGAACAGGGGATTCGTCTGCTGGGAATAACCTTGACAAACCTTGATCCATTATCTTACGAGAATATTGTTTTACCATTATGGGATACATAAGCCGTTAGTGTGATTGAGGTTGTTCAGCAGGGGCAAGTTCGACGAAGGGCTTATCTTAAGTTGTGTTATAGAATAAAAATTGAATGGGAAAGTAGAGCTTGGAACAAAAATCAGGAATTGCTGGTTTTGTTCCAAGCTCTTTGATTTTATTCAGATTTTTGCTCTACCAACACAATTTGACGTGAAACGAAAAAAGGGGCTGTGACATTAGTATGCCTCAGTCCCTTAAACCCGGATAAACGGTGTTTCAGAAGTAACTTCTTCGACAATAAGGCGGAAATTCGCAAAAATTTGTAGAACAATTTTCGGAATTTCCGCCTTATCGTTTGAAGCTGAACACTTCTGTCACAACCTCTTCTTAATTTGTTCATAAGTGGTTTCTGCATCGTGGCATTTATCCCAAATGACTGCTTTTCCAGCTGCCAGTGATTTTTTTACATCAATAATTCGCTGATTACTGCTGCCTCTAAACTGTAAATTTAGGTTTCTTTTGCTAAGTTCAAAGCGGCCGTCTACCAAAATATCTATCTTGCCAAGCAGCTCCAGCTTATCAGGGGTTTCAAGAAGCAGTTCTTCAAAAGTATAGCCGCTCCATGACCAAATATCCTTTTTAATCCCAAACTCCTGATGGATTCGGTTGACAACCTTTAAGCAGACCTCTGTATTTAGAAAGGGTTCACCGCCAAGTAGGGTTATCCCTTGAACATAATCATGAGAAAGATCTTCAATGATTTTTTCTTCTAACTCAGCTGTGAAAGGCTGTCCATACTTGAAATTTTGAACAGCTTTATTAAAACAGCCCTCGCAGGCAAAAAGACAACCGCTGACGTATAAGCTGTTGCGGACACCTTCGCCGTCTACAAAGTTAAATGCTTTATAGTCTGCAATGTAATTCTGACTGTAGTCCTCAGCACGCCATTCTTTTGGAGCTGGATTGTTCATAACAATCATCCTTTCAATAAGGCTTCTTAAGTCGCGGCATACGGCTTGAAGCGGGAAGTTATCTACAAGACTGCTGTACCAAAGCAAGTAAAGCAGAAGGGAGAAGAAGCATTTTACTTAAAAAATAGAAACGCAGCTTTAGGATTGACGGTTCTCATGATACAGCACTTCATTGTAGTCAACGAAGTGTGGGATACATGGAAATATCATTTTTTCATGTTTAAGGGGCTATAGCATCGTCAAATTGACGAATGTCACAACCCCTTTAAACCTATCAGTCTGTTTGTTAATTAATAACCAGAAGTAAAGCTGCTATTTCATGTGTTTGACACGGGAAGAAATTTCTTTGTGACGTCCGTGAACCATTGGACGTGCTTGGGGATTGCCAAGGTAGCCGCAGGTTCTTTTTACAACATCACAGGATTTTGGATCATGGTTGCCGCATTGCGGACATTCGAATCCGCGCTCCGTTGGCTGGAAGTCGCCTTCGTAGTCACATTCGTAGCAATGATCGATTGGTGTGTTTGTACCAAGATAGCCGACACGGTCATATGCGTAGTCCCAAACAGCCTCCAAAGCTTTTGGATTTTGCTGAAGAACAGGGTATTCACAATAATGGATAAAGCCGCCGGAGCAATATTTTGGATAGTCCTTTTCAAAATCCAGCTTCTCGAACGGTGTTGGATTTTTCCGTACATCATAGTGGAAGCTATTTGTATAGTATTCTTTATCCGTAATGTTATCTACAAGTCCGAATTTTTCTGTATCCAGGCGGCAGAAACGGTCTGTCAGGCTCTCGCTTGGCGTAGAGTAGACACTAAAGTGGTAACCGTAATCATTCCCCCATTGATCAGCAGAAGTCTTCAAACGCTTCACTACATCTAATGTCAGATCCTTTGCTTCAGGATTGGACTCCCACTCGCCCCCGAAAAAGGCAGAAGCTACTTCATAGAGTCCGATATAACCTAAAGAAACAGTCGCCCGTTTATTTTTAAATAATTCGTTGACGGACTCTTTTCTTGAAAGACGTTTGCCGAAGGCACCATACATATAAAGAATAGGTGCATTGGCTGGAGTCGCTTCTTTACAACGCTCTACGCGATAAACAAGAGCATCCTTCATGATTTCCAGACGTTCTTCAAGAAGCGTCCAGAATTTTTCGAGATTGCCGTTTGCTTCTAAAGCAATTCTAGGCAGGTTCAACGTCACAACGCCTAAGTTCATGCGGCCAACGTTAATTTCTTCACCATTTTCATCTTTCCACCCTTGAAGGAAAGAACGGCAGCCCATTGGCACTTTGAAGCTTCCTGTTAATTCCACCAGCTTGTCATAGCTCAAAACATCTGGATACATCCGCTTGGTAGCACATTCTAAAGCTAACTGCTTAATATCGTAGTTTGGATCTTCTGCATTTAAATTAGTGCCGCGCTTTAACGTGAAAATCAGTTTAGGAAAAATTGCTGTTCGTTTTTCACTGCCTAAGCCGTTGATTCTAATTTGTAGAATTGCCCGTTGAATCTCACGCTCAAACCAGTTTAGTCCTAGGCCAAACCCTAAAGAAGTGAAAGGTGTTTGTCCGTTAGACGTGAATAAAGTATTAATTTCATATTCAAGACTCTGCATCGCATCATAGATATCTTTTCTTGTTTTTTCTTTTGCGAACTCTTCTTGTTTTGCCTCGCCGTCAATCCATTTTTTTGCATCAGCTAGATGTTTAAAGTAATTCAGTTCAGCAAAAGGCGCCAGTAATTCATCCACACGATCGGCAGAACAGCCTCCATATTGACTAGAGGCAACGTTGGCGATAATTTGTGAAATTTGTGCAGTAGCAGTTTGGATTGATTTTGGTGATTCTACTTCAGCGTTTCCAATTTTGAAGCCGTTGTTCAGCATGCCTTTGAAGTCAATTAGACAGCAGTTGGTCATTGGCGTATATGGATGATAATCCAAATCGTGGTAATGAATATCGCCTTTTTGATGGGCATTTGCTACGTGCGGCGGCAGCATTTTTAAGCCAATCGACTTGCCGACAATCCCAGCAGTTAAATCACGCTGAGTATTAAAGACATCACTATCCTTATTCGCATTCTCATTAACAACTGCCTGATCTTTATTTAATAATTTACCGATTGTAAAGTTGATATCGGTTGACTTGGTACGTTCGAAATCACGACGGGTACGGTAATTGATGTATTCCTCTGCCAGTTCGTATTCATTTCTTTCCAGTAAGATATGTTCAACGATATTTTGAATTTCATAAATTTTTACATCCGAAACAAACCGTTCTGAAATCTCCTGATCAACACGTTCAACAATTTCCTGAATACGCTCATGTGCAAGAGGGGTTAAAGGACCATTGATTTTTTGTTCAGCCTTGATCAAAGCATCATATATTTTTTGATCGTCAAATTCGACAAGGCGTCCGTCTCTTTTGATTATTTTCATCTTGCTCAGTGATGAAGCAGTAGTACTCAATGGTGATTCTTCTCTTATTTCCATCATAAATTTCCAGCTCCTCGATGACTTATTCCTCATATATCATAAAACAAATTTTCTTTTCTTTCAACAATATATAGTGTTTATTTTTAAAAAGAACAGGGGTGAACGCCTATATGTTGTGTTTGGAGGTTTTGAAAATTCTGTGAAAGCAAGTACAGCGATGCTTTGAGAAGGTTAGCTGAAATAAAAAAAATTTCTGAGAAAACATGAAACGATATTTTGAAGATTTACGGCAAAAGGAGAAGAAGGAACCATCCGTATGAAATATATGTGAAAGAGTAAACAGTATCTCTGGATTCCACAAAAAAAGTATGACGAAATATGGTTATCTACACCAAGAATCAGGATAAATTATTTATTTTGGTTAGTTTGCTTCTATTTATGAAATAAAGGGTATTGGATTTAGTTGGTATCGGTTTATGTGTACTTCTTTAGAGACTCCGACACAACCAGGTAGAATAATCGGTAGAACAAACCAAACTAAGAAATTTGATTTTCTACGATACAAATACAACGTAAAAATGTTCAGTTGCTGAAAATATTGGTAAAATGACAGTAATACATAAGATGGGCGGAAGAACAATGGAAAAAATTATTGAGATTCAGCATGTAAGTAAATCGTATGGCTATTTGCTGAATAAGGTTAAGGTTCTCGATGACCTTTCTTTTTCTGTAAATAAAGGAGAGTTTGTTGGGATTATGGGCCCCAGCGGTGCGGGAAAATCTACGTTGTTAAATGTTATTTCCACAGTCGATACACCCTCATCAGGACTGGTAAAGATTAGTGGAAAAAATATTTTGGAAATGAGAAGCGGCCAGCTGAGTGACTTTCGCAGGAGAAAAATTGGTTTCATTTTCCAAGATTTTAATCTAGTGGAGTCATTAAATGTCAAAGACAATATTTTGCTCCCGCTGGCAATTGACCATATACCAGTACATACGATGGAGGAACGGCTGCAGCATGTGGCTGAAATTTTAAATATAGAAAAAATACTTACAGCCTATCCGGCAGCTGTTTCAATTGGTCAGAAGCAACGGGTGGCAGCTGCTAGAGCCTTAATTGTCAATCCTATGTTGATTTTTGCAGATGAGCCAACGGGTTCACTTGATTCCAAAGCTGCTGCAGAGCTGCTGCAATATATGTCGGAAATGAATCGGCAGGATCGTGCAACGATTGTTATGGTAACTCATGATCCGTACACAGCAAGCTATTGCAATCGAGTGCTGTTTATTAAAGATGGTTCTTTTTTCTCTGAAGTTGTTCGTCAAGGATCCCGGGAACAGTTTTTTAATCAGGTAATCGATATGCAGGCTACGATTGGAGGTGGGAATCGTCTTGATCATTTCTAAACTGGCATGGAAAAGTGTACGCTCTCAATACTATCACTATGCGGTATATCTAATCGGAATGATTTTTGCGGTGACGATTTATTATAGCTTCCGAGCGATTGCTTATGATCAGATTCTTCTTAATAGTGTGGGTAGTGAAATACGTCTCAAAAATACGATGGAATGGGGCGGGTTTCTAATTATCATTATGATAATCAGCTTTATGTTGACTGTTAATCAGTTCTTTTTTTCCAGAAGAGTAAAGGAGATTGGCATTTATCAGCTGATTGGCATGAGAAAAAGACAAATTGCCGGGGTCTTCTTCTCAGAAATATCTATTTTAGGCATCACCGCATTGGTGATTGGATTGCTTTTAGGAGTTATTTTTTCCAAACTGTTCTCAATGATTCTGATAAAGGTAATGTTTTTAACTATTGAAAGCAGTATTCGCTTATCCTTTCCAGCAATGCTTGAAACAATAAGCGCATTTATTTTTATCCTGCTGCTGATTTCTATTCACAGCTGGTTTTTGCTTTATTCTTATCAGCTGACTAGTTTCTTTAAACGGGATGAGAAAGCGGCAGTAACGATAGAGCAGCTTACTAAGAAACAGCTGTTCTTGGGCTGTGTAGGCGTAGGTCTTATTTTGGCAGGCTATATTCTCTCTTTTCATGTTTTGTCTTTAGCTGCAGATGATTTTAACCCAGTGATACTATTGAGTTTGCCTTTTTTGTTAATCGCTCTTTGTTCTGCAGGAACCTATTTATTTTTCAAATATACGATTCATATTTTAATTTGGCTTTTTAGTCGAGGGAAGCAGCGCTATTACCGGGGGTTAACCATGCTGGTTGCCGGAAGTACTCGCCTGCATTTATTCAAGGGCAGCAATACATTAACTACAATTACAATTTTTATCGCCTGTTCGTTAGGAATTATCGGTGGCTCAGCTTCGTTTTATACATTGGGAATAGAAGGAGTAACGCGTACAAATCCAACAGACTTTCTGGTCAGCAGTGAACTTTATGGTACTATTCAAAAAAATATAGAGCAGAAAACAAGTATTACGCAGTCCGTCCCGTTAAAGTTTAAAGTTATCGGCGGTCAGTATCGGCAAACGATTAAAAATCAGGAAACAACTACTCTGACAGAGCCAATCAATTTATTAGGGGTGTCAAATTATCGGGAGTATCAAAAAATTAATCCTTATCTGAAACCGATTGTTTTGAAGAAAAAGGATAGTGCGGTGATGATTGATGATATGCAAAATGGCTTTCGCGAGCTTATTACATATGATCCCGTTGTGAAGCTGACAGATGGACTAATGCTGGAAACAGAGGGAAG
Organism: Enterococcus sp. LJL51; assembly: GCF_054871795.1. Classification (NCBI taxonomy): domain Bacteria; kingdom Bacillati; phylum Bacillota; class Bacilli; order Lactobacillales; family Enterococcaceae; genus Enterococcus; species Enterococcus sp. LJL51. Next base: position 26,463 of record NZ_JBTXLW010000014.1, on the reverse strand, counting down.
TGTACCGGATTATCTGGGAAATGCAATGCTCCGGTATAACCAGCGGACCATGATTGTGTCAGATGAGCTGTTTAATCAAGTAAAGACTGCCGCGGCTTATGAGCTGATAGCATTTAATATTAAAAAGAATAACGACAGCCAGCTGACAGATGCTGCGCTGAAGGGCATCAACAAGGAATGGCAGGGACCAATCTATTATGAACTGAATAATGACGCAGGAAGCGTGAAAGGCTATGTTTCCACGGTATCTAAAAAAAATTCGGAGGACTCAGAAGAACATGAGGTATGGCGCTTAAATTATACTAGCCGGCTGCCCAATCTGGAGCATACTAGAAAAGAACTGGGGATTTTTCTGTATATTATTCTATTTGCAGGAATCTTAGCGCTGGTTATTTCAGGGAGTGTACTGATGGTTCGGCAGTTTTCAGAAGCAGAGCGGGAAAAAACGACATACCAGCTGCTGGAGCGTTTAGGAATTTCTTGCAGACAAATCCAGCGGCTGGTTTATCAGCAAAATATTATTATTTTCTTTTTGCCGATGCTTTTGGGGATTTTTCATGCCTTTTTTGCTGTTCGTCTGTTCAATCAGGTAGTACCAAGTTCAGGCTACCAGCTGGCATATCTTTCTTGTGGACTGCTTATACTAATCTATGTTATTTATTATATGATAACTGCAAAAATTTATTATTGGATTGTCAGCAAGGGGGATTAGAAAAAAGGGGATAAGTCAAAAGCAGGACTTTTAAAGAATCCATTATTTCGAGACTGTAAAGTAAGGATGTGTCCTACTCTGTGCTTTTTCTATTTTTAATCCTGCGATGAGTGTTATAATATTTTAGAAATGATTTTTGAGAGGAGCTAAGGCAATTGGAAAAACATGATGAGAAATTATTGATTGAGCTTGTAACTGCAAAAGGGGTTCCTGGAAATGAAGGAGAGGTACGGGCAATCTTCAAAAAATATGCAGAGCCTTTCGCAGATAAAATAATGTATGATGGTCTAGGCAGCATTATTGCTAAACGCTCAGGTGATAAAGAAGGTCCTAAAATCTTTTTCTCCGGGCATATGGATGAAGTTGGATTTATGGTTACTCAAATTACGGAAAAAGGTTTTATCAAATTTCAAACACTCGGTGGCTGGTGGGGACAGGTTATGCTGGCTCAGCAGGTACAGATAACTACTGGAGCAGGAGACGTTATCCACGGTGTAATCGGTTCAAAACCGCCTCATGTGCTAACGCCTGAGGTTCGTAACAAACCCTATGAGTTGTCCGATATGTTCATCGATATTGGGGCTTCAAGTGAAGAGATGGTAAAAGAGTGGGGAATTAAGCCTGGTGATATGATTACACCATATATTGAGTACAGACGAATGAATGATACAAAATTCCTATTGGCCAAGGCTTGGGATAACCGTATTGGAACTGCTGTTTCTCTGAAAGTACTGGAAAATTTAGCACAGGAGGGTCACCCAAATATTCTTTATGCAGCTAGTGATGTGCAGGAAGAGGTAGGATTGAGAGGGGCTCAGACAAGTACTTATCTAGTTGATCCAGATATTGCGTTTGCTTTAGATACTGGAACCGCTGGGGATACACCGGGAATGACTGAAAAGGAAGCCGATTCAAAATTAGGCGAAGGTCCGCAGATTCTGATTTATGACGCTTCGATGATTCCTCATAAAAAACTAAAGGATTTTGTTATACAGGTTGCTGAAGAAAATAATATTCCCTTCCAGTACACAGTTATTGCAGGGGGCGGAACAGATGCAGGAAGAATGCATTTAACCAGAAACGGCGTCCCTTCTCTGGCAATCACAGTCCCTGTGCGCTATCTGCACTCCCATACATCAATTATTCATGAGGACGATTACTTGAATACAGTTAAGCTAGTAACAGAGGTTGTTAAACGTTTGGATCAAGAAACAGTTCGTAAAATCAAAGAATTTTAAAGGAGCATAAACAATGAATAATCAGGTAACAAATGCAGAGCATAGAGAACGTGCTCGAAAAGCGCTGTCCGGCAAGTGGGGAACAATGGCTCTGCTTATCTTTTGCGGTTTTTTAGTTCGGATGATAATCAGCACCTTAGTAGGCAGTGTCTTTCCTATGGAAAGCGGCAGCAATGGTGAGAATTTAGTCAGCTTTCTGCTGAACAACCTGCTGTTTTTTGCATTTACCTATGGAACATATAATGCTGCACTGCAGGTAATCAGAGGACGGTCCGTGGATATCTCGCTACTGACATCTATTTTCCGTAAAGAGCTTTATCTGCCAATGTTAATTATTAATTTTATTCAATATTTGGTACAGCTGCTTGTCAATTTAATTACGCTGTTGCCGGTACTCTTGACTGCTGGTTTGACTATGTATCTTGGCTTGATGTTCAATACAGTTTCAGTTGCACAGTTTCAAAATGAGATGGCATCAGATGGGCTTCTTGCAGTTGTCATGTTATTGTTCTCTCTAGCTCTGTTATTAGTTGGAATTTTCATCAGTGGTGTTTTCCAGTTTGCAGTTTGGATTAAGCTGGATCAGCCAAATCTTGGTGTAGGGGATATTTTACGGGACGCCTTTGGGTTGATGAAAGGACGTTTCAAGCAGTATTTCTTCCTGCAGCTGTCTTTTGTCGGTTGGTATATTCTGGGCGCTATGGCTTTAGGTATAGGACTATTTTGGGTTATTCCTTATCATGATGTAGCTGTAGCGAGCTTTTATGATAGTGCGCAGCGGGAAAAATCACCGTTTTAATAAACAGTCTGTAAAATAAGGCTGCTGAATAATAACTAGACCCTATACACAACTTATCTGATTGGAGGAACTGGAAATGAAAATCACTGTTCTTGGCTGTCTAGGCGCCTATCCATATGAAGGGCAAGGAACGAGTTCGTATCTATTGGAATCAGACGGCTTTCATTTACTGCTGGATGCTGGCAGTACAACACTTGTGAATCTAGAGCAACACCTTGATCCGTTAACATTGGATGGAGTTATATTATCCCACTATCACCATGACCATATCGCTGATTTAGGTGTTCTGCAGTATTATCGGCAGTTGTATCCTAGTTTGACGCCGGTTCCTGTTTTGCCGATTTACGGTCATACGGAGGATGCTGTTCATTTTTCTGCATTGGATTTAGATGGAGTATCGCAGGGCATTCCTTATTTTGAAGCAGAAGAGCTGAAAGTTGGACCATTTCGCATTACGTTTATGAAAACAATCCATCCAGTTCCCTGTTATGCTATGCGGTTTGTAGAAGAAAAAACGGGTAAAGTATTGGTATATACTGGAGATTCAGGATATCTGGAAAGCTTTGTTGCTTTCGCAGACAAGGCCGATGTTTTCTTAGCAGATACGTATTTGTTTGAAGGGAATGAGCGCCATCATGCCCACTTCACTTCAAAAGAGGCTGGCGAGCTGGCAAAAGCAGCAGATGTGAAGAAACTAGTTTTGACTCATCTTCCCCAGCATGGATCATTGGATATGTTGAGAGAGCAAGCTGAGCAGGCTGCAGACTATCAAATGCCAGTGACAGTAGCTAGTAAAAATCTGGTTCTTGAAATATAAGCAGAAGCATAGGAGGAAAAACAAGTGATATTTGTACCAAATGAAAATAATGATCCTCGCATCAATTTAGCGATTGAGACCTATTTGTTGAAAGAAAAGCCTTTGGATGAGCCGATTTTGCTTTTTTATATCAATGAACCATCGATTATCATTGGTAGAAATCAAAATACAATTGAAGAAATCAATAAAGAATATGTAGAAGAGCACGGTATCCATGTTGTCCGCAGACTAAGCGGCGGCGGAGCTGTTTATCATGATCACGGAAACTTGAATTTCAGTTTTATTATGCCTGATGACGGTAATTCCTTCCGGGACTTTGAGAAAGTGACTAAACCAATTATTCAAGCACTGCATGAGTTGGGAGTTGCTGGAGCAGAGTTAAAAGGACGAAATGACTTAGTTATTGATGGTATGAAGTTTTCTGGAAATGCTATGTACGCTACTGAAGGACGGATGTTTGCTCATGGGACTCTGATGTTTGACAGTGACATCGATGAGGTTGTGAATGCACTAAAGGTGAGAAAAGATAAGATTGAATCCAAAGGCATCAAATCAATTCGCTCTCGTGTAACCAATATCAAGCCTTTCCTGCCGGCAGATAAACAAGGAATGACAACAGAAGAATTTCGTCAGGAAATTTTGTTGAAAATTTTTGGTGTTGATTCTGTTGATCAAGTGAAAACTTATGTACTGAATGAAAAGGACTGGCAGCGTATAAACCAGATTTCAGAAGAATATTACCGTAACTGGGACTGGAATTACGGCAAATCACCTTCCTTTAACTTAGAACGAAGACATCGTTTCCCAATCGGATCGATTGAGGTTCGGATGGATGTGGAAGAGGGAGCAATTAAGGAGCTGAAAATTTATGGCGACTTCTTTGGTCTTGGTGAGATTAAGGACGTGGAAGAACAGTTGACTGGCGTGAAATACGACAAAGCGGCTATTGAAAAAGCGGTGGAAAAAATTGATGTAAAAAAATATTTTGGTGCGATTGATAAATCAGAATTTGTAGAGTTACTTTACTGAGAAATAAAGTAGGATTTTTAGCTTCTGAAAAAATTGAATACACTTTAGGGTTTGGAACGAAAAGCAGGAAATATCTGTTTTTGTTGCAAGCTCTTTTTTTGTGAATAAGATGAACCTAGCAGACATTTATTTGTCAAAAAAGCTCGCAAATAGCTATTTTGACAAGCCTAGTGACGATAAAAAACTAATCTGTTGAGTCAACGCAGTTTACGTATAAGCCAATTAAAAGCTGCCAAGAAAGAGTAATAGAGAGTGCTGTAAAATTTTGATTTGATATATTTTGGAATACCTGTTATTATTTTTAGTAAAAATTAGTAAAAAACAGGAGGAAAGAATGACTACGTTTGAAATTAAAGATGAGTTTTACTTAAATGGCGCTCCGTTTAAAATTATTTCAGGTTCCATTCACTATTTTAGAGTAGTACCTGAGTATTGGCAGGATCGTCTTGAAAAGCTGAAAGCTTTGGGATGCAATACAGTAGAAACCTATGTTCCCTGGAATCTGCATGAGCCTGACGAAGGGAAGTATTGTTTTGAAGGACAGCTGGACTTGAGAAAGTTTATTCAAACTGCTGCCGACTTAGGGTTGTATGTGATTGTAAGACCGGCCCCTTATATTTGTGCTGAATGGGAGTTTGGCGGTTTACCTTACTGGCTGTTGAAAGATGCTGGACTCAAGCTTCGTTTTGATAATCCGGAATTTATTGAGAAGGTTGACCGTTATTTCAGCCAATTATTTTTAGTAATTGGTGATTTGCAGATTTCTTCCGACGGACCAATTATCTTGTTTCAGGTTGAAAACGAGTATGGAGGATATGCAAACGATAAAACCTATCTAAAAAAAATGATTAAATTAATGAAAGAGAAAAATGTAACCGTTCCCTTAGTTACTTCTGATGGTCCGTGGGGAGATATGTTGGAAAACGGTTCGGTGCAGTCAGAAGCGCTGCCTACGATTAATTGCGGATCGAAAGTAAAGGAACATTTCAAGCGTTTACGAGCCTTTCATGAAAAAAAGCGGCCCTTAATGGTCATGGAGTTTTGGATTGGTTGGTTTGATGCTTGGGAAGATAAGCAGCACCATACGACAGATGCCGAGCTGGCTGCTGCTGAGCTAAATGATATTTTGGCTGAAGGTTCGGTAAATATCTATATGTTTCATGGGGGCACAAATTTTGCATTTACTAATGGTGCTAATTACTATGAGAAGCTGGCACCTGATGTAACCAGCTATGATTATGATGCTTTATTGACGGAATGGGGTGAAATTACCCTTAAATACCGAGCCTTCCAGCAAGTGATTGCAAACTATACAGAAATTCCTAAGCTGGAGCTTTCTCAAAAAATTAGTCGAATTCATTACGGCATGTTTCAGGTAGAGGCAAAAACCTCTTTGATAGCAAATTTAGCATGTCTAGCAGAAAAAAAGACACATAATTATCCTTTATCAATGGAGGAGCTGGATCAGGGATTTGGCTATGTTTTTTATCAAAGCAGTATTGGGAAAGCTCGGACAGTTGAAGATTTTCGGCTGATTGGCTGTATGGACCGGGCACATATTTTTGTAAACAATCAGCTTCAAGCCATTCAGTATGATCAGGAATTAGGTGAATCACTGTCCTTTGAGCTGGCAGAGCCAGTAAATGATTTAGGAATCCTTGTTGAAAATATGGGGAGAGTGAACTACTCAGTGAAAATGAATCATCAAAAGAAAGGGATTTCTGATGGAGTAGTTATTAATGGCGCTTTTCAAAGTGAATGGTCTATGTACCGTCTGCCTATGGATAACTTGGAGCAGCTGGATTTTGCTTTGGCTTGGCAGGCTGGACAGCCTGCATTTTATCGAGTTCAAGTGATGATAGAAAAGATAGGCGACACCTTTATCGATTTGACTGGCTGGGGAAAAGGATTTGTGGTAGTTAACGGATTCAATATCGGGCGTTATTGGGAAATTGGCCCTCAAAAAAGACTCTATATTCCTGGTCCGCTGCTGAAAAAAGGACAGAATGAGCTGATTATTTTTGAGTCGGAAGGAAAAGCCGGCAATCAGATTCTCTTGACCGATACACCAGATTTGGGAAAAACTGAGTGTAAGAAGTGTTGACTAATTACATGATACAGAGATAAGGAGGAATAGATTCATGGTGAATTCACTCGAAAAAGAAATCATCGCGGCTGGGGAAACCTATCTGCTTTCCGGTCAAATTGCTGTTCTGCCAGTTTCAGGCTATGAGGAATACTTAGCAAGCGGAAATAGAATTAAGTTTGAAAAGAGTTATTTTGAACGCCGTCGCCAATTGGCGGTTATAGGATTGGCAGCTTATTTGGAGGATAGACAGGAGTTTAGTGAACTGTTGGAGCAAATCTTGTGGGAAATTTGTAATGAGTACACTTGGGCGCTGCCTGCTCATTTGCCTGTTACGGGAAATGAATACGGTCGGGAAAGTTCAGTCTATCTAGATCTTTTTGCAGCCGAAACTGGTCAAGCGTTGGCTGAAATTCTTAAGCTGACGGGAAACAGAATCTCTCCGTTGGTTTATCAACGGGTTACAGATGAAATCGAACGACGAATCTTTACTTCTTTTGAATCCCATAGCTGGGACTGGGAGTACAAAGAAAATAACTGGAGCTCAGTTGTTGGCGGTTGTGTGGGAATGACTGCCCTTAGCCTAATGCCGCCTGAAAGTCGACGGCTCGCTCGCTTTATCAAACGGCTGGATCAATCAATGCAGAGCTATTTGAATGGCTTTGGCTCGGATGGTGCTTGTGTAGAAGGAGTGGGCTACTGGGGATATGGCTTCGGCTACTTTCTCTATTATGCGCAATGTTTGGCTGAAGTGAAGGGGGATACCCGGTATTTGGATTTACCAAAAACAAAAGCGATTGCAAAATTTCCCTATTATATGATGATGAATCAGCAAAATTACATTCCTTTTTCTGATTATTCCCAGCCGGAATTACCAAGCGGCCTGTTAAGCTATTGTCAGAAACAATTTGGTGCAGCTGTTCCAGAGATAACACAAACCAGTGGATTAGATGCAGACCATTGTTATCGATTTGCTCAAATCTATCGAAATCTAGTTTGGAGTCATCAAACAAAAGGAGCAGAAAAAACTGCAGCAGTCCAATATTTTCAAGATGCTGAATGGCTGGTAATTCGTGAACCAGATAATGATTTTCTATTTGCTGCTAAAGGCGGAACGAATCAGGAAAGTCACAACCATCTGGATGTAGGTCATTTCGTTTTAGGAAGTATCGATGCGTTATACTTAACTGATTTAGGTGCTGGAGAGTACACCCGAGACTACTTTGTCGAACAGAAAAGATATGACTATTTTCCACCTAGCGCCGACAGTCACAGTATTCCAGTCATTAATGGTCAAAGACAACAGCCGGAAACCCAGTCTTCCCAGAAAGCTGTCTTCAGTCAAATGAATGAAGGTTACTGCTTCCAGCTAGAATTGAAAGAGTTTTACTCGAAGAACAGTGAGTTAAAAAGTGGGGAACGAAAGTTTATCATTAATCAGCAGACAGGTCAGGTTAAATTAAGCGATTCATTTTCTTTTAGTCAGGAGAAAAATGAAATCAGCGAACGCTTTGTCACTCAGATTCCGCCAATTATTCAGGATAATCATGTGCTGTTGAAAGGAGAGCGGCGTTGTGAAATCCACTTTGAGACAGAGCAGCTGTGGGTAAAGGAAAAGAAGTTTAAAGATCATAGCGGATGCGAACAAATAGCATACATCATAGGAGCTGATTACCAGCTAGGTAAAGAAGCTGTTATCGAGGTAAAAATCCGGATGCAGAATAATTAAAAAGAATGAGGTCGAGACAAAAGTGTTTAGCTCCGAGAACCAAGTAGGTACTGTTCAACATCAGCTCATCCTTCACTGTGTTTCACAGCAATAAGACGGATTATCCGGAAATTGTCAAGAAACACTACGAGGGAACCGAGTAGATGTTGATTGATACCTACCTGGAGCTTTTCATATTTTTGAGATCGTTCGGCTTATTTCCGAGAACTTCAACTCTTAGTGCTTTTAGCACTTAGAAGTTGATGCTATCGGAACGAAGTGTAGTGAGCTACTTTTGCGTCTACGGTTCTCACTCTGTTGCGATCCTCGAAGCATACAAAGACTGGAACGCCGTTTATTCGGATTTTAGAGAAAGAAGAGTTCGGGCATTTTCTTATGTCCCAAACTCATCCTTTTTTGTAAATAACTAGGACCTATCTGGAAATTATAGCAGTGAGTATGTTCATAATTTCTATGAATTTCATCTTCAGATAAATCTGAGGCTGTGTTAGAAGTGTTTTGCCTTGAAAAACAGACCATCTCGCTCTCACTGAAATCTCTGAACGCTCATTTCCTTTAGCGTTTTCAAACAAGCTTCAGGGAGCTGCTACAGGGGGCGCGGCGGAGCAGTAGATTCACGCACAGTAAGCTCTGTGCTGAGGAAAACACGGCGGGAAACACCAGGATTTTGCAGCCTTTCATGGAGCAGATTAACACCAGCTTCTCCCATTTCTTCCGTGAATGCATGGACTGTAGATAAGGGAGGAGCTACGTAACGTGAAATTGATAAATCATTAATACCCATAACACTGACTTCTTCAGGTATTTTAACTTTATGGGCAGTTAGAGTATGAATAACCCCGATTGCAAATGCATCATTCGCGGCAAGAATTGCTGTAGGCAGCGCAACGCCCCATTTGGCTAACGCCTGCTTGGTTAGCTCTTCTCCAGTCTGGACATCTAGCCGGCTGTTTTCTTTTACGATAAAGTAATTTTCATCAAATAGATTCTTGGATTCCATCATATCAATATACGTATTGACGGTAGGAGTCTTATAGCGCCTGTATCCATGCAGGTTAAGACTCTCTTCAGCACCAATAAAGGCAATTTTTTCGTGACCAAGCGTCAGCAGATGATTAACGGCTAGTTCAGTTGCCTGAATAAAGTCTGTGTTGACTGAGTCGTATTCCTCTAATGGATAATTGCTGCCAATCACGCAAAGGTTGGCATGTAGCTGCTGCAGCTGTCGAACGGTCTCCTGGGTAAACTTGCCGATTGCGAGTAAGCCGTCGGTCGCTTGAATCGACTGTTCGTCAATCTGTGAGAATTTCAGCACGTTGTATCCCAGCTCTGCTGCCCGTTTCTCCACACCTAAGCGAATAGCCATGTAATAGATATCCTCCAGCTCTTCATCGTCCGTCCGCCACTGGATAATACCGATTGACTGTTCAGCCAAGGCTTTCGCTGCAGCAGCGGAAGCCGCTTTTTCAAGTGCTTTATTTTTATTCTTTGATTTATATTTTGTGTAGTTAAGATTTTCTGCTGCTTCGAAAATTTTTCGCTTGGTTTCTTCCGTCACAGATAATGTTGCATCATAGTTTAATACACGGGAAACAGTGGATATAGAAACCTTTGCCGCCTGTGCAATATCAGTAATTGTTGCCATGCACACTCCTCCTTAATAGATAACTAGTCGTACTACTAGTATATTTCTTTTTAGTAAAAAAAATCAAGTATAAAAAAACTTTTACCAAAAACCTTGATTTTTTTGCTAAAAAACAGTAAAATTTTAATCAAGAAAGCGTTTTAATCGAGAGGTGGTTATTATTAAAAAGAAGTTTCTGCTATTATTTATTCTTGTTATTGCCTGTTTTACTGGATTTGTTAGCTTTGCTAACCAAAAAGAACCTGAAGCTATAAAACAAAATAATTTTAGTAAAAAAATGGTTGCTGAACTAAAAAACAAAGCAAAAACTTATTCTGAAGAAGATTTTCAGGAAGGAAATGTTCCGTTAAATGAATTTATTTGTATAAATGGTCAAATTATTAAAAGCGACAGTAAAGAAGAAACGATAAAAAAAGGCGACCGATTTATGCTTTTAAGTGGAGACAGCAGATATCAGGTGATTAATGAACAGGAAGAGTTACTAAGAATTGGCGATAACGTCACAGTATATGGTGAGTATTACGGTTTTTTGAAAGGGACATTCATTGAACAGGGGGAATAATTGTGCTGGATATGAGTATTAGAGAGAACTTATTTGAAACAAAACAGGAAATGACTGAGGGATTTACTGCATTATTTAAGCCGCTAGCTCCCTTTTTTACAGCAGAAAAGCCAGGACATCAAGTGCTTGGTACACACGGGACTGTTTATAATGATGAACGGCAAGAGGTTGAAGCATTTCTGAGACCATTATGGGGGCTAGGTCCTTATTTGACAGAAAAAGACAGTCCGTTTCTAGAGGGCTATCTTGAAGGCATCAAGGCTGGAACCGATCCGAAACATCCGCAGTATTGGGGTGAAGTGACAAATTTTGATCAGCTAATTGTTGAAATGGCATCTCTTAGTACAGCAATCTTGTTGAATCAGGAAAAAATCTGGGACAGCTTAAATGAACAGGAGCAGCAGAATCTGCATGCCTGGCTGATTCAAGTGAACGACCATACAATACCTGAGAATAACTGGCATTTCTTTCGAATATTAGTCAATGTAGCAATGAAGAAATGTGGTAAATCTTATTCTCAAGACATGATTGATAGTGATTTAGCTGTTATTGACAGCTTTTATTTAAAAGACGGCTGGTACTATGATGGTCAGGAAACACAGATTGATTATTATGTATCCTTTGCTATTCATTATTACAGCTTGCTCTATTGCCGTTTTATGTCTGATGAAGATTCGGAGCGGACAGCAATTATGAAGGACCGGGCAATAAAATTTGCTCAAACCTTTAAATATTGGTTTGACAGTCGGGGAGAAGCAGTTCCTTTTGGACGTAGTCTGACCTATCGTTTTGCTCAAGTCTCTTTTTTTAGTGCTCTTGTCTTTGCGGATGTAGAGGCATTGCCTTGGGGAGAAATCAAAGGATTGATCAGCAGACATCTCCAAAACTGGATGAAGCAGGATATTTTCACACCGGAAGGCTTGCTGTCAGTTGGCTACCATTACCAGAATCTAGTCTTTGCCGAAGGATACAATGCACCGGGCTCGCCTTATTGGTCCTTTAAAACATTTATTCTTTTAGCAGTTCCTAAAGAGCACCCTTACTGGCAGGCAGAAGTACAGCCGTTAAACATACAAGCCAATCCATTGAGTCTGCCGGTTAGCCGTAATTTTTATCAATATAATCAGGATAGAAGCCATCTTCAAATGTTTCCTGCAGGACAGTTTCTTCATTATCAAAATCATGCAGGACCAAAGTATAGTAAATTTGTTTATTCTTCCTACTTTGGTTTCAGTGTTCCAAAAAGTAATTATTTATATTACGAAGGAGCCTATGACAGTTGTCTGGCGTTAACAGAGGATGATCACTATTTTAGAAGCAAGGATCAGGATACAAAGTATGAAATAGCTGCTGATCGAATCATTCATTATTGGCAGCCCTGGCAGGACGTATCCATAAAAAGCACGATTGTTCCTCTAGAAAACTGTCACGTACGTATTCATGAAATCGATACACAGCGTGAGCTAAATGCTTATGAAGGAGGATTCAGCTTACAGGGGGAAGCATCAGCAGTTTGTCAGATTGCAGGTCAGTATGCTGTGTATAAAACGGCTGTCGGAACTTCAAGTGTGGAAGGTATTGCTGGATTTACTAAAGCCGATATTGTTCGTACAGAACCAAATACCAGTCTTTTCTTTCCGATGACTATGCTGCCTCATGTAAAAGGCAGGTTGGAAAGAGGCAAGCATTTGCTGGTTTCTCTAGTGAGTGGTCGGCTAGTAGATGAAGTATTGGAGAAACCGGTAATTGTTATAGAAGAAAATCAAATAAAGATCTCTCAGGAATCCTCAGAAAAATATGTGGAGCTGAGAAAGTAGGAGGAAATAATGGAATCAGTATCATTACAGGCCCGATTTTCATGGCTGGAAGAAGAGATTGCCTATGTTTTGCAGAAAGTAAAAGAAAATCAAAGGATATTTCAGAAGCTGGTTCCCCCAGCAGCAAGTAATCAGCAAATCTATGAACCAGAAGAGAATATTGATTGGACGGCCAGTTTCTGGGTAGGCATGCTGTTTCTGGCTAAAGAAATGAGCGGTTCAGAAGGTTTCGATAAAACGATAGAAAGTCAAATGGATTCTTTTACAAAACGTTTAGAAGAAAGAGTTGAACTGGAAACACATGACATTGGTTTTTTGTATATATTATCAGCAATTGCAGATTATCAGGTGAACAAAAATGAGGCATCCAGACAGCTGGCGATTCAGGCAGCGGACTTGTTAATGGCGCGTTATTCTGAAAAAGCGCAGATTATTCAAGCCTGGGGCAATTTGAATGATCCTGCTGAGGGAGGTCGAATGATTATCGATTGTCTAATGAACCTTCCCCTGCTCTATTTTGCTTCAGCTGCTACCGGTGATGATTCGTATAAAAAGGCAGCCTATGCCCACGCTAAACAAACGCAGCGCTATATTGTGCGTCCTAATTATACAACCTATCACACCTATTTTTTTGATACAGAAACAGGAGCGCCTTTGGAAGGAAAGACTGCGCAGGGCTATTCAGACAGTTCCTGCTGGGCACGGGGACAGGCTTGGGGAATTTACGGATTTACTCTAAGCTACCTTCATACAGGGGATACATCCTTTCTTGATACAGCAAAGCACTTAGCAGATTATTTTATCGAAGAGCTGCCGGAGGATTTAATACCATACTGGGATCTAGTGTTTGATGACGGGAGCGGCGAGGAACGAGACAGCTCTGCTGCAGCCATTGCCGCCTGCGGCTTACTCGAACTGGCTAATCAGCTTCCTCTTTCAGAAGAACGCCGTGCCGTATATCAGAATACCGCTGCAGCTATTATGAGCTCTCTCGCTCAGCACTATACTACGGTGAATCAGCCTCAGTCAAATGGTCTTCTCCTTCACGGTGTTTACGACAAAAACACTGGAAAGGGTGTGGATGAATGTATGATTTGGGGAGATTATTATTACATGGAAGCGCTGATGCGGTTGAAAAACAGCTGGTACAGCTACTGGTAAGGAAACAAAGGGGAAACCCTATAAAATAAAAAATTATATTTGGAGGTCTTGAGATGAAAATGTGGAAAAAAAGTTTGATTGCAGCAGTATTATTAGGGACTGTAGCAGCGCTAACTGCTTGTGGCAGTGGGTCAGATAAAACCGATGGAAGTAAGGATTCAGCTGATAGCGGAGATGTGGAGTTAAAAGTCACGACTTGGAATTATGATACAACACCTGAATTTGAAAAACTGTTTCGGGCATTTGAGGAAGCAAATCCAGGAATTAAAGTAACTCAGGTTGATATTGCTTCAGATGATTACGATACGAAACTGACAACAATGCTTTCTTCAGGAGATACAACAGATATCCTGACAATGAAGAACCTGCTGTCTTATTCAAACTACGCACTGCGTGATCAGTTGGTAGATTTAAGTGATCATATTAAAGATTTAGATACAGAGCCTGCAGCAGCCAGCTATGAAATGTATGATATTGAGGGGCAGACATTTGCACAGCCGTATCGAACTGATTTCTGGGTATTATATTACAATAAAAAAATGTTTGACGAAGCAGGGATTGACTATCCGGATAACCTGACATGGGATGAATATGAAGAGATTGCGGAAAAACTAGCAAAACCAGAAGAACAGGTTTATGGTTCTTATCAACACACATGGCGTTCAACGATTCAAGCGATTGCTGCTGCTCAAAATGACGGCGACTTGCTTGAACCGAAATACAGCTATATGCAGGATTACTATGATCGGGCGCTGAGAATGCAGGAAAGCAAGTCACAGATGGAATTTGGAACAGCCAAATCAACAAAAGTAACTTATCAGTCTCAATTTGAAAACTCTAAAACAGCGATGATGTATATGGGCAGCTGGTACATGGGTGCATTATTGACAAATAAAGACGAAGGAAAAACAGATGTAGAATGGGGAATTGCTCAAATTCCTCAAAAGAAAGCCGGCGAAGCAATTGATACCTTTGGATCGCCAACAGCTTTTGCAATCAATAAAAACTCAAAACACCAAGAGGCAGCTCAGAAGTTTCTTGATTTCTGTTCAGGAGAAGAAGGAGCAAAAGTACTGGCTGAGTTGGGCGTAGTTCCGTCTTATAAAACAACAGCTATTGATGATTTGTATTTCTCACGTCAGGGAATGCCTTCTGATGAAGTATCTAAAAAAGCATTTAATCCTGAAAATGTAGCTATTGAATTTCCGGTAGATAAAAACGGACCGGCAATTGATAAGATTCTTCAAGAAGAGCATGATTTAATTATGGTGAATGATGAAACACCAAAAGAAGGAATTGCTAATATGGAAAAACGTGTGAAATCTGAAACCGAGTAAAGAATGAGAGCCGTCTGAAAATCAGTATAGCTGATTTTCAGATGGAGTAAGAAAGGGGGACCGCTGTTGAGCGCTTTTGTTGATAACGCTTGACAGACTAAGCTATGGAGATTACATCAAAAACGAAAGAAGCCGGTAGACTGAAGCGTAAAAATACATTAGTTGCCTGGTCATTTATTGCACCTAACTTTATTGGATTTTTCTTATTTACATTGATTCCTGTCATTTTTTCACTGATTTTGGCATTTATGAGCTGGGATTCTTTTTCTACTCCGGAATTTGTCGGGCTGAAGAATTTTGCTAAAATGCTAAAAGATGATACTTTTTGGATTTCGTTGAAAAACACATTTTTGTATACAATAGGTGTTGTTCCACTAACCTTAATCTGTTCCCTTGGACTAGCAATTTTATTAAATCAGAAGATTCGCGGGATGAAGTTTTTTAGAACAGCGTTCTTCTTTCCTTATGTGACTTCACTGGTTGCAATTGCTGTTGTCTGGAATATGCTGTTTCATCCGACGATGGGGCCAATCAATCAGTTTCTACAGCATTTTATTGCTAATCCTCCAGGCTGGACTTCCAGCTCAGATTGGGCGCTGACAGCTATTGTTATAGTAAGTGTGTGGCGGGGGATGGGATACTATATGATTTTATACTTGGCTGGGCTGCAGAGTATCCCGAAAGAGCTGTATGAAGCAGCATCAATGGATGGCGCAAATAAATGGAAGCAGTTCATGAATGTGACGATTCCATCCCTGCGTTCAACAACCTTTTTTGTCACAATTATGCTGATTATTAACTGCTTCAAAATTTTTGACCTGGTGCAGGTGATGACAGCCGGAGGCCCAGGACGGGCGACCAACGTTTTAGTTTATAATATCTATAACGAAGCCTTTGTAAAATTCAATTTTGGCTATGCTTCGGCGATTGCTATGGTGCTGTTTGTTATTGTACTTTCAATCACAGTCATTCAGTTCAAATGGAATCAGATGAGAGAACGAGTATAAGGAGGAGCAACGAATGGAAGCAACTGTTCAAAAGACAGAAACAAAAGATAAAAAAAAGAAGAAAGACCGGCTAACTATTGGCCGAGTGTTGCTGATTGTTGTTCTAATACTCTTGGCGCTGATTACACTCGTCCCTTTTATCTGGATGGTATCTGCTTCTTTTAAAACAAATAATGATGTGTTTGCAATTCCGATTCAATGGGTACCCAAAGAATGGCATCCAGAAAATTATTCAGTTATTTGGGAACGAATCCCTTTAGTTACTTTTTTCAAAAATACAGCATTTTTAAGTATCATCATTACGCTGATTCAGCTGTTGACTTCCAGCTTTGCAGCCTATGGTTTTTCAAAGATGCATTTTAAAGGAAGAGATATACTGTTTTTAGCATACATCGGAACCATCGCTGTTCCATGGCAGTCTTACATGATTCCTCAGTTTATTATGATGCGGCAATTAGGACTGACTGATACCTTGTGGTCACTGGTTCTGCTGCAGGCCTTCAGTGCCTTTGGCGTGTTTCTTTTGAAGCAATACTACAGCAGTATACCAGATGAGCTCTGTGAAAGTGCTCGGATTGATGGTCTGACAGAGTGGGGGATTTACCGGAAAATCATTTTGCCGTTAACTAAGCCTGCGCTGGCTAGTTTAACAATTATCACATTTGTAAATACTTGGAATGATTATATGGGACCGTTTATCTACTTATCTTCTACTGAAAACAAAACGATTCAATTAGGCTTGAAAATGTTTGTCGGTTTATTTGATGCAGAATACGCGCTAATCATGGCGGCTTCGGTTGTATCCATTTTACCAGTAGGGGTTGTCTTTATTGCTATGCAGAAATATTTTGTAGAAGGCATCGCGACATCTGGAATGAAGGGATAAGGAAAGGAGAGGAAGGATTATGCTTCGAAAGCAGACATTTGATAATAATATTTACATGAAGCTGTTTCGCTGGGCGTATCTATTTTTGATTAGCAATCTATGTTTTCTTGTGGCAATTTTGCCCTTTTTCTTAGCAGCTTGCCTACTAGCGATAGACATCAGAAATTTACCGTTCTTTCTTCTTGGCTTACTGTGTTTTGGTCCAGCTTTGTCAGCACTTTTCGTTGTCATTAATACATTCAAAGAGGAACAAGAAGTTGAACCAGTCCGCTCATTTTTCAAAGCATATAAGACTTTCGGATTAAGAGGCATGATTTTCTGGCTGCCGTGTTGGCTAGGAGCAATTATTACTATTACCGACAGCTTATTTTTCGCAAAGTTTTCTTATGGTCAGTGGCTGATTCCCTTTTTCTTGCTGCTGCTTTTGATTCTAACTGGCTGGAGTATCCATTGCTTATATTTTCAGGTAAGAAATCCTGACGCCTCCATCAAGAGTGTTGGGCGAATTGCCTTTTACTACACACTGCGGAAATGGTATGCCAGTCTACTGAATATTGTGCTCTTTTCTCTAATGCTGCTGTTGATGATGTTAAAACCGCAATTTGGGTTCATACTAACACCAGCACTTTTTGCGGGTATTATTTATTTAAATGCAGGGAAGCTCCATATGCCTAAGCAGACAGCTGTCGATTAGCGGAAGACTAGTATTTGACAGGCAGTTGCTGAGCAGTACGCTGTTTTGTTCAGCAGTTGTCCAGAGCTTTTGACTTTGATTCCCGGAATTCGTATAATAGTGGACGGGAAAAGGAGTGGAGAATATGCGGAATGAAATGATGCACCGGCCAGTCGTAAAAAAAGAACTGCTTGAATTTATGAGGGAAAAGCAAAAGAAGCTGACAGGAGAGCTGGGTGTAATTGAAGAAGAAGCCCACAAAGATGAAATCCCTGTTATTCCTCATGAAACGGTTGTTTTTCTGCAGTTTCTACTAGGACAATTAAAACCGCAGGCTATTTTGGAAATTGGCGCAGCAATTGGTTTTTCTTCCAGTCTGATGGCGCAATATGTAGGTGAAGACGGGCATGTAACAACGATTGACCGTTTTGATGTCATGATAAGAAAAGCAACGAAAACTTATGAACGTTTAGGTTTGACTGATAAGGTTACTTTATTGGAAGGACAGGCATCAGATATTCTACCTACATTGAATCAACAATATGATTTTATTTTTATGGATAGTGCAAAATCAAAATATATTGAATTTCTGCCGGAATGCCTTAGACTTTTGAGAACGGGCGGAGTGCTGATGGTGGATGATGTGTTTCAAGGTGGTACAATCCTAGAACCTACAGAGGAGATTCCACGAGGAAAGCGGGCTATTCACCGCAAGCTCAACGAGTTTCTGGAAACCGTTATGACACATCCTGATTTAACATCCACGCTTTTACCATTGGGAGACGGTGTTATTTTGATTACGAAAGAAAAAGACAGTATAGAATTATAAAAAGACGCGTCCCAAAAGGACGCGCTTTTTTTATTAACGTAGTGTAATCATTTTTTTCAGAGGTTCGGTTCCAAACATCTTTTCCTGATGGAGCAGGATTTCAGCACAGGCTCTGCTGTCCTCTAGTGCATCATGATGATTTTTCAATTGAATATTAAGGTTATCACAAACGGTGTTTAGTTTGTGGTTTGGAAATTCAGGAAACAGCTTCCGGCTGGTTCTGACCGTACAAAGGGATAAATAATTAGGCTGCTCTAAGTGATAGTAGTCCAGACAGCCTGCTAGTACACCACAGTCAAAGCTGGCATTGTGAGCAACAACAAGACTATTTGACTGAAAACAATTATGAATCTGCTGCCAGACCTCTGGAAATTTTGGTGCATCGGCAACGTTTTCCGGTCGAATGCCATGAATCTGAATATTTTTCCAGAAAAAATCTGTTTCTGGTTGAATTAGGGAATAGTATTCACCGACGATACGGCTATTTTCAACTTTTATCAAGGCAACTGAACAGGCACTATGCTTAGCATAACTAGCCGTTTCAAAATCAATTGCGTAAAAATTCATGCTCAGGATCCTTTCCTTGTGTTGTAATATCTATATTATAACCTATTTGTTAATAAAATCATTCAAAAATGAGAAGAATAGAAAAATTAAACATTAATAACAACCTCTACAGGGCAATGGTCACTTCCTGTAATAGAGGTGTGAATTGTAGCTGAAGCTAAAGAATCTTTTAGATTTTCTGAAACAAGAAAATAATCAATACGCCAGCCGGCATTGTTTTTTCGGGCGTTAAAACGATAGCTCCACCAAGAGTAGACACCTTCTTGGTCAGGGTAGAAATAGCGGTACGTGTCAATGAAGCCGTCAGCAAGCAAGTCTGAAAATTTTTGTCGTTCTTCAGGTGTAAAACCAGCATTTTTTTGGTTGGTTTTCCAGTTTTTCAAATCAATATTTTGATGGGCAACATTTAAATCACCGCAGAGGATAACCGGTTTTTTCTCTTTTAATTCATCTAAATAGCGGCGGAAAGCATCTTCCCAGGTCATACGGTAATCTAATCTTTTTAATTCATTTTGAGAGTTCGGTGTATAACAGGTAATCACGTAATATTCAGGATATTCAAGTGTAATCACCCGACCTTCAGTGTCGTGTTCTTCAATGCCGATTCCATAGTAGGCAGACAAAGCTTCTTTTTTTGTAAAGATGGCAGTCCCGGAGTAACCCTTTTTTTCGGCGTAGTTCCAATATTGATAGTAGCCTGGCAGTTCGAGCTCTATTTGTCCTTCTTGAAGCTTTGTTTCCTGCAAGCAGAAAAAGTCTGCGTCTAATTCCTGAAAAACGTCCATAAAATTCTTTTTCACAACAGCTCGCAAGCCGTTAACATTCCATGAGATACACTTCATTTTTTTCGCTCCTTATATTCATTATTTTAAATAGTCAATTTATCTGCTGAACCAAGAACAGCGGTGTTATTAGCTTTTCGGTTTTTTATCAATAGGAAACTAGCTTTAAAAAAGAAAGTAATTGAAAGTCCTGCAGCGA
The DNA here is from genome assembly GCF_054871795.1 of Enterococcus sp. LJL51. Classification (NCBI taxonomy): domain Bacteria; kingdom Bacillati; phylum Bacillota; class Bacilli; order Lactobacillales; family Enterococcaceae; genus Enterococcus; species Enterococcus sp. LJL51. The sequence goes on along the minus strand of NZ_JBTXLW010000014.1, from coordinate 6,588 downwards.
GCATTCCAAATAGTAAAATAGCTGGTTTATCCATTAGCTGCAGAAAGGCAGACAAATTTCCAGTATACTTATGTAACTGTGACTTAACCACAAATACAAAAATATCAGCTGCCAGCATCAACAATAACCAGGAACCGAAAAAATACATCCGATAATTCATTTTATTTCTCAAATTTCTGCTCCTTTATAAGCAATATATTCCGATTATACCACTATTATTGTAGTAGAAAAGGAAAGTTTGTTTTAAGATAAGAAGAGAAGTTAAAAACAGGAGACTTTTCAGTTTGGTAGTAAGTCCTTTATTTTGATACCCGCCATTGAAAGGTGTGTTTTCAACAAGTATAGTAATATTAGTATAAAAGTGTAATGATTGTCTAATAGGGACAGGATATATTGAGGAGGATATTTTATGAAAATCGGTGTAATTGGATTAGGAAACATTGCTCAAAAGGCTTATCTACCAGTCTATAGCGAACTAAGAGATGAAGGAGAATTTATCCTTGCAACAAGAAATGAAAAGACTAGACTGAAACTGAAAGAGAAATATGGTTTTCAGCATGTTGTTGAAACGATTGATGAGCTGATAACAGCTGGAATTGAAGCTTGTTTTGTTCATGCAGCAACAGAAGTCCATGTGGAAATCGTAGAGAAGCTATTGAAAGCTGGAATTCATGTATGTGTGGATAAGCCGTTGAGCGAACATCCTGCTGAGGTTAAACGGTTAAAGGCATATGCAGATGAACAACAGCTGATTTTAATGATTGCCTTTAACCGCCGTTTTGCGCCTTTGGTATCCGAATTGAAAGATATTGAAGATAAAAATCTGATTTTACTGCAGAAAAATCGAATAGATGCGCCAGGAGAAACTGGATTTATGATTTATGATCTATTTCTTCATCTTGTGGATACTGCTGTCTATCTATTGGATAATCCAATTCAGCAGATACAGTCTAAAATTATTGAGGAAGAGGGGCAGCTGCAGCGGGTCTTTTTACATCTGGAAACAGAGACAACCACTGCTATCTGTTCTATGGATTTAAGGTCTGGAGCGAATACGGAAAGCTATCAGGTAACCGCACCCCAAGGGACATATACCTTGGATAATTTGACCGATTTAACGATTCAAAATACTGCCGGAATTCGAAAACAAGGATTTGGCGACTGGGAAACAACCTTGGATAAACGGGGCTTCGCTCCCTTGATCAGAGCATTTATTCAGGGAATCAAGCAAAAAGATACCACAGAACTAAAGCAAAATGATGTATTATTAAGTCACGAGCTGTGCGGAGAGATGCTGAGGAAGCATCAGCGTCACATACTCTGAAACGTTCAGTGGATGAAAACGTACAGAAAATCTACTATTATAAAAGCAAGACAGATTTATTTGAAAAGATGCTTCGCTGATTGAAAGACTGAATCAAATGTTCTAGCTGGATTTATATAGAAAGTTTCTTATCGTCATGCTAGAATAATAGAGATATTCGTGAGAAAGGAAACGACGTTTAATGGATAAAAGGAAGATTCAACAGGCGCTGCCGGAGACGACAATTTTATTTGATGAGCCTTTAAAAAATTTCACCTTCACCAAGACTGGCGGGCCGGTGGATATGCTGGTTTTTCCAAAAACAAAAAAAGAAGTACGACAGGTCATTCTTTTTTGTAAGGAGAATAACATTCCCTGGCTAGTACTAGGCAACGCTAGTAATTTGATTGTTCGCGACGGAGGTATTCGTGGTGTTGTTCTAATGCTTACAGAGATGAATCAAATCAATGTTAGTGGAGAAAAGATAGTTGTTGATGCCGGAGCAAAACTTATTGATACAACGTATGAGGCATTAAAAAACGATTTGACCGGTTTTGAGTTTGCCTGCGGTATTCCTGGAAGTGTCGGCGGAGCTGTGTATATGAATGCCGGCGCTTATGATGGTGAAATCAAAGATGTCTTTAAAAAAGTTGATATTCTGCTGCCTAACGGAGAATGCCGTACACTGAGGAATGAAGAGATGAATTTTTCCTATAGACACAGTGCTGTACAAGACATGACTTGTATCATTTTACAGGCAGAATTCTCTTTGGAAAAAGGCAATCATGCGCAGATTAAGCAGCGCATGGATGAGTTGACAGAGCTGAGGCAATCAAAGCAGCCGTTGGAATATCCCTCATGCGGCAGCGTGTTTAAACGCCCGGCAGGACATTTCACAGGGAAGCTGATTCAGGATGCTGGCTTACAAGGGCTGAAATGGGGCGGTGCTCAGATTTCAGAGAAGCATGCAGGCTTTATTGTAAATATAGATCAGGCAACCGCTACAGACTATGTAGAGCTGATAGCTCATATCCAAGAAGTAATCAAAGAAAAATTTGATGTTGTTTTAGAAACAGAGGTTCGGATTATTGGTGAAGAAGTTCTGTAAAGGATCTGTAAATCAGGCTATAATTGATTGAAACGTATTTTACAAGTCGTTTTTTAGAAGGATACCAAAGTAGGAGAGGAACAGCTTTGCTCCTAAATAGAACCAGAGAGCAAGCCGCCATTCAATGAACAAGAGTCTAAAACGGTAAGAACAAAAATATCCCCATCGAAAATAAGCAAAAATTCACGAAAATGTGAGAAGTACCTAGTAGGAATCAGTCAACTTCGACTGGCTTCTATTCGTGTCCCTGTCATTTTCGTGAATTTCTGTTTATTTTTTTAGATGAACCCTTTTATCTTATTTGCTTCTTTCTATTTAAAAACCTAGCCACTCCATAAATGTATGTTCTTCCTTTTCATCATTATCAAAGTCAATCAATGCGTCACGCTCATCGTGTTCTTTGAAGTTATTTACTACATAGCTTTTAATCTCTTCTTTATCTAGTTCCTTTTCTGCTGCTTGAGACACTAATCCTAAACACGCTACTGCTCCAAGTATTCCTACCATTACTTTTGTTTTCATCATTTTTTTCTCCTCATCATATTGTTTTATTTTTTTGGTTAATCCTATTTAAAAACCTAGCCACTCCATAAATGTATGTTCTTCCTTTTCATCATTATCAAAGTCAATCAATGCGTCATGCTCATCATGTTCTTTAAAGTTACTTGCTACATAACTTTTGATCTCTTCTTTATTTAGTTCCTTTTCTGCTGCTTGAGACACTAACCCTAAACATGCGATTGCTCCAATTATTCCTACCATTACTTTTGTTTTCATCATTTTCTTTTTCTCCTCATCTATTGTTTTATTTTTTGGCTAATCCTATTTAAAATCCTATCCATTCTAAAAATGTATGTTCTTCCTTTTCATCATTATCAAAGTCAATCAATGCGTCACGCTCATCGTGTTCTTTAAAGTTACTTACTACATAGCTTTTAATCTCTTCTTTATCTAGTTCCTTTTCTGCTGCTTGAGACACTAATCCTAAACACGCTACTGCTCCAAGTATTCCTACCATTACTTTTGTTTTCATCATTTTCTTTTTCCCCTTATCTATTGTTTTGTTTTTGTTCGTTACTGTAACTCATTGTTTTTATTTTAAAAATGGGACTTTTTTCTTTATCTGTTCTTTTAATACCACAAATAATTCTGTCATCACTGTCTCTGTCTGCCGCATATCAACTGAAGAATCCTCTACAATGAAGCTGGTAATTGCCTGCATATTTTTACTTGATGTTCTTGTGAGATTTCTTTCACAATATCTTTCGTAGCTTTTGATAATGGCTTCGCACGTTTGCCAATCGATTTGACTTCTTTCTGAGATAGTATTCATTGTTTGTACATAATTCATTATGTTTTCCTCCTAATTTCCAAGACCGACTGTCTGTCGTTTTAAGAGCATTATTTTCCTCAACTTCTGTTGAGGTTAGGTGAGTAATCAACTTTTTTGATTTTAGACTGACTGTCGGTTTGTTTATGCTTTTATAATAAACTGTATTTTTTATTTTGTCAACAAAAAATTCATATTTTTTTGTACACACGTTTAAATAATGATTAAATACCACCGCAATAGGCTTATTCCAAAGATTTTATCCTTAAAATTGCAAGAAATTATTTTTAGTTTAAAAAGTTTTTTAGAGTATGTTTGAAAACACTAGTGTTGATAATATTCGAGTGTGTGACAGGACTCGTTGGCAGAAATAGTCGCTGATGTGCTGCATAAGTATCCTTTTCTAGGCTACCGCAATTACCTGTAGAAATCTCATATGCTATTTTACTTTTCGGGCACGCGCTAGTGATTTTAAAACGTTAAAAAAATAAACCTGAGTTTGATAAGGTGCATCAAACTCAGGCCTGCTTTTTTTAGAAGGCGTATTATCTACTCTTTAGTTCTATTGTTGTTTCTTAATTTTCGTTGTTTTTCAAATCTTCCATCTCAACGACCTTGAAGTTCTTTCTTTCCAGCTGTTCAACAATGAGCGCACAGGTTTCTTCTGTTGTGCCAGAAGGAAGAGTAATCAATGTTCTGCGGATAAAATCACCCTTACCAATATCTAAAGTGATACAGCTTGCAATGCTGCTGTGCTTTGCGATAATTTTAGAGATAGCTGCTAAATCCCCCTGCTTGCCAGTTGAAGCAATTGTCAAAACGTAGCTGCCTGTCTCAATATTCCAAGACTGTGCCAGAATATTCAGTAGTGTGCTGTGGGTCAAAATACCGTAAAAGTGATTGTTTTCATCGAGAACAGCAATATACGGTAATTCTTTAATAGTAAAGAAGACCTTGAAAAATGATGTGTTGACATAGATGAACTTTGTTGCATTTTTCAAAAGATAGGTAACCGGCAGGCTCATGTCGCCACCGTTTGCTTTATGTCTATAGATATGCATTTTATAGATATTTCCACGGAAGATTTTTCCTGATTCATCAAGAATTGGTACGCAGCGGTAGCCGGACTCTTCCAATATGTTTAAAGCTTCTTCTAACGTACAGGATTCATTTACTGTAGTAAGATTTTTCTTTTTTAAAACAACAGATTTTAATAACATAGCTAAACCTCCTTAAATTGTATGTTTCGGACAAATTAATAATACCATATCTTGAAAAAAAACAATAGTAGACAGGGAGTTAAGGTGGATAAAAAAACAGAGAACTGTACCTGCTGATTAAAAGAGGAAAGATTGACTTTTGAGAGAAATGATGCTATTCTTAGTAGTGATTTTGTGAACAGAGGAGGAAAGTTGATGGCGGTAAAGAAAGCAGCACTTGCCTGTTCCGTTTGCGGCTCCCGTAACTATTCTAAGGCGGTAACCGAAGGAAAACGCGGAGAGCGATTAGAGGTCAAAAAATTCTGTAAATATTGTGGACAGCATACATTGCATAAAGAGACAAAGTAAGTATTGGAGGGGTAAAAATGAAGTTTTTAAAAGGCGTAAGAGATGAAATGAAGAAAGTAACTTGGCCGTCAAAAAAACAACTGCGTAAAGATACCTTGATTGTTATTGAAACAACAGCAATCTTTGCAGCGCTATTTTTCGTGATGGATACAGCGATTCAGGCTATTTTTGGTTTGATTCTTCGTTGATTCCAACTGGTATTTTTCATTGGTGAATGGTATACTGGTTGTGGTAAAGAAAAACTTCGGGAAAGCTGAGGTTTTTTTATTTTTCTTAAAAACAATTAATTTAACTATATAAATCCTGTAAAAGATTCTGCGCACATAGAGTGACCTTTGCCTATCACAGATAGTGAAGGTCATCTCCAGATATCTCGTTTCTTTAACAGAATTTATATATAAAGGAGCTTGAACAGGAATGGAATCCTACGAAAAAAATTGGTACGTGCTGCATACGTATTCCGGCTATGAAAACAAAGTAAAGGCGAATATTGAATCTCGTGCTCAAAGTATGGGTATGGGGGATTTTATTTTTCGTGTCGTTGTTCCGGAAGAAACAGAAACTGAAGTGAAAAACGGTAAAAGTAAGGAAATTGTCCATAAGACGTTCCCAGGTTATGTACTTGTTGAGATGGTCATGACGGATGATTCATGGTATGTTGTACGTAATACGCCAGGAGTAACAGGATTTGTTGGTTCCCATGGTGCAGGAAGCAAGCCAGCGCCATTGCTGCAGGAAGAAATTAATCATATTTTACGTTCTATCGGCATGAGCACTCGCCAAAATGATTTAGAAGTTTCAATTGGTGAAACTGTCCAAATCATTGAAGGAGCCTTCTCTGGATTAGAAGGAGAAGTAACAGAGATTGATGAAGAAAAACAAAAACTAAAAGTTAATATTGATATGTTTGGCCGTGAAACAAGCACAGAGCTGGATTTTGAACAGGTAGATAAAATCTAAGTTGAATAAAATCATAAAGCTTGGAATAAAATCAGAGATTTTCTGATTTTATTCCAAGCTTTTTTACTAGCGTTAGAAAAACTGTATCATTTAACTGAGGAATCGAGTGTTGCTTTGGCTATGATAATCCCAGAGACAGGATTTTTTACCAGTGTAAAATGTTATAGAGTAAAAAGGGTGCCCTTAAAATAAGGCACTGACCCCCAAGAATGAGAATATAAAAAAGAGGCACCTCCGTTGAATTTATTTTATATAATAAATTTAGCGGAGGTGCTTTTGATGAAGAAAAAAATGGCGTATTCTCTTGAAGTCAAAGAGA
>NZ_JBTXLW010000013.1:0-115878 GCF_054871795.1 Enterococcus sp. LJL51 | reverse complement strand
TCTCTTTGACTTCAAGAGAATACGCCATTTTTTTCTTCATCAAAAGCACCTCCGCTAAATTTATTATATAAAATAAATTCAACGGAGGTGCCTCTTTTTTATATTCTCATTCTTGGGGGTCAGTGCCCTTTTGTCTCGACCTCTTTTTCATATCTATTTAATGATTTATACTGCTTTTTTGAACTGCCCGAAGCAGACGCTCAAGACCATCGCTAATTTTATCACGAGGAGCACCAAGATTGAAACGCAAATATTTTTTGCCTTCCTTCCCATAGGTATCGCCCCGCATAATAGCTACCTTTTCCTGATGGATGAGAATTTTTTGAAGCTCATCCATACTAACTGGTAAACGGCTAAGGTCTAGCCAAGCTAAATAAGAAGCTTCAGGAATGTATGCAGAAATGTAGGGATGCTCTGCCAGCCTGTCTGTCAACATCAGAAATGTGTCATCCAGGTAGCTGTTAAGCTCTGCCAGCCATTTCTGCTGATAATTGTAACAGTCCTGCAGTGCCAGCATGCCCAGATAGGGTACTGAAGAAAGACCATCCTTATTTTTAAGCACAGTTAAAAAGCTTTCACGGAGAGTCCTGTCTGGTACAATGGCATAAGAGCAGCCCATTCCCGGACTATTAAAGGTTTTAGAAGCAGAAGATAGTAAAACCACAGGGACTTTTAGCTTATCCGCAAACGTCACGATTGGATGATGGAAAACGCCTTTTCGGCGAATATCCATATGAATCTCATCGCTGATAATTCCCACCTGATACTGATTACACAGCTCAATCAACGTAGTTAACTCCTCTTGATTAAATGCTCGTCCAGTAGGATTATGAGGGTTGCACAGTAAAAATATTTCTGGTCTTTCTTTCTCAAATACCTCAGCCAGCTCCTCAAAATTAATTTGGAAGCCTGTTTCTTTTTTTAAACTTACAGAAATTAAGGCTTGTTTATTTTCTGCTACTGTTTTAAAAAATGCATCATAGCAAGGTGTAAGCGTGACAACCTTTCCACCTGGTTCTGAAAGCAGCTGTAAAAATACCGATAAGCTGTAAATCACACTTGGGCTGTAGACAATCCAGTCTTCTGCAACTATTGTTTGAAAATGCCGGCTAAACCAACTAGCAATCGCTCCCTTAAAATCAGAATGATTCCAGCGGGTATAACCAAATACACCACGTTTCACAGCATCTGTCAGAACCTCCTGTGTCCCTTTAGGAATCTTAAAGTCCATATCTGAAATAGAAAACGGCAGTAGACCTTTTTCACCAAAACGATCTTGAACATAATCCCATTGCGTTGAATACGTACCGATTCTTGAAACAATTTGATCAAAATCAGTCAATTGCTTTTCCTCCTGCTTTATCTGTGTTTTCAATATATCGGCAAATCAGCTCTATTGCCTGTCGACAATCGCCGAGATTGACTATTGAATACCATGAGTGGCAATAGCGAACTGGTACGCTTAACACAATTGTCGGCTTGCCTTCGTACAGCTGAATCGAGCCGGCGTCCGTTCCGCCGCCGGTAAACTGATCAAATTGATACGGGATTCCTGCTTTTTCAGCGGTTTCCTGTAAAGCATCTGCCAGTTCCATATTGGCCAGCGCTGTTTTATCATAGAGACAAATACCTGGTCCCTGCCCCAAAATACGTGTCTTTCTAGCTGCAGCATTGGGGGTGTCTTTACCATTGGCAACATCGATAATAATATTAATATCTCCTTGAACCTTAGCAGCCGCAACTTTCGACCCTCTTGTTCCAGCCTCTTCCTGAGCTGTGGCAACACCAATAATTTCCACATAGTCCAGCACTTGATCAGCGAAATAATCCAGTACACCAGCCATTACACTACAGCCCACACGATTGTCCAAAGCCTTTCCAATTACGTACTCACCGTTCACACTTTCTCTTGCTGCCGTATCAGGAGTAATCATATCACCAATCTGGATACCAAGCTCCTGCACTTCTTCTTTACTAGAAACACCCAAATCGATGTACATTTTGTCGATTGGTACAACCTTGTCATTCATGACTGAGCCTTCCGGCAAGGTGCCTACAATCCCTAAATAAGTCTGTCCGTTCTTTCGAGCAGTGATTCGGACAGTCTGACCTAAGATTACATGCCCCCACCAGCCGCCAACTGGCTGAAAATAAACAAAGCCGTCTAAATCAATGTCCCGGATGAAGAAGCCAACCTCATCAAGATGGCTGTACACAGCAATTCTTTTTTTCCTTGTGCTCAGGTTGCCAAAATAGTGATTTTTAAAATCATCTTTTAGCACTGGTTGGGAAATCGTCTGTGCTAAGTAATCGCCAACCTTATCTTCACGTCCTGCAATCCCGTCTAAATTTGATAAACGAAGTAAACGTTCTTTTAGTTTCATTCAATCGTCATCCATTCTTTATTTGTTTTAGTCAACAGCTCTACTTCTCCATCTGCAGTGACAAAAATATCGTCTTCAATCCGAATGCCAAAACTACTAGGAATATATACACCTGGTTCTACCGTAAAGCTCATTCGCGGCTGAATAGTAAGCTGATTTAATTGATTTACGGCAGGATATTCATGGCAAGATAAGCCGATTCCATGCCCTAGTCCATGAGAAAAATACTCAGCCAATCCGCCAGTGGATAATGCACTGCGGGCAGCAGCATCAATTTCTGCCAGAGTTCTGCCTGTTTTAACTGCTTCAATCGCCTGTCTTTGCGCCTGAAGCACCTGATCATACGTCCTTTTTATGCCGTCATCCACTTTACCAAGTGCAAAGGTTCGTGTCATATCCGAATAGTAGCCCCCAGATATACAACCAAAGTCAATCATAATTAGTTCGTTTTCCTGAATAATCTTTTTAGATGCGTGGGCATGGGGCAGAGCCGTTCTTATTCCGGACGCAACAATCGTTTCGAAGGCCGGACCTTCACTGCCGATACGCTTGCTGTAGTAGTCAATTTCATTAGCGGCATCTAGTTCTGACATGCCTGGTTTTATGATAGAGATGATATAACTAAAGGTTTGATCAGCCAGCCCCGCAGCTTTTCTTAATGCCGTAATTTCTGTATCGCTTTTAAACATCCGCAGTTCTTCAATTAGATTCTGCGTCTCTATTAAATGTCCACCTTGATCATCTGCTAATTTCCTAAGGGCACTAAACATCTGATAAGAGATTGAGCCTCCCTCAAAGCCTAAGGTACCTGCTCCAACAATTTTTGCTAAATGCTGCCACTGGTTATTTTGTTCAGTTGTCGTAATAATACGGATATCTTTTGTCTGTTGCTGGGCCTGCTCTGTGTAGCGTCCGTCAATCAGTAGATAATCTTGAGTCAACCCAACTGCCAGCAAACCATTAGAACCGGTGAAACCACTCAAATACCGCCGGTTAATTTTGTCGCTGATAAGCAGTACATCTATATTTTGAGCTTCCATAGTAGCCTTGACAGCTGTTAATCGATGTTTCATTTTCAACCTCCTTGAAAATAATCAAAGACCGAGTATGTTCTCCCGGTCTTCTTTCGTTTATTAAAAGTCTAAATCGGCCAGAAGTGCTTCATCTTCTTCACTGATTACACGATGTTCCTCTGTTTTTTGTTTTTCCTGCTCCAGCTCCTGACGCTCAAGAACTTTGAAGAATGGCAGGTAGAGCGCAAAAGATAGTCCAATCTGAACTAACTGAATGATAATGGCACGCCAGTCAAATCCAGTCAAAAAGCCCTCCATAAAAACTGGTACATAAGGCGGATCAAAAATCGGATAATTCAACAAACCTAATTTCATACAAATCATTGGAATCATTCCTACAAAAGCACCGCCAAAAATAAATGGAATCATCAGTACAGGATTCAAAATAATTGGAACACCAAACAGCACAGGCTCATTAATCCCAAAAAGCGAAGGTAATAATGCCACAGCCCCAACCTTTTTGTAGCGTTGGGAACGGCTGACTAACATGGCAATAACCAGACCGATTGTTACACCTGAGCCAGTAAAATTAGCAAATGCAGATAAGGTGCCGCCGGTGATCACATGCGTCAAAGGCTGGCCTGCTTCGTGGGCAGCAATATTTTCGGATAGATACTGAACAGCAATTGGCGATAAAATCGGCGATAGAACAGCCGAATGAATTCCGAAAAACCAGAATACCAGCCGCAAAACTAAAATCAGATAAATCACCCACAGCGAATCAAGTCCGCCAATTGCCGGTGCCAGCATTTCCATAATCACTTGAGGCAGTAATGTACCGCCAGTCAGTGAGTCTGTAATCGCACGGATTGTAATAAACAAAACGCCGATTGCGGCAGTTGGTGTAATCAGCTCAAAAGAACTGGAAACAAAATCTGGTACACCCTCCGGCATCTTGATAACAAGCTTATGCTTTGTAAAAAACTGGTAAATCTTCACACAAATAATAGCAATAAAAATCCCGGCAAAAAGCCCTTTGGAATCGAGATGGGTAGCGACGATGTTTCCATTCTCATCCACATCCATGGCAACAAGCAGAAATCCAATTCCTGCGAGAATCATTGAGCCAATCGTATAGAGCTTCCACTGCTCACTTAGAAAATAAGCAATCGCTAAAACCGCATATAGTCCCACTAATCCTAAAGAAACTTTAGATAATAGACCAAAGATATACCCATACTGATCAAACCAATTTTGTACAGCTGTTACTTTGATAAACTCCGGAATTGATGGAAATATTGCTGCAATCGAACCAAGCAGCAGAGCTGGCGTCAAAACGACCATTCCTTTTTTTATAGCTGTTAAATACGCATTATTATCCACTTTATTTGCGACAGGAACCAATGTTTTGCGGATAAATCCCTCAATCTTATCAAAGGTCGAGACTTTCGTTTGTTCCATTTTTTTCCCCTCCAACTAATACAAATCTTATAAAGAAACTAGTTTTCAACTTGATTTTCTTCTTATAATAATCTTTTTTTCATACACAAAAGTTTTTACAGGATTTATATTGTTTTTATTATTTTTACTGATTTTTACGATAGGCTAAAATTGCCTGCTTCATTACGGTTGCACCATCCATTGAGCCATAGATATCAGAAGTCAGTAAAACAGACGGCTTATTGATTTTTTCTGCCTCACCCTTGATGTAGTCATATTTGTGACTTAGCTGAGGGCCTACCAAAATAACATCATACTCATTGATATAGCGGTCCAGCTTATCTACTCCAATCGCTTCCATCGGGTAGTCCTCTACCTCCAGCTTTGCTGATTCCTTGACTACTTTCTTCATTGCTTCCATCATCATTGTGGTTGAAAAACCACCTGCACAAACCAATAGTGTCTTCATTCTTTTCTTCCTTTCTTATTTCCAAGCAGTTTACTGCTTTAATTTTTACTCTGCTCCGTTCGTTTGATCTCTTAACATTTCAATCATTTCTTCAATCAAATCTCTTGCCAGTAGACTGTTCATTAAATGATCCTGTGCATGAACCATTAACAGTGTGGTTTCTGTCTTTTCTCCATTAATTTCTTTTGTAATTAGAGCCGTTTGTTCTTCATGAGCAGTAATGCTTTTTTCTTTTGCCTCTTTCATTTTTTCATCGGCTTCCTTAAACTTGCCCTTTCTTGCCAAGCGCAATGCCTCAAATGCTGCCCCTCGGCTATCTCCAGAAGCTGAAATAATTTGAAAAATACTTTTTTCCTGTTCCGTCATAATCCATTATCCTCTCTTAAGCATTTCTCTTAAATAGTGAGAAAAGTCCTCGTAATTTCTAATACTGTCCAGTCTTTTTTCAAATGCCTGGTCATCAATCATTCGAATCATCAATCTGCTGATTTCTTTGTGTATAAACAAATGACCATTGCCGATATTAATGAGAAATATTAGTCGAATCTGCTTATTCTTAAACGCTGCTGCCGGTCGTACAATAATTACGTCAATGCATTCATGAATCGCTTTCGCTTCCATCGGATGAGGTCCTGCAATCCCATTATGATAAATCGTATCCACCAAATGTTCACGGCGTAATACCAGCGTTCTATATCCACTGTCTGCTTCTCCATTTTCTTCCAATCTATCCGCTCTTTCCTCCAGTAATCTCAAATAATCCCTTTCATTGGAAATGGTAAAATTCTTTTCTGTGAATAACCCCAGCAAATGTTGATCAAAATCTGTATCGATGGTTTGATCCTCCTGAATCAAAAGCAAGTCATTTTGAATTTTTTTTATTTCCTTCTCAGTTAGCAATGCCTGCGTATAAATAACCGGTATTCGATCAACCTTAAGTTCAATCGGTACTGTGGAGATAATTAAGTCATAGGTTTCATCGATTGCTTCAGCTTCAATAATCGAAAAAGTTTGTACTTCAGCGTTTACAAAAATTTGCTCCAGTTTGGTTTTTAATAAATAAGAAGCGCCGCCGCCAGTTGCGCAAATTACAGCTAATCTTTTATAACGCTTTATTTCTTCCTGAGATTTTTTTTCCAAACTAGCAGCGAAATAAATAGCCAGATAGCCCATCTCATCTTTTGTAATGGTTACCTCTACATTGTTGCTGATGAGCTGGATAAAGTCGTAAGCAATCGTAAATACATTCGCATAGCGGGTATAAACATCTTCAATGATTGGATTTTCCAGCTGATGCCCAACATATAACCGCTGAAGCAGCGGCGCCACATGAAGAGCCAGCGCTTCTTTTAGCTCTTTATCCTGATAGAAATGTGTCCGATATTTTTGGTCTATTTCCGCTAGCGCCTGATCAATATAGCCATGAAGTTCATCATATTGAGAAAACTCATTAACTGCCAGCATCTTTCCATATAGCTGACGGCTTAAATAGATTTTTTCATTTTCAGGCAACCGGATATCTTCATGGGTTTCTAAATATTCAGCAATTCTTTCTGTCAGCTTTGCGTAACTGCTCTTATTCTTAAAGATTCCCTGCGATTCTTTTAACAAATTATTCTGCTGAATACGAAAACTAAGAAGTATGATATGAAGAATCAAATTATCCAATACCAGATCATTCATTTTTATCCCCAACTGCTTAACACTGTCGGTCACACACTTTCTAAGCTTTTGCTCATCAAATAGTTCCAGAAATGCTGCATATTCAGGAGTCGTTTGTGGTTTGGAAATATCGTTTCGCAGCAGCCGGATAATTAGCTCCCGCCGCTTCTCTTCCGAGCCGACAATCTTATAACCGTAATAAGGTTTGGCATAAAGCGTCAATTCTTGTTCTTCAAGCTGCTCCCTGACAAAAATTAAGTCATTTTTTACAGTAGAGCCGCTAACCGCCAGTGTTTCCGATATTTGACCAATAGTTAAGTACTCCTCAGCAAACAATAATAAAAGCGTGATGGTAACTTTACGGACTTCCGGATCTGCTAAGTTTAGCTGCGGGCTGTCAGACAGTTCAGTGAGGTACTGATCAAAACGCTGTTTATCTGAAATTTCTAAAGCATACCCTTGACCTCTTACCATAGAAACCTTGAACCCATAGCTGGCCGCAGTTGAATTAATCTTTTTGATATCCGTGGAAATCGTTCGAGGCGATACATCAATCATTTTGGCAAGCTTTTCGACAGACTGACGTCTTGTATCAGCTAATAAATACCGGATGATTTTTTCTTCCCTCATACGCTCTCCTCCTCTGCTCTTAAGATAACGCGAAAGCGCTTTAAATAAAATAGTATCTTTTTCTGATTGAAATGGAAATTTTTGTCTTATCCTTAGCTGTAAGGCTGATATATCTTGGTTTCAAAAGACTCGCTGAAATCAATCAGAGAATTTAATTATACCCAACTCAGGCCGCAGTTCTACCGTCCAATCACAAAAAATCTGCTTTTCTTCTTAAAACAAAAACTATGCCGCAATCAGTAAACGGCTAAAAATAATCGCTTACCTGATTCCGACATAGTTTCTTATATGCTTATAAAACTTCCTTTAAAACAGAGAAATCGATGTTTCCTCCGGAAACAACCACTGCTGTTTTCTTCCCTTTCAATAGATGATCAATCTTCCCGCTTAAAACAGCGGCTGTACTTAATGCACCTGCTCCTTCGGCGATTACCTTTTCTTTTAATGCTAAAAAGAAAACCGCTTCTGCTATTTCCTGCTCCTCAACCAAAACAGTTTCATCAATGCGGTTCTTGACTATTTCATACGTAAGCTCACCTGCTAAGGCAACATCGCAGCCGTCAGCCAGCGTTCGAGACGTGCGGTTAGGAATTCGCTTGTGGGCCCAAATGGATCGAATCATACCATGCACCTGATAGCTCTGTACACCAATGATTTGAATTTCCGGATGTAGCTCTTTGACTGCCAGAACTATTCCTGCAATGAGTCCACCCCCGCCGATTGGAACAATAATAGTATCTACGTCAGGCAAATCTGCTAAGATTTCAAGTCCGATTGTACCCTGACCATAAATAATCTCTTGGTCATCGAAAGGTGAAATAAACAATTCTCCCGACTGCTCAGCCTCCATGATTGTCATCTGCTTCGTTTCATCAAAGGTTTCTCCAGCCAATACTACTTCCGCGCCATATGCTTTTGTTGCTTCAATCTTTGTCCGCGGTGCTGTCATCGGCATATAGATACGGGCATTTATTCCCAACAGAGAAGCAGCCAGTGCTACTCCCTGCGCATGATTTCCAGCTGAGCAGGCAATAACACCTTTGCTCTTTTCAAGCTCTGAAAGCTGCTGCAGCTTATTGTAAGCGCCTCGAAATTTAAATGCGCCTGTCCGTTGAAGATTCTCCAGCTTTAAAAATATTTCTCCGTCAATCATTTGATTCATCGTATTGCTGGGCATTAGCGGTGTATGGATAATGTGCGGTTTTAGTCGTTCATAAACAGCAGCCATATAAGGCGCAGCTTCTACAGTGGACTTCATCGGTTTCCCTTCTTTCAGCAGCAGTTACTCCGTAAATACGGACTCAGCTATATTGTAACGCTTACATCCTTGTTATACCAACCCTTGCACTTTCAAGTGAAAAACTTTTTTGTCTGTTGTTAGTCTATTCTCATTTTGTTTATTTTTAACACCGCATTATGCTTAAGTATGAGAACTGTTTCTACTTTGGATTTCCATCACTAGCAGTTGTTTCATCTTGGTTCTTTTATCGGTTGCTAGTTGGAATATTACCCTGTATTTGAAACACAATAGCTAATTTTTCGAAAAAGCAAATTTTATCTCAACGTGTATTCAGATTAAAAAAGCAGAATAACACAAAGAGAGTGTTCTATCCTGCTTTTCATTTATAAATCAACTGATTTTAGATTGGTTTGTACTATCCGTCCTGCCGTGTTGCAGCAATATCGATTTCGCGAATATTGACTTCCTGAGGCATATCATAGATAAACTTAACCGCCTCAGCCACATGCACAGGGTTCATAGTAAAACCGCCCATTGTATCTTTCCAGGCTTCATAATCAGAAAGAGCCTGCTGGTCAGTCACATGTGTCAGTAGTTCTGTCTCGGCAGCTCCTGGTGCAACTAAAGAGACGCGGACATTATAGCTGGAAACCTCTTCCCGAACTGTTTCACTTAAGCCATGCACCCCAAACTTTGATGCTACATACGCCGCATGATTCACAAAGGTTTTACGGCCGGCTAAAGAAGACATGTTAATAATCGTTCCGTGTTTTCGGTCTTTCATATTTGTTAATACCGCCTGCATGCCATTTAGTACACCTAGCACGTTGGTATCTATCATGGTTTTCCATTCATTTGGCTCTTGATTTTGAACATTTCCCAACAGCATAACACCTGCATTATTGATTAAAAGATCCGTGGGTCCATAAACAGCTTCTGCTTCTTTTATGCTGTTTTTGAAGGCTTCTCCATCAGTTACATCTACACTATCTACTACAACCTTCTCAAAGTTTAGCGGCAGCTTCATTATTTTTTCTTTCCGTCTGCCTAACAGCAGCATAGGATAATCTTCCTGATTAAACAGCTTTGCAATTTCTGCTCCAAATCCAGAGCTTGCTCCAGTGATGACAACTAATGGTTTATTCATAGTCAATTCCTGCTTTCTTTGTTAAAGTATACTTAGTATACAAGTTGGAGCTTACTCCAAGTCAAGAGAACTGATTCAGCTTTTTTTATTACTGCTAAATAATCAAATCTGAAGGAGGAAATAGAATGTATTCTATCGGAGAAATTTCAAAAATATATGGTATCTCAACGGATACTTTACGCTATTACGATAAGGAGGGGCTGCTGCCTTTTGTAAAAAAATCCCCATCAGGCCGGCGGATATTTACCCAAGATGATTTAGGCTATATTGAAGTGATTGAGTGTTTGAAAAAATCGGCTATTCCCGTTAAAGAAATTGCAAAATTTATGAATTGGTGTGTACAAGGTGCAGAAACCCTGCCGGAACGCTACGAATTTATTGTTGAGCAGGAAGAGCTGTTGGAAACAAAAATCAAACTATTGGAAGCAAATCTGGCATTTCTCCGTTGGAAGAAATGGTACTATAAAAAAGCCAAGGATGCCGGAACTGAAGAAATCTTTTTTGAGCCGGGAACGCGGCAGGTTTCCAACAAGTGGCACAAAGAGTATTTGAAAAGTCTGGGCGCACAGGTTGAAAAAGAAACTGTGTAAGAAATCATCTGAATCTAATATGACCGACAACATAAAGCGACCAACCAGATTTCTCCAGTTGGCCGTTGGTCTAACTATTCATTCTCATCTCATTCTATATTTTTGAGAAAATCCGCTTTAATTCCGAAGAGTCAGCTTTTAACATATTGTTTATTCAGCTTTAGAGGCGGGTGATGTGCTAATGTCACCGCTTCTTTATTTATCGTTAGCAGCTATACTTCCGACTCCTAAGCTTTTTTTATCGGTGTGTAGTAATCCATCTGATCATAACCCAGAATTTCTTTCGCAGCTGGGGCGGTAAAGCTGTTCCCTAATTGAAATCTTGACAGATCCCGTTGAAATCCATGTTCAGCCAAGAACTTATCTACTTCCATGGTCATTGCTTCCATATCTGTTTGCTGGTCAATCCCCGTTGAGACAGCATACAGGCCCCCTGTAAAGTCGATGATTTCAAACTCAGCCGGAACGCTCAGCCCATCTTCATAAATGTATAGCCAATGGAATCCTTCTTTTTCCTTAGTTGTATTGTCCCAAAATAGAAAATCTTTCGGAAAAATATCCCGAGGTATTGTCGAAAACCATTGCTCAAAATGCTCAAATTTTTCCTCACCAAACATGCCGATTCCCGACGAGACCATCTTTCGGTCACTGATTTCAATAATTCTGATAGCTTCCATAATTATCCCCCTATTTCATTTTTTAGCAACTACTGTCAGTACTACTTGACCGCTATCATATCAAAAATCATATACGAATAAAAGGGGAACAAAGAAACTTTTTCTAACATAATTTTCGACTCTTTAATCTCTTTAAATACCCAAGCTTTTGCTCTTTTACTTTTCTTCCTTAACTATTCTAGGTCTATCAGCTTCTCAATCGTTGCCAGAACCGTATCTGTATTATTATTGCCTATTATCGTTTTCGCAGCTTCTCTGATGACAGGGCTGCCATTTTCCATAGCAAAGCTATGGTGAGCATGGACTATCATTTCATAGTCATTACCGCTGTCGCCGAACGCTGCTACCTCCTCATCTGCAATCCCCCACTCCTTTTGCAGCAGTTTAATACCATTCGCTTTGTGAATCCCCGGAATAATTAAATCAATATCTCCATGTCCGCTGGAAACCGGAACCAGCCGCCCTGCTAATACCTTTTCCAGTGCTGCCAATGTTTCTGTGACTGCTTCCGTCTCAAAGCTCAGTGCAATTTTGAAAAGAGTATCTTCAATCTCGTTAAAATCAGCTACTTTTTGAATTTCTGGATAATAAATTTTAGAAAGCGCCAACGTTTCCGGTGAGATATCTTCTGATACATATGCACTGTTTTTACCGCAAAGAATTAAATTTTTAGGCTCCAGCTTTTCAATCACTTGAAGAACCTGCTGAACAAGCCCGGGTTCCATCTGTCCGTGATAAAAAGAGCTTCTCCCTAAAATAATATTTGCTCCATTCTCAGAAACAAAACTAATTCTTTCATCGTACTCCGGAAAAAAGGATCTTAATTGAAAATACTGATTGCCGCTGGCAACTACAAAGCGAATGCCTTTTTCCTCCATCTTTTGGAAAGCTTTAGCAAACCGTTTTCGGTCATATTCCTTCTGATCATTTAAAAATGTACCATCCATATCTACTGCAATCAATTTCACTGCCATTGTTGTTCCTCCTATTTTATGATAATTCAAGTGTACACGCTGGAACGCGTTCCACGTCAAGCAAAAAAAGACAGCCGCTTTTTTAATTTTTCAGTATACTGAGCTAGAGGAGATGATTAGCTGTGACCAATATTAGAGATATTGCCCGAATGGCAAAGGTATCCGTTTCCACGGTATCCCGCGTGCTCAATCAACACCCCCATGTCTCTTCAGAAACGAGACAACGAATCAATCAAATCATTGCAGAGACAAATTATATTGCGAATAAAAATGCTGTTAATCTTAGCAAAGGAACCAGTAATACAATTGGCGTTCTGATTCCTTACAACAACAATTCCTGTTATGATGAGCTGATTAGCAGCATCCTTTTAGAAACAAAGAAATATGGCTATCAGGTGTTGCTGCTGCCGACCTTTTTTGAAAAGGATGCAGAAAGCCATTACTATTCTCTTCTACAAAAAAAATTATTGACGGGCTGATTGTTACTTATCAATCCCGTAATGATAAAGCCATCGACCAGCTCGCCTCTGCTGGTCCGGTTGTTTTAACTGAAAAAAGCAACTCAGCTGTTGTCTCTGCAATATTTCCAGATCGTCAGTATGCCTATGAAGAAGTGTTCAGGCATCTTGCTTCTGAAGGACGAAAAAGTGTCAGATTTATTGTCAACCGTTCCATTCAGGAAAGCGTCAGTTCGTTAAAAAAAGCCGAAACTTTCAAAAAATACTTTGGTTCTTTCTCTGAAGGGGTGAACTACTTTCCTCATATTCGAACATACGAAGATGGCTTTGAATTAAGCAAAACACTCTTTTCAGCTGTCGAAAAACCAGACGCCATTTTTTCCAATGGAGACGAGGTTGCTGCTGGTATCATCGCAGGTGCGAAGCAAATCGGTTATGAGCATGGGAGCGATTTTGTCGTAGTGGGTGAAAGTAATTTACCTTATAGCCGGCTCTCTGGATTTTCGAGTATTGATTTTCGTCAATCCGAAATTGGCAGAGCGGCCGTTCAACAGCTCCTTTTCGGAAAGAAGCCTGTCCATTGTGCAAAGAAACCTTTAGTTGTCATTTGAGACTAGTCGATGACAGCTAAAGGTTTCTTATTTTCAATAGAGAGATGCCTCTGGACTTTCTAAAGCTTACAAAGGTGTATCCATTACTATTTCTCATATAGTAATTTCAGCTTCGTTAAAATGTTGCAGCAGTTCTTCAATATCTCCTCTAAAAACCGTCCCATTCATCCCCATATTCATAGCAGCTTCTATATTTAAAGGCATGTCGTCGATAAAGAAGCAATGAGCCGGTACCAATTGAAAATGGCTGCAGAAGGTTTTATAGATTTCAGCCTCCGGTTTAATCATATGCCATTCCGCTGATAAGAATATACCGTCAAAATAATCCAGACCAGGTATCTTATCCTTGAACTGATAAAATGCCAGAGAAGTGTTAGAAAGAATGTATAGCTGATAGCCTTTTTCCTTCAACTTCAAAAGTACCTGCTCCATTTCAGCAATCGGCTTAATTTCCTTGTACCAGTCTTCAATCATTTCCACAGCAGTAGTCTGCAATATCGCAGGCAGTTTTAGACAGGCCGCCTCTTTTAATGCTGCTTTCGTAATAGTACCCCGATCATATTTTATCCATTCAGGAGAATGAAAAATGGCATTCAGCAGCAGATTCTGATGGCTTGTATTATCTGTAAATTTACGGATGAATTCCTTTGGCTTGTAGCGAACCAGAACATTTCCTACATCAAAAACAATATTTTTAATCATAACTCTTCCTCACTTTCACTACATTTTATGATTACTACTCATTTTCTATCATAAGTCAGCAGATTCAAAAAAGCCAACTTTCTACCAAAAAATTAAGGAAAGCTAAAAGGAGTGCGGACATAACTCCTCCCTAACCTTTTCTTTCACTAATATCATCCTAATAAGCAGCAGCGGGACAGGGGTGGTTCCCACAATACCTAACCCATCTGTCTCGGTCTTCAAGCAGCTATACATCAACTATTCACTTTGCAGCTGCGGTTTTCTTTTTCGCCGCCTCCACCACTTCAAAATACTCCGCTTTTGAGCTTTTTTTAACATTTGCGGCAAATCTTGTTTAGTAGCGGGCGTATCCTTATTTATTTCATTTAGCTTCAATACTGCATAAATCCGCTGAGCATCTAAACGATCTAAAACAAAGCCAGCATGGTTCACTATGGATAAAACGTTAAAAATCCAAGCCAGTATCGTACCATCATCTCTATATTTAGAGACGTTTGGATCTCTCTTCAGCAGCTCTAGCAACTGTTTATAACCGCTATCTAAATAATCCATATATTCATCTAGCGTTTGAAATAGCTCCGTCTCAAATAGTTCTACTCTACTGTGATTAAATAGCGTGGCTTCCAGCCATCTACGGCTTTTTTCCGCCCGCTCGCTGCTTTTTAAGAAAAACAGGTGATAGTCTTCTTCATTTGAAGCCAGATACCGCTCCAACAAGTTCAATACCATCATCATTTGCTTGATGCTCAAGGGTTCTATATTAGCAAACTCCAGCTTCTTTCCATAGATACTTTTAAACGCATCAATCAGATTTTTCGACATTTGTCGATGCTCAATCTGAATCAAACAATAGACTTGCTCCAAAAAATATGGAGTCCAGGCAATATCTGCAAAGGCATCCTCATAGATGATTGCTGCAATTTTTTGACTCTCATTCTCTCGAATCATATTTTGTAGCTTTTCCAAGTAGTAGTCAACAACCTTTAGATATTCTAGTTTTTCCATTGAAATTCCTTCTTCTATCACTTTCCCCTGCTCCTTATTTACTCATGGTTCTTTTTTACCACTGCATATATTCTGAGGAGGTATAACTACCAAGATTGTCCTCTGGTCTTTTCAGCATGCTACCGCCCTGTGACTCAATAACCTCGACTACTTTATGATTTTTGACCAACATCTGCTGTCCTCTGTGACTATTACCGATAATTATTTCGTAATACCCATCTACCATAGCAGAAAAATCAATCGCCTTAATCAAGACCTTGTAATATTCTTCAACATTTTGCTCTCTTTCATCTAAGTCGCTGCCCTCTTTATAAGGATGCTGAATTGGAATTACCGCTGAGACAGTCTGTGAGGTCATTAACTGTTCAATAGTTAACGCTGCATAACCATCAAATACAGCTTTTTCCTTATCAGAAGACGCTCCATTTTCTTTTGCCCATGCCTCAACCTCTGATGAAATTGACTCCGTCTTCATGGAAAAATATGGGGAATCATATGCCGTACGAATTTCATTTTCTTCCAGCGGCGTATCAATACCTAGCGTATCTGCCAAATCACACAATACAATAGCTTTTTCTACTGCTTCACTAAATGTGCTTAAAAATCTTTGTCCAGCCTCCGAGTGCGCCGGAACTTGTAAAATTGTTGGAACTGAATTTTTATAAGTAGTCAGCGTACTGTCGGTCAATTCCCATTCTGATTGGGCGTTTTCGCGGTTTAATACGCCTTTGCCATAGACATCCACGGCTTCTTGTGTCAACACATAATCCAGCTGTATATAATCCTCAGAACCATAGGATTTAATGACTTTAACCGTACCTGCTGTACCTGCTTCCGCCAGCTTTGCTTCAATGACCTCTTGATAGACTTCATGCTTGTTATTGCTTGTCTGAATGACCATCAGCAGCCGGACGCCCGCAGTCAGACTTACAGCTAAAACTGGAAGCAACAGCCCATAGACAACTGACTTTATTTCAATTTTTTTTGCTTCAGCTTCATTATTTTCACTAGCAGGATAATTTGAAATGCTCCAGCCAAGTGCAGCTACAAAAATACTAGCCACACATACTCCCAAGGTGCCCGGCGCAAAAAATGCGGTAAATGGGAATAATGATGAATAGCCCATTGTCAGCCAGACAGCTACCAGCAGGAGTAAAGCTGCTAAATACCCACTAATCAGAAACTGCAGTCTGACAGATTTTCTGCTGAATTTTATCAGAAATACAACAGCAACAATCCCATTCAGAACAAATGCTAAAAGATAGGCTAGATAAACATATCCCATAATTACAAAAGAATAAATTAGACCATAAGGAAGTCCTTCATCCATCCCTGAAACATCAAAACTCAGCAGTCCATAAATAAATGTTGCCAGAAAAATAAGCAGCGGCAGCAGCACGATGCTTTTTATCACCTTTTTAAACTTCATACAACCTTTTCCTCCTTAATTATTTCTCCTTTTATTCCAGATTTAACTATACCGTAAACTGACTGTAAAAAGAATAGCTGATTTTAACGGCTTAAATCTATGAGATGCACTGTTTCAGCCATTCATACTTTGCAACTTGCTCGAAGGCTTCTCCTGTCTTTAAATGCTAACGGTTTTCCATCAGAAATCAGCGGTTTTTTCACTTCACAAACTACAATACATAGTAAAATTTTTACAGCCTTCCGACAATAGTCTATAATAAAAATAACATTGAGTTAAAGTAGGAGTGATAAAATGGACAAAGAAAAAAATCGCTGGATACGATTTTTAGGTGGGAAAAGTCTAATTTTTACTTTGGCAGCACTTTGTTTGCTGGCAATAACAATCTTTTTATTTCACACAGTTTCCTTTATTTTTAAACCGCTTTGGGTTATTTTTATTTCAGTATTGGCACCGGGTATTTTTGCTGTTATCATTTATTACTTATTAAATCCCCTTGTGCGGCTGCTCGAGAAAAAAATTCCCCGAGTATGGGCAATTGCCGGTTTATATATTTTGATTCTGCTGCTGCTGTTTTTAGGCGGACTACAGGTTTTTCCGATTATTCAGAAGCAGACAGAGGACTTAATCGAACAATTCCCTTCCATTTTGAATGATTTCCAAAAAACAACCGAATCATTAATTGCTAAGACACCGTTTGCTGATGAATTTAGTCAGGCTACAGAGTCCTTGGAGAATCTCTGGAGCAAGATAAGTAACGTTGCCGGGGATTATATCGAAAAAGGAGCACAAGGGCTGGGAAGCGTCTTTTCTGCCGTCTCTGCAACTTTTCTAACTATGTTTACCGGACCAATTATCGCGTTCTTCCTATTGAAGGATAAAGAGAAATTTTATGCTTCGATTAAACGGATGATTCCTCCTGCCTTTCGTGCTGACTTTGATGAATACAGTCAGATTGTTAATATTCAAATTGGCGACTATTTAAAAGGACAGATTATTGCGTCGATCGTTTTAGGAGTTATGTACTGGCCGTCCTTTCTTTTAATTGGCCTGCAGTTTTCCAGTGTTTTGGCTTTAGCCGCTGGTATCCTCTGTATTATTCCATATATTGGTCCTTTTATTGCCTTTGTTCCTGGACTAATCATTGCCTTTCAGGACTCTACCTTTATGGTTGTCAAGTTTGTTATCGTCTGGTTTGTCATTCAGCTGATTCACGGTGATTTAGTTATTCCTAGAGTGATGGGGGACAAATTAAAAATCCATCCTATTACAATTTTACTTGTTTTGTTAGTTATGGGTGAGCTGCTTGGACTGGTAGGGGTTATTTTCGGAATCCCTCTGTATTGTTTGATAAAAGTCACTGTTACCTATCTTTTCCGTAAGTTCAAACAACGCTATAACCGGTTTTATGGGGAAAAAGGGAAGTATGAACATACAGAATTTACTAAAGATGACTATTTGAAGTAAAAAAGACCAGCGAATACAGGATTAATCGTTCGACATCAAGTTGTGTTGATGAGACAAAAAATGAATAAGAGTGCAGAACTTGGAATAAAAAAACAGAGAATCTCTGGTTTTTGTTCCAAGTTCTTTTTTGAAAAGGACAACAAAGCGAATGATTTAGAGTTTTAGTCGATTTCATTTCATCCATTGGCTATCCCTTTTTCTAAAGACTCAAAAAAATTGTTGGCGGTTTTTTATTTTAGAAATACCTATTCAGTCAAATTTCAATCGCCAATTTAAAACAAAACTGGGAATCAGCCCTAATCAATATCGGAAATCCTTTTATTAGCATTTCCTTGAATGATTGATTAGTATTTTGATTCTAGTAATATTACCAGTTCCGTAACTAATTATAGCCCGTTTATTTCCTTGATTCTCAGCTAATACTATTGAAAAACAATACTATCCTACTTTATTAAATAATTGAAAAAAAAAACAGACCTTCCATTTTCATGAAAGGTCTGTTTAAACTTGTAAAATTATTCTCAGCCGGAATGACCAACGATTACTCCACCGTAATAGCCGAAGCCAACTCTTGTCATGCCTGGGTTCATTTCCCAATCACGGTGACCTGAACCAGAAGCACTTACCATATTTTCTTCATTATACCAAGCATTAATAACTATAGCTCCAGGAGCAAATCCCATTGCAATCACTTCATCTCCACGAGACCAATGATCAGAAGGAATTCCACCAGTTGCACTAATTAATGATGCACGAGCTGAAGCAGTTCCTGCCAAACCAGCATCCCAGCTAACGGGATTCAAGCCATTTGCTACACGTTTAGCGTTAAGAGCCATGAACGTTGCATCACCTGACTCAACAATCCCTCCGCCAGTGTTACCACTATTGTTTGATTCATTACCTGTATTAGTAGAACCACCTGTATTTGGTACTTCAATACTTGGCGCTGTTTCTGAAGAATCTGTACTACTTTGTGCTGTTTCTGAGCTTGCGGTGCTACTTGCTGCAGAGCTTTCAGCAGTTGCTGCGGCTGTTTTTTCAGCTTTTGCTTTTTCAGCTGCTTCTTTTTGAGCTGCTGCAATACGAGCTTGTTCAGCTTCTGCCGCTGATTTTTGTTGTTGTAAATCAGCTTTTGTTCCTTCAGCTGTTGCTTGTTCCAACTCTAAAGAGGTTCTTAAAACGTTCAGACTTGATTGTTTTGTAGCAAAGTCCGCTCTTTTTGTATCCAGCTCTGCTTTGCTTACTTCAAGCTCTTGCAGTTTCTGTTCATTTTCAGCTTCTTTATCTACTACAGCTTGCTTATCTGCTTTTTGCTGGTTGATTAAGTCATTATTTGCACTAACGATTGTTGTAAAAGCGTGAACACGGCCAATCGCATCAGAGATTGATTCTGCATTCAATACGGCATCAATAAATGTTGTACTTTGACCATTCACTTGTACATCACGTGCTTGATTTTTGATTGCTGCTTCACGTTTTTCAATACGCTGATTTAATGTTTCAATATCCTTTTTCAACTGATCTGATTTGCTTTGCAGTGTTGTCTGCTCTTCTAATAACTCTGAGCTTTTGTTAATAATATCTGCAATATCAGCTTCCAAAGAAGAAACTTGAGATGCTAAATCTGATTGCTGAGCCTTTAAATCTGAAATCTCTTTATCTTTTTGTTCAATCTTCTGATCAATATTCTCTGCTGACGCTGTACTTGGAGCAACTGCTACAGTAAGTGTTAATGAACATACTAATAATGATGCAAATATACGTTTCTTCACTCTTAATTCCTCCGACTGATTTATTCCACAATTTCCTCTATATTAAAATCTTAATTTTTCCTTATGACGAATTGATTCTAACACATTCATATTTCATTTCAAACATAGAAATATTACAAGAATATTTCAGATTAGCTACATTAGGCAACCAATAGTTCCGTTTCTTATAATATGTTTTTTATTTTTTACAAAATAATAGTAAATCAATTAGCGCTACCCTACTACCTTAAATGAACTTATAGAAAAAAACAAAAAAAGAATTTTCTGCTTTTGTTTTTTTAAGGCTTTTTCAGCAACTTTTTTTTATTTCTTCTTGTTTAAAAAAGATTAAAAGCTCTTTCTTTTTACGAACATATGTTTTATAGTAGATAAAAAAGTTTTAAAGGAGCTGCTCATGAAAACATCCCTAACGCTGCAGATGGAAGAGGTGCTTTATTATTATTGCCGGGAAAATGGCGATATTGTTGTCGAAGAGGTTACTATGCCGGAGGATCAGGGTATTGTCGATACATTGAGCTGCCGTTTGCTGGCTGACAACAAGTTTGAATGGCGTTGTTATGAGCTAAAGGTTAGTAAAGCCGACTTTCGTTCCAATGCTAAGCTTTCCTTTGCAGGAAACTATAATTATTTTGTTCTTCCTGAGGCACTGGCTGAAAAAGTAAAAGAAGAGATTCCCGCTCATATCGGCCTAATGGTCTACCATCAATATCTTTCACCAGATTCTCAGACATTGCCCGGCTACTTTACAATTGAAAAAAAGCCTCAGCGTCAAGAACTGATGGTTAATGAACAAGCATTGATTTTTCGCCTGATTGGTGCCCAAGCCAGAGAAGTAGGAAAAGCAAAACAAACCGCTCGGGGATTACGTGTTTTTTCCACAGACCAGCTTTATAAAGAGCTAAAAAAAAGGCAGCCTGAATATGATTTATTTGGCGGCGGTATCAATTTTTACGACCGATTCATCGAAGATGTCAATGAACAGGCGGTCGAGGCATTGAAGGAAGAGCTGGAAGCAACTAGAGCGGCTTACTTTGAGTTGGAAAAGCGTTTATTGGAGGAGAGCTGATGTACTATCCCTATTTTAGAGGAAAGCAGTTTGATTTACTGGCTTTGACCGCTCTTTTGGAAAATGATTTATTATCCCGAAAAATTCTGCCGATTATCGAACCAGTGAAGAATTCCAACGCACTGAAAAAATTTATTGCTCTAGCTCAACAAAAGAATTATCTATTCTACCTTATTCAAAATCCGCTGAGCGGTGATTTCCTCACAGAGGAAGGGCTGCGGCAGCTTCAAGCTGCTTCGAGCGAAAAAGCATTAATTATTGAACAGCCGATAGAAACCATTGAAGTAGTCCCTCCTCTGCTAATTGTTCATGAAGCCCAGCCTGTTATGATTAGCGACTGGCAAGAGGGGCGATATAAAGTTGTTGTTCCTGAAGAATTCCGTCTTCTGAATAAAGTTCAAGGAGAAAAGATCCTATCTCAGGATGGCTTTACTCGACTTCCAAAAACGTTTTTTTATCAGGAATGCCCAGATGAGCTATTTTCAACAACTCATCTTACATTTCATAAAAAAGGATTTTTGGGATTCAGCGATTTCTCTATCGACAGCCGAATTTACTACGAGCATAGCTATCCCTCAAAAATTTTAAGCCTCCATCTTGTCTATTTTGAGCAGAATATCCTGCGTATCCACCATTTTCTTTCCAGCGAAGAGGCTCCTTCTCAAAAAGAAAAATTCTTCGAGCTAATGGAGGAAGTGACCCGCTGGCTGACGATCTTATGCGGTTCTCAGGTAACTGCGGGCTTGCAGCTATTACTGAAGACCGCTGCAAAAAATAAATTTCCCGGGATGGGAGTCATGCGTAAGGCTGCTGTCATGCACCATATGGAGCTAATGTCACGCTACTTGGATTAAAAAAACGTGTCTATCCTAGTTAGGAACCAACAGACACCCTTGAAGAGTCGTTCAAGGGTGTCTGCTTGGCTGCTCTTTAAAAGCCTAACCATTCTAAAAATGTATGTTCTTCCTTTTCATCATTATCAAAGTCAATCAATGCATCACGCTCATCGTGTTCTTTGAAGTTATTTACTATATAACTTTTAATCTCTTCTTTGTTTAGTTCTTTTTCTGCTGCTTGAGACACTAACCCTAAACATGTGATTGCTCCAAGTATTCCTACCATTACTTTTGTTCTCATCATTTTCTTTTTCCCCTTATCTTTTGTTTTGTTTTTTTGATTACTCCTATTTAAAAAATGGAATTTTTTTCTTTGCTTGTTCTTTCAGTAGCGCAAATAGTTCCGTCATTACAGATTCTGCCTGCCACATATCAACCGAAGAATCCTCTGCAATAAAGCTGATAATCGCTTTCATGTTTTTACTTGATGTTCGTGTAATATTGCTTCCGCAATACCGTTCGTAGCTTTTAATTACAGCTTCACTGGTTTGCGGATCAACTTGGCTTCTTTCAGCGACTGTGTTAATTGTTTGTGTATGATTCATCATTTTTCCTCCTATTCACAAGACCGACTGCCTGTCGTTTTTTGAGATATTTTTCACCTCAACATATGCTGAGGTGATGCAAAAGAATAATTTGCTGTTCTCCATAGACCGTCTGTCGGTTTATTTATATTTTCATAATACACCTCTCTTTTATTTTTGTCAACAAAAAATTTATTTTTTTTACTGCCTGCTTTTATTTATATTTTAGAAGCAGCCGTTACTAATTTAATCTCATCCCTTACCTAAAAAAAACAGACAGGTTCACTATCAGAATGATTGGAATTTATTTTCAATCCCAGACATTTAATCACCTAAACGCAAAGAAAAAACTCATAAAAAATGAGTTTTTTCATAACAGCTTATTTAACTAGCCGCCGATAATTTGCGCAAATCCATTACTTAGGTCGGCATTTTGTGTTGGTGTGAAATAAATTAGGTTTTCGTTATTCCCTTGATTTTGCATAGTCACCAGAGCAACCGGCTGACCATTATAGATGGCAAACAGGTATAAATGTCTTTCCATAGCACTTGTAGTATGAACATCTGAGTAAATAGCCACAACATTGTAAACATTGCTTGCAGAACCGTCAGTAGACCACTGTACACTGGCTGGAGCGCCGTTTACAGCAATATTCCCAGCCGCAAACGTACTAGGGAATTTAACTCCATAGTAGTCCAGTTCAGAAGATGGGGAATATTCTATATACGCCTGTCCCATTGTTTGACCCCAGCTTATCATGAATGCGCCTAGAGCACTGCTCTTTTGTGCATTCCATAATGAATTAGCTGCAGGAGCTGCTTCTTTCGAAGGATCTGTTTCTTCTTTTTTCTCTGCTTCTTTGCTTTCTTCAGTAGAGTTCTTTTCTTTTTCTGCCTGCTTACTTTCCTCGGTAGCTTTCCGTTTCTTCGTTTCTTCCCGTTCAGCTTTTACTTCTTTACTGATTTTATCCGTTAGATTAGTTCCATATTGCTTCAAAGCGGTTGAACCACCTCGTGTTTCTTTTAGTTTTGTCAGCTTTTTGAGTGCCTGAGCGTACTCTTTGTCTTCTGTTAAGGCAAGCGCCTCTTGATACAGCTCGGCCTGTGATATGAGCTGATTGGCCTCTCTATCATCAGTCTTATATTCTAATGCCAATTGAAAAGAAGCTACTGCTTTGCTGATTTCTTTATCAACAATTGCTTGTTTTCCATCATCTATTGCTGCTTCGTATTTCTCACTCTGTTCCTTACTTATACTACTGGATGTGGTTGTTTCATCTGTAGTATTTTTTTTACCTCCATTTGAGCAGGCTGTCAGCCCCATTAGCAAACACAAGCTTAACCCCATTATCACTTTTTTCATTTTATTTCCTCCTAAAAACTCCTCGTTCTATTCTTCTATTATTGATTAAAACTGCTGCTAAAACAATGAAAACTTTGACAGTCACTTTAAAACCATACAAATACCTCTTGAGCGGTATTATACGCTATCCCTTATGTTCTATCCGCAAAATCGTTTTTTATACCTCAATAATTTATTACCATAAGATAATTTTCACAACTTCAGTCAATCATTAAATCAATAAAGACTTGTCCATTCTCTGTGCGCTCTTTATTATAAACATGACGTCCGGCCAAAGCTTTTAGCTTTTGAATATTTGCCAGGTCGTCCCCTGTTGACAGCTCTAGCTTCATCACTGAAGTATTATTGTTGTCCTCAATTACTTCGGAAACAAATGCACCATATTTATCCAGAATATCCTCTAAGGGGTATTGATGGTCTTCTGCTTCTCCTAATTCTTCTTCCAGCTCAAACGACATTGACAATACAAAACTACCCTTGTCTACTAAATCATCTTCTCCTAAAAAGCGATAAACTCCTGGTTCCATCCACTCATACACCAATGGATAATTATATTTCTTTCTACTTATTAGTTGAATATTCTTCATACGCCATTACTCCCTTTTTAGTTGCTCCTTTTCTACTATAATAAGCTAAAATCAATCGAAATAATAGCAGGTTTTATGAAAAATACAACAGGAGGAATGAGGATGGGACAGAAGTGCTAAACTTTGAAAAATTCGGCTGATTTCCGAAAACTTCAACTCTTAGTGCTTTTAGCGCTTAGAAGTTGATGCTATCGGAACGAATTGCAGTATGTTGCTTCTGTCCCACTGTTTATTCGGATGTTAGAGAAGTCCGAGTTTGGACATTTAGTTATATCTCAAACTCTTTGTCCTCCTACTACATGGAGAACTCTTAGAAAGCTTCCGAAACTGATTTACTACCTACTCAATCTATTCAAAAACTATTTACTTTTTTAAACATATTTTAATAAAATTTGTAAGAAAGAATCCTTCTTTTGTCAGTATATTTTTGTCATAATAAAAACAGCCCTTTATCTCCAGTTAGCACTATCCTATTGCTCAATTCATGCTTTTAACCGGCAGCATAACCTCAAAAATCTGCTGCTCCTTGCTAGCTGTTGCTACCTCATCCTGCCACATCAATTCCCAAATATCTCCATTGATAACTAGATTCTGTTCATTTAAGTATTTTTTGAAGCGTTCAGAAAAATTTACCAGATGATGGATATCATCTCTGACAAAACCCGAAACATAGTAGCCAGCCGGCTTTTCAATAACCAGATTATTTGGATATACTTTCCGCCTTTCTTCGGGAATTCTGATTAAAGCCCGATAAGGAGAGGAGTGAATATCCCGTTGCTCAAAGGCACTTCCTTCAGTCAAAAAACCTATGGGGTATCCGCTAAAAATATCTCTGGACTGAATCAGGGAATAAAAATGAGAATAGACCTGAAACGCCGATGGTTCATCTGTGTGGTCAATCATATCAGAGACAACATAATATTCCTTCTCCCGATAATCATAAGTCAGCACCTCAAAATCCACTGATCGAATTTTTTCATAGCGGTGAATATACTCATCCAGTACTCCTTCAATCTGCTTAAGATTCGTGATTCGTTCTCTCACCTTTTCCCGTTGAACGCCTAGTTCTTTTAACGTATATTCAGGATTTCTCTGCTTCAGAAAAGCAGCTATGTCTTCTAATGACATATTGAGTGCCTTCAAAATGAGAATAACATCCAGTTCTGCGTACTGATCAAAGCTATAATAACGGTAGCCATTATCACCTGTTTTTTTCGGTTTAAATAAATCTATCTGATCATAGTAAATCAATGTTCGTCGGCTTACTCCAGCATATTCAGCCATTTCGCTAACTGATAAATATTTTTTCAAAAAATCATCTCCAAAGGGTTGACTGTAACGTTACGTTACAGTTTATTCTAACATGGTATGTCGATTTTAGGAGGAAAAATAATGAAACAATTCAAGCTGTTTTCTAAGAACTATTCCAGCATGATTTTCGGAGTGGTTATTTTAATGACGCTGCAGTCTTTTGGAACACTTCTGGTTCCCCATTTTGTAGCAAGTATTATCGATGACGGAATACTGGTACAAAATAAACAAGCCATCCTTCAATATGGCGGATGGATGCTTTTAGCGGCATTGCTGACAGGGATTCTTTCCATCCTAACCAGTTATTATTCTGCTCATCTGGCCGGTAAATTTGGTCATTTTTTACGAGAAAAGCTTTTCAGAAAAACTCAAGAGCTATCGATTACAGATGTTGAGGAATTTGGTACGCCGACATTATTAGCAAGAAGCACCAGTGACATCAATAATATTCAGCAGATACTGATGATGACACTTCAAATGATTTTGCCGGCACCTTTAATTGTTCTAGCTTCTATTATCTTAACTGGAGCTGTTTCACCTCGAATGATTTGGATTCCTCTCCTTGCTATTTTATTGTTTTCGATTGTTGCCGGCGTTGTCATAAAAAAAGCAATTCCGCTGGCCGCAATTATGCAGAGGAATGTGGATAAAATGATGCGTATTCTTCGTGAAATGTATACTGGTGTGAAAGTAATTAGAGCATTTGATACACCAGAGCACGAGAAAAAGCGGACAGATCAAGCTTTCACTACCTATTCTCAGGTCATGATTAAGGTCAATCGCCTTTTTGCCGTTCTTAATCCAATGGTTAACCTGACCATGGGCTTATCAATGACAGCTATTCTATTTTTCGGCGGTTTTTTAAGTGGTGAGGGACAGATTCCGGTCGGAAGCATTACCGCGATTATAGAATACACAACCTTAAGTTTATGGTTTCTGACGATGGCCGCAATGGTTATTGTGATGATTCCAAAAGCCCTGACTTCCCTGCATAGGATTGAAGAGATTCTGTATAAAGAAAATGAAATCGAAGATGGTTCAGAAACATTTAAACCAGCAAAAACCACACTGGTAGCAAGTTTTAGGCAAGCAGATTTTGCCTATACGGGGGCAGAAGAACCTGTCTTAAAGGATATTAGCTTTGATATTCATCGGGAGCAGGTTACAGCTATTGTTGGCGGAACTGGATCAGGAAAAAGCACTATTGCCAAAGCGCTGTTACGATTTAAGGATGTTACGAAAGGCACCGTTGAATTTTTGGATACAGATATCCGCAGCGTAACACAACAGGAGCTGAGAGAGAGAATCAGTTATGTTCCGCAAAAGGCACTGCTTTTCAGTGGTACAATCATGGATAACTTTTTATTTGGAAACCCACAGGCTACGCCAGAGCAAATCAAACAGACTGCTGAAGTTGCACAGGCGAAAGCCTTTATTGAAGGATTACCTAATCAATACCAGTCATTTGTTGCTCAAAAAGGGAGCAATTTCTCTGGGGGACAGAAACAACGTTTAAGTATTGCCAGAGCCTTAATTAAACCAGCAGATTTATATTTTTTTGACGATAGCTTTTCCGCATTGGACTATCAAACAGATGCCAAACTGCGGTCTGCGTTAAAAACTTTTCTAAAAGATGCAGCTGTAGTTATTGTGGCCCAGCGAATTGCTACAATCAAAGACGCTGATCAGATTATCGTTCTGGATGAAGGCCGGATTGTCGGACGCGGAAGTCATGACGAGCTTCTCAGCAGCTGTAAAACTTATCAGGAATTCGCTGTATCACAAGGAATAGGAGGGAATGGACATGACGCAAAAACAAGCTAAAGAAACTATCGATTCACCAAAAGAACTAAAACAAACCAGTCGGCGTTTACTCCAGCTGTTAATTATCCAAAAGAAAAAATTTATCTTAATCATTTTTTCAGCCTTCTGCTTTTCAGCCTTAATGGCAGTCACCCCTCTGATTGTCGGCTGGGGCTTAGATAATTTGATTCTTTTAATCAAGTCCAACCGCTTTACACTAGAAAATATGTTAACTAATATCAAGTTGCCCATTATCCTGTTATTTGTCAGCTGGGGAATGATTAGTCTCTTCTCTCTGCTTCAGGAGTATACAATGGCTAGTGTGAGCGAAACCTTGACTCTTACACTACGTAAACAAGTTACTGCCAAACTAAATAGGCTGCCGATCGGTTTCTATGATCAGCATAAGACCGGTGATATTCTCAGCCGAACCATTCTAGATCTGGACAAAGTCTCTGAGGTGCTGCAGGTCGGTTTGATGCAGTTAATCACAGCTGTCATCAGCATTTTATTTGGTGTTGTCACTATGTTGATACTCAGTCCATTACTGACTATTGGCATTTTGATTATTCTCGTGCTCAGCAGCTATATAACAAAAAAACTAGCCATGCACAATCAAGTCTATTTTGCAGCCAATCAACAGGCTCTTGGAGATGTCGGAGCTAAAGCGGAGGAATATTACTCTGGTAATTTAGTTATCAAAGCGTATAACCGTCAAGAAGAAGTAGAGCAGGAAATGACTGCGCTGAATGATCAGCAGTTTGAAGCGTTTAAGCGAGCCCAGTTTGTTAGTTTTGCAATCAATCCGCTCATCCGTTTCATTAATCAGATTGGCTTTGTTATTAGTGCAGTTGTTGGCGGCTTTTTAGTCATCAGCGGTCAGCTTTCCATTGGCTTGATTCAAGCCTACCTGCAATATATTAATCAAGTCTCTGAACCGATTACTCAAGCTTCGTATATCATCAATACTTTACAAAGTGCCCTAGCTGCTATGGAAAGGATTTTTGAAATACTCGACGCTGCAGAAGAAGTAGAAACGACTCAGCCGCTGCCTGTTCCTGCAACACTAAAAGGAGAAGTAGCTTTCCATAAGGTTGCCTTCGGCTATACATCGGAAAATCAGCTAATGACGGATGTCAATTTTACTGTAAAACCAAAACAGACTGTAGCTATTGTGGGCCCGACTGGAGCTGGAAAAACAACGATGATTAATCTATTAATGCGTTTTTATCCATTAAGCGGCGGACAAATCACTGTGGACGAAATGGATACCTCTCAATTCGCAGCCGCTGATATTCGTAGAAAATTTGGGATGGTTCTTCAGGACACTTGGCTATTCCAAGGATCAATCGCTGAAAACATTGCTTACGGCAAGCAAGAGGCGACTATGCCGGAAATTATTACAGCAGCTAAGGCTGCTCAATGTGATCATTTCATCCGAACGCTGCCTGATGGCTACAAAACAATTATCTCTTCGGAAGGAAGCGAGATTTCCCAAGGGCAGCAGCAGCTTTTGACTATTGCACGAGCCATTCTGGCTAATCCTGATATCCTTATTCTGGATGAGGCAACGTCCAGTGTTGACACACGAACAGAAAAATTGATACAGCAAGCAATGGATCATCTAACCGAAAACCGTACCAGCTTTGTCATTGCTCATCGTTTATCTACCATCAAAAATGCAGATTTAATCCTCGTAATGAAGGATGGTGCTATTATTGAACAAGGCAATCATCAGCTGCTGCTGGCGCAGAAAAGCTTTTATGCAGATTTATACAACAGTCAATTTGCTCCAACCTAATAATCATCAGGCTGTTAAGAAAAGCCCAAGAGTACAAGCATAGCTAAATTCGTTAGAAATCATTTTTCTCACACGATTTAAGCAGTCGAGCTACTATCTGAGTAAAAATAAGAGCTTTATAAAACGGTTTATATATCTTTATAAGGAAAAAAACTTTATCTTTTGAAAACATCCGAAACTCTTGCAGTTTTGGATGTTTTTTTTGAAAAAAGACTTTTTCAAAAACTTTTTAAAGATATCTCTTTTTTTTGTTTAACATTTATATCAAAAAAATGGCAAATAGTTTGTTATACTTACGGAAAAATAAATAAATAAAAATATAACAAAAATATATTTTTGTTATATTTTTTAGTTTTTTTAAAAATAATAAACTTTTTTGAATGTTTCAGAAATATATTATGAACTATGAAAATGATAAACTTCTACTAGGGAAAGTTTATCATCCTCTCTAAAGATTGGGTTTTAACTATTTTTTATAAAGGAGGGAAATCTATGTATTTATTAGAATAGTCAGATAACTACGTTCATCAAAAGAAAGGAAGAACCACTATGAAAAAGCTGGGTTTTGCAAAGCTGGGATTGATAGCCAGTCTGCTATTTTCAGCAGGTTATCTTTTCTGGCTGGCATCATTAATTTTGTCTCCCTCTATCAAATCAACCGCAGCTTCCGAAACACAAACTGGAAAAACAACAGATGCTCCCCTAACACTTCGATACGAACGGGCTGAGGTAGGAAAAGAAGTCAGCTTCTATGAACTGCTCAGATTAGCTCCAGAAACGATTAAGCTTGAAGATGAACGTGACCAGCTGTTGAAGGCGGATAAACCACAAAAACGCTATGTCTTTTATAAACAAATGGCAAAAAACGGCAATTACGAGAAGCATATGGCTGTCATCACCTTCATTGATAGAACACCCCCCGACTTAACTTTTAAAAATCTTACGATTCCACATGGCACTCCATTTGATCCTTTGTCAGAGCTTTCAGTAACAGACAATGTTGATGGCGACCTTAAGGAAAAGGTGGTCGTAAAAGGTAAAGTAAACACTTCAAGTGCAGGCTCGTATACACTAACCTATAGCGTAACTGACAGCAGCAGCAATCACATCGCTAAGGACCGAACCATCATTGTGGCTGATGAGATTATCATAGCCGAATCCCCTCCCCCAGAAGAGCCCGCCATCCCACTCGACGAACCTATCCCTGAAACACCGCCAGCAGAAATCAGTCAAGCTCCCATTGCAGAAGAAGAAATCCCAACCATATCTACCCCGCCGGCAGAACCTACTCAACCGCCAGCGCCAGTTTACAGTGCCAATACACTGAATTTTCTTGGCGTTCCAATTCCTTATCAAAATGGCGGAACAGGCAGCGGTCAGGCAATTATCGACGGCAACCCTTATGGCACTGCTTCAACTTGGGGCGGAGCAGCCGTTCAATCAGGGGTAGATGGTCAAAATACTCACTTTATTGGACACAATCCAGGAATATTTGCTTCTGTTTTAAGCTTAAGCACAGGCAGTGTTATCACAGTAACAGATAGTGCCGGGACTTCGACAGACTATGTTGTCCAGTCAATTCTGACCGTAGATGATTATGGAAACGACTTAGCTTCTGGCGCAAACCATTGGGACTTAACAGTTGGAACCGGCGGCGGTGAGCGAATCACTCTTCAAACCTGTATCACACCGGACATAAATTTAATGGTATTAGCATATGCATAAACTATAGAGAAGGAAAAGGTATTCAGTAATGAACGTCCAGCAAACACTTAAAAATGACACTTCGCAAATTAAATAAAAGGCTGTAGCATCGATATACCGATATGCTGCAGCCTTTTAATAATCAACACAAGCAAAAATTTTCAGCCGTTATTCATCACGAATTCTTCATGTGTTTCTCACTTTATAAAATAATTTATCCATTTATCTTTTCTTTTACATAAGCAAAGCTGCTCATCGCTGCTCCCTCTCGTCATTTTTCAAATACACAGGAATATAAGCTCTTTGTGTACTGTCAAGCACCAGCTTTTGCAGATACTGGAAGAGCATCAACAGCCAGACAAATGCAATCAGAAAAGCCACAAATTCAAAAGCTGTTAATGAAAAATAATGAACAACCTGAAAAAGAACAACTGTAGCAACCAGAAATCCCATAATAACATAAGAAGTTATTTGAAATTCTTTGGTAACCTTGGGCAGCAGCCAGTACATCCCTATAATTAAGATAATAATCAGGTACACCAGATTAGCAGCCACCTGATTATGAATGACTGCTGAAATCGAATGCTCTTTGTATGGAAAAGCCCCTACTCCACCTAAATTAAGGGCTGTAAGAATCAATAGCCAGCGTAAAATCGACAACCGCAAACCACCGTATCTTTGCTTTAGATTAACAAAAAGATAGTCGATTAATGCAATCATCAGAACAGCAGACAGAATCAGCGTCAGATTAAACTGCCATCTGCTAGTCGCCTCCATCGTTCCAAGAAAACTAAAATTATGCTGCCACCACTGCTTTTCCCGATTTGTCAGCATAGCGCCTAAAACGCCGCCGACAATCACTACGGTTAAAATATTAGTCAAAAGCATCGGCGACAACTCCATCACTATATATATCATCAGGTAATTCACCATAGCCATAATTAAAAAGAAGAACAGTGTAGAGGTAAATAAATCAAAAGCAATCCCAGGAAACATATAGCCTAGAAGTTTAAACAGAAAGAGTGAGCCTAAAAATAGAATAATCGAAAAAGAAATCACAATTGCAGGAAAATTTCGCCAATATAAGTTTTTAGCCTGTGAAACAATTCGGCCTTTTTTTATTCCTATAAATGAAAAAACCAGAGTGGCGATTCCAGTAAGCACTCCTACTGTACTTACCAGCTCCCCGATAGAAAGACGGCCTACCAAGGGAACATATTTGTATTCTTTAAAATAGAAAAACAGGAAAAAAACAAGAGTAGCCAATAATGTTGGCAGTATAAATCCTCGTAAGGATATCGTTTGTCCGGCAGCAGTCTTCTCCTTTTTTCGAATTATCACTTTGCCGTTAGCCACATCTAAATCAATTTCTGTTTTTTTATTAAACTCCAGCTGCTCAATAATTTCCTGAGGAACCTGAAATTCCGCTTCTTTATCCATATACCCCTGTCCCCTTTACTTTAGCTTTCAACATCTGCCGCTAGACACATTATACCACCTGCTCAGCGAGCAGCTCCAAACAATCCCTGCCTTTTTGACAACAGATGTTGAACATCTATAGGATACAGCTTCTGTGAAAAATCAGCAAATAATCTCTCCACTATTCTTCGTTATTTTATTTAGCTGAACCGGCTTCAGGCTCACGACTTCCTTTCCAGTACAGTTTCCGCTTATTTGCTAACTGTTTTCTTTGAGATTTTTTATAAGAGTACGTATAATTTTCAGCATAGAGGAGGTTTTTTTATGTGTACGAGTATTACTTTATCTAACCAGCTGACAACATACCTGGCCAGAACAATGGATTTTGGTTTTGAACTAGACGGCCATCCAGTTGTTATCCCGAGAAACTATCTCTTTACAACAGATCTAGGTGAACATCTGACATTTCCATTAGGCTTTGTCGGTACAGGGAGAAAGCTGGATTCCTATCTATTTGCTGATGGTGTTAATGAGCAGGGGCTGGCAATTGCCGAATTATATTTTCCCGGCGAGGCTTCCTATGTGGAAACGGCTGGACCTGGCAAGCTCTCTTTGGCTCCCCATGAGTTCATCATGTGGGCCCTCGGCAATATCAGCAGTATCACTGAACTTAGAACAAGAATCGCTGAGGTTGCGATTATCAATGCCAAAAACCAACTGCTAAACGTTATTTTACCCCTACACTTTATCGTAACAGATGCTTCCGGTGAATCAATTATTATCGAAACTCATGATCAAGCATTGACGATTAAAAACAATCCAGTGGGGGTCATGACTAATAGTCCCCGTTTTGAGTGGCAGCTGCAGAATTTAAACAATTATCTGTTTTTACAGCCTGAAAATTATCTGCCAAAAACATTTGGCAATTTTTCAGCAGCTCCTTTTGGTCAAGGCTCTGGAACTTATGGCCTGCCTGGCGGCTATACTTCTCCTGAACGCTTTGTTCGCGCAGCTTATTTGAAAAACAATATTTCCCATACCGAAACAACAGATGGTGCACTCTCTGCTATTTTCCACGTTTTAGATAATGTCACCATTCCTAAAGGCGTGAATATTAAAGATGACGGAGCTATGGATTATACGCAATATCGTGCTGCATTCGATACTAAAAATAAGCTGTATTATTTTAACCCGTATCATACTCCTGAGACTTTTTCCATTCAGTTGACTGAGCCCCTCTTAAACAGTGAAAGCCCTATCGCATACACTATACCGGAAGATTTCAAAACTACCCCGCTAAAATAGAAAAAGCGTGAGTAGGACATACCAGCTTTGAACTGCGACGAGTAATCGCAGGAGCACTCACACAGCACTTAACTGCGACGAGTAACCGTAGGAGCAAGACCTTCGGAAATAGGAAAAGTTGTTTTTGTCTCACCGTTTATTCGGATTTAGGTATACTAAAAATCTGGAAATTTATTTATGTCTCGGCCTCCATTTTTATTTCAAGTATTTTTCCAGACCTTCGGCAGCTTAAACAGCTGCTCTTTTTCCAGTTGTTTTCCCATATGAAGAAGCAGGTCTTCCCGGCCCTTTGATGCAATAAATTGAATGCCGAGGGGCAGCCCATTTTCAGTTACGTAAGTAGGCAGGCTAATTGCTGGCTGACCGGTCATATTTGCTATTTGAGTATACGGTGACAGCGCAAGACTCTTTTCAAACATCTCATAGATCAATTCTTTCAACTCAGCCTCAGTTAGTTCTTCTGCGTGACGCAATGTTTCACGTTGGGCATCACTTTGAAGCTCCTGATCAATTTCAGGCGCAGAATAGGCAGTAGTTGGCGTCAGCAGCAAATCATACTGAGTAAATAACTCCTCCATCTTAACTGCTGCATGATCCCATAGATTAAGAGCATGAATGTATTTTTTTACAGGTATCTGTTCCCCATATTGATAAAGTCCCCAGGTTATCAGCTCCACATCATCTGCTGTGAGCTTTCTTTTAAGCTTCTGCTGCATGCCGTCAAACATTGCAGAGGTTTCCGCCCCGTTCATCAGGTAGTAGCTTTCGATTAGACTGACGCCATCAACAGGATAGACTACTTCAGTCAAATCGTGCCCCAACTGATTTAACTCATTAAACATTTGTTTTAACGCCTGCTGCGCATCCTTAGATACTTCCGTTCCCACAGGAGATTCAGCTATATAAGCAATTTTCAGCGGTCTATCGATTGTATGAGACTGCCATTCTGCAAGCGGCGGCTGATAGGGCGCTGCTTTTTGAATTCCTCTCATACCGTAGAAAAGCTTTTCTGTATCCCGCATAGAAACAGTCAGTGCAAAGTCAATGGCTGCTCCTTGCCAGCCCCGCCAACCGTTTGGCCCTGTCGGCATCGCACCTCTGGTGGGCTTAAGACCAATCAAACCAGTAAAGGCTGCTGGAATTCGAATCGAGCCGCCTCCATCGCTTGCTCCGGCAATTGGAAAAAGCCCGCTGGCAACGACTGCCGCTGCTCCACCGCTGGACCCTCCAGGAGAATAGTCCAGATTCCACGGATTTCTGGCTGGACCATAGAGTACTGGATCTGTAATGTTTTTAAAGCCGAATTCTGGAGAATTGGTTTGCCCGGCAGCAATAAAGCCAAGCTGTTCTAGCTTTTTCACATAATTTGATGTACGCTTTGAACGAGCATCCGAAAATAAATGTGAGCCGAAAGTCGCTTTCCAGCCGGCTTTCTCTTGTCCTAGCATTTTTAAGGGGAAGGGCATGCCGGAAAAAGGCAATTGTTCATCTATAGAGAAGTCTTTGACCTCTTTACTAATTGCTTCAAAATCCCATTCAACCAATCCGTTAACTGCTGGGTTCAGTTTTTGAACCTGTTGATCCAGCTCTTTATAGTACTCCGATAAACTGATTTCTTTTTGTTTAAACTTCTCAACCCAATATACCGCATCTTTCATTTTTCTATTTCTCCTTTCGAAAGGTTTATTTTCACAGCTTTTTAAACTAGATATTTTTTTAGTGCTTTAGGAATAGCAAAGGCATGTGTCTGCTCTTTGAAAAGCAGCTTGAAGCGTTCAGCTTTCTCATAACCTGTCTCCATTGCCAATAATTCATAATAGCCTTCCAGCATCGCCAGAAATTCCTCATTAACTTGAGAACGATGGGCGCTGATAGCCTTAAGCTTCAGTGCATAATAGTCTGTAATATCCAAAATTGTGTTATCGTTCTCTGTAAAATATTTTCCTAATATTCGCGGTGAAAAAGCAGTGTCATACATTTTTTTCTGACCAAAAGGATAGGTCTTTTGCCCTGCTCTGAAAAAGGCTGTATCTACAGCAGCGCCTACTCGTAAATGAGCTGGATGTATTTCATCCTCCAGCTTGCCGTCAACTGAAAAAACAGCATCTGGACGGTATTTCCTGATAACTTCGACTAAATCCTGTACAATCTCATCTATCGTTCCCAGCTGTTCATTAGAATAGCCTAAACTACCTAAATAGGTTTGATTCAGTATTTTTGCCGCTTCCTGTGCTTCTTTGGCTCTAATGCCGCTGATAATCTCTGGGGCAGTATCACCACCTCCGCCATCTCCTTTTGTAACGGTTAGTGAATAAACTGGTATCTCTTTTTTTCTTAAATAGGCAATCAGTCCCCCTGCACCAATCTCATTATCATCAGGATGAGGCTGGATAAACAAGGCACTTTTAATATCATCAATTTCTGGATATTTCATTTTCTTCACTCCTCAATAAGTCAATCGCTTCCTCTACCCATTCCAACGCAGCACGGTATTGACCTTCGCCAAACTTCGCCGACAGCATCCAGTATTTTTCCCTCTTGGCCGTTTCTTCCGTCTTATTGCTGGATTGGATGGATTGATAAATCGCTCCATATGACGAAAGATCCTGCAGACATTTTTCACGAAATGCCACTAACATAGCCAGAGCTTCTTCATTTGTTGTTTCTCCCGCTAAAAGTACACGCA
This sequence comes from Enterococcus sp. LJL51, assembly GCF_054871795.1. Lineage (NCBI taxonomy): Bacteria > Bacillati > Bacillota > Bacilli > Lactobacillales > Enterococcaceae > Enterococcus > Enterococcus sp. LJL51. The sequence goes on along the minus strand of NZ_JBTXLW010000013.1, from coordinate 79,743 downwards.
TCAAAAATCCATTTCGCACATCGAAAGCCTTTTCAATATCTGGTTTGGGAACTGAGAGCCAGCGATTCAATTCTTCTCTTCCAGCATCAGTTATTGAATATAGCCGTTTATTTGGCTTTTCTTCTTGAACCACCCGTTGACTCTCCAGCCAGCCCTTTGCTTCCATTGCTGTAAGCTCTCGGTAAATCTGACTCGTCTGAGCCTTCCACACAAAAGAAAGCGACCGTTTAAATGAACGATCCAACTCATAGCCTGTCATCGCTCCAGCATTTAATAAACCCAATAGTCCATGTTTTAACGACATAGTATATCACCCTCACGCTTTATATTCCACAAATGGAATATACAACAAATCAAATAAGATTACAAACAGAAATTGCTATGTTGCAAACCTTCAATGTAAAAATAAGTTAAAAAATTAAAATAACTCCTGCCCCAATTTATTGGAATGCAGGAGTTTAAGTTATTTTAAGAGAACATCACTTATTCGACAACCTCATAAATATCAGACAAGGCTTGTCTTTTCTTTACTGGAATATCTTGTGCACGATAGCCAAATCCAGCCATATATGATACGCCAAATGTATCAAGATTAACTATATTCTGACTGGATAGATACTGTTCCACAGCTTCTTTATTGAATCCTTCGATTGGGCAGCTGTCAATATCAAGAAATGCAGCGGTTGTCATCATATTTGCCATAGTAATATAGGTCTGCTTTGATGCCCAGTCAAACAACGACCGCTCATCTGTCAGTTGAAAGTCATTTTTTTGAAACTGATTGAAAAAGACTGTTTGAGGGGCAGTTTCAGAATACGGTACGCCAAACACATCTTCTACCATATGCTTCACATGTGTACTATTGCCGGTTAGATTCTTTCTGGCTAACACAATTAGAAAATGGCTGGCTCCCTTTAAGCTGTTTTGAGCTCCCCAGGCAATCTCATTTAACCCATCTTTGACTGCTTCATTTTCAATCAATAGGAATTTCCATGGCTCATAACCAAATGAACTTGGCGATAGACGTCCCGCTTCTAAAATAACCGCCCAATCCTCCGCTGAAATCTTTTTTTCGGAATCAAAAGCTTTTGTTGCAAAGCGGCGCTTATGTACAGACAAAATTTGATTACGCAATTCTTCCTTGTTGGCATTCATATAAATTCTCCTCTTCTGTTGGTATAGATATTACGGCTGCCAGAAATAGCAGCTTCGCCGATTTTTCTGTTCATCACTTGAACCTCTATATCATACGCAACATTATTTTCAATGTAAATTAGGGAATTTTTTTATACCTCCAATTAAAAAAATTACTCAAATAATTTTCAGTGTAAACGTGCTGAGCGGACCGGTTTCCCAAAGCTCTTTATTTTTTAAATATTGCTGTCCGTAATCTACTATCCAGCCATGAAAGTTCTGAGCTGCCTCACTTGTATATGTTTCCGACCACGGAATCATATTCTGCAGCTTCTGATAATTTAAGTGCTCTTCAATCCCAAGACACTGAAAAAGACGCTGCGCATATTTATCCGCAATAAATGCTGATTTTTTAAAGACATAAACCAATAAAACATCTGCTGTTTCGTACCCAATTCCTTTTATTTCCAACAGCAGCTTCCGCAGCTTCGAAGAATCAATAGCCGCAACAGCTTCTAAATCAAAATTATATGCTTTCAACCATTTTAGCAGCCGTTTAATGGTCTGCGATTTATTTTTATAAAAACCACTTGGGCGAATAAGTTTCTCCAACTCCTGATCCTCCAGCAGCAAAATCTTTTCAGGTAAAAAGCCCACTTCTGACTGGATGTTCTGGAGTGAATAATCAACATTGCGCCAGTTAGTATTTTGGACAAGAATTGCGCCAATCATAATTTCCCATAAATTGTCCGTATTCCACCATTTTTTATCATCCATAACTTCCTTTAAAGCTTCATATAGTTCATCAATATTCGCAATCATGTTTCTTCCCTCCAATCAAAAACGCCGATTTTCACGTTATTCGGTTTTAAGGGACTGAGGCAAACTTATGGCACAATCCCTGCATTGTGTTATACCTATGGAATTATTGTAATCCTCGCTCAGGCTCTCTCCCAGTTACTAGCCCATAGTAGAAAGTCCGCTCAAACTTATCGAAAGGAAGCACCTCTTTTTACAATGCTTTACTCCATACTTTCTGCATCAGTTGGATCGCCATATTTCTCCGTAGCCGTCCTTATAATATCTGTCAGAAAGACCGTTTGTTCCTCTGTAGATAACCCAAAATCATTCTCTTGAACAATAAGCCTCATAGCCATCCCCAACTGCATTGAGTCAGAAGAATACTGTTGGGTATCATTATCAATCTTTTCTTTTAACGCAAGGGCTTGTTCCTTTGTTTCTACCGACCTGAGTTCTTTCACCCACTCTTTTTGAGTGTTTCGTAATGATTCTAGTGTTTCAAAATAAATATCAGCTCCATCACCCTGCAGATGCTGCTTTAGCTCATCTATGGCTGTCTGTTCTTCTAAAACCGCATTATCATAATCACTATTGTAAACAGCTTTAGTAAATTCCTTAACCATACTAAAAGTATCTTCGTTCATTTCAGGCGTAATGTTGTACGTAATATTTCCAATATAATTGTCATCATAGGTGTTTCCTGCTATAGCATTAACCCATAAATTTTTGAGTTCATCTTGAGTTATTTTCGGTGCATTTTCTTGAAGGGCTTCAGTTTTCACTTCTTCACTAGAAGACTGCTTTGTTTCCTCTGTGAGGCTTGGTTCAGTATTGCTTGACTTCTTATCCGCATCCGAGGAGCCACAAGCTGACAGCACCATCAAACCTAATAATGTTAGCATTCCAATTTGTATCTTTTTCATCCTATACTCCTCATTCTTTTCTAGTAAAACTATTCACTTCTATCCTTAAGAAACCTTTTAGTGTTTACTTTAAAAATCCTCCAGGCAACTTGGCAATAACTGGAACGACTATCTTTGATTGATCCACTACTTATTTTTTAAAGTTTATTCGTTAGCAGGAATAATATTTCCTTACACAACTCTTCATTTAAAGCTTTACACTATTGGATAAAAGTTATTCCTTCATTCGCTTTTCATCATACTCAACTCATCCTTTAATCCCACATCATCACTTTGATGAAGAATTCTATTTCCATTAGATACTCCTTTCTTATTTCCAGTCAATCTATCTATTTAGAGAAAATTTTTGCCTTGTATCAAATGATTACTTTTGAAAACAATTGAACAGTGCTATTTAAACTCAAAAAATAATATCTATTTCAATTAAAAATAGCAACACATTCTGCTAGTCTTTTTCTTTTAGAACAAAATCACTTCCATACAATCAACCTTTTCTTGAATTATCTCTAAGCTGTTCAAACACCCAACTCTCTATAGATAGGACCTTAACTCTATCATATCACGCATTAATCCTCATTTACATTATTTATTAAAAGCCGGCCTATGCTCCAGAACAGATATCCGCTTTTCTTCAACACGTATTTTTCTTGTAGCTCTTATTTAACTTTTCAAAAAAATTTATTCCTGTTGCCGTCTTCTAATAGGGTATTTTTATAGATTCTCTGAGAAAGTACGCTAAGTATTTTTTTGTTACACAATCATCAAACGTTTGATAAAATCCTCATTTCGAGAATCCAACATTCTACACTTAAAATTGATTCCATAACCATCTGTCATTTTTCTTTTAATTTTAAACGGCATTATTTTCATTTCGATAAATAGCAGAGATTATTACTAAATTATTTTGAACAGTTACTCCTCTATTTCCAAACAGACCACTCACAGCATAAACAAAAGCACAGGCATTTTTCTCAGCCTGTGCTTTCCTGATAACGAATTAAGCATTCTTCCTCCAACTTGCCGGTGTTCATCTGATTAAAGCTTTCTCCCCAGTTATAAAGCATTTCGATTACTGGTTTAAGCGTCAAGCCAAATGTTGTTATGTGATAGGAAACCATCAACGGTTTCTCCTGAAGTACATTCCGCTCAATCAGACCATCACTTTCCAAATCCTTTAGCTGAAGCGACAGCATTCTTCGGGTAATTCCCGGAACCATCCGTTGCAGCTCACTATAGCGATAATCGCCTTCTAAAATCAAATGATAAAGCAGCACGCTTTTCCAGCGACCCGAAATGAGCTGTAGTGTAGATTCAACGGAACAGCCGTTTTCACAGTTGTATATTTTTCTAACCATAATCATTTCCTCCCATACATACTAGTAATGCCATTTATCATAAGTAGTATTTAAAAAAAAGTAAATTTTACTGCTTACGACTCTATTGAAGAACAACTCAAATGATTCCGCTTATAGATGAGACAACAGCAGCTTTATTCTTCATCAGCAAACAAAATTTCTTTATTTCCTCATTCAATATTAACTAAGAGAAGTATACTCTATCAAAAATTCTCTGATTGTCTGCCAATACGTCTCTCCTCCAACAATCCCTGCCATTCCATGCTGCGCCTTGTCAATCACCAGCGTATCTTTCAGACCTTTTTGTGCCTGAACATTTTTTTCCAACATTTCAAAGGGGACGAAGGTATCTGCTGTGCCATGAATAAATAAGGTGGGCCGTGTATTTTTACTTAGCTGTCTCACCGAGCTGCCTTCTTTTAACCACCAGCCTTGCCTTAGCTTGTTGATTAACGAAACTATACTCAGCAGCGGTTCACTCGGAAGGTGAAAAATCTGCTTCAACTGATAGCTAAGCTCCTCCCCAACCGACGAATAGCCGCAATCCTCAATTGCTGCCTTTACCTGTCGAGGCAGCTCTTCTCCTAATGTCATCATCACAGCTGCTGCCCCCATTGAAATGCCATAAAGAATAATCTCACATTCACTTTCCTGCTCGATTAAATAGTTTATCCATACTAGAATATCCAGCCGATCCTGCCAGCCAAAGCCGATAAGCTGCCCTTCACTTTCACCATGCGCGCGGTTATCCGGCAGTAATAGATTGTAACCCAGCTCTGCAAAATAAGGCGCTTTATCAAACATTTCCTTATGGTTACCACCAAAGCCATGCACTAGGAGTACCCAGCGTTTCGATTCCTTCTGAGGATAGACATAGCCCTGTAAACGCAACCCATCAACACTTTGAAGCTGGACACTTTTTTCAATTGAAGTCTCTTGCCATTCTACTTTCTTTTCCTTTACTGGATTTAGAAGCTCTGCTGCTGGCGCAGCAATTAGATTATGATCTGTCTCAAACGCTTCTTCTCTATTCCCAGAACGATTAAAAGCCATTCGATACATTTTGAATGCAGCCAGACAGACACCAGCGGTAAACAATAATACCAAAATAATTATCCACTTAACCAAGGGGCTCCCTCCTTTTAATCAGCTCTTGATTCAACTGATCAAATTCTGCCTCTGAAAGCAGTCCTTTTTTATTAAACAGATAGTAGCAAATAGTGATTCCAAGCATTGGAATCACAGTTAAAAATACTAGTAAAAGAGTGCTTTTCATATCGGGAGCCGCCTCAATAATTCTTTGGATTCCAGCAGTCTTCTCTACAGATGAGATTTGTGAACGGGCAGCCTTATTCTCCAGCACAGAAATTTGATTGGTTGAAGTTAGGATGCCAATTGTTAAGTATACAGCCATAGTAAGAAGCTGTCCTAAGCCCATCCCCAGCTGTGTAACAAAAGGACGAACTGAGAAAATGATGCCTTCATTCCGCGTTCCATATTTCCATTCATTGTATTCAACTGAGTTAGCAATATTAATCATAATAACTAAGTAGAATACACCATTGCCAATCGACGGCAATATATTCGCTCCAGCCATGATTCCAAGCTTAATCATCCCCAAATCTGGAGACAGAAGAATCCCTGATAGAAACAACAAAATGTACCCTGAAACAGAAAGAGCGGCAGCCATTCTAATCAGCTGCTTCCGTCCAAGTTTACGAGACAGCATTGGAAAAATAATAAATACTACTGCACCTGAAAATTGACCCACTATATTAAATAGGGTAAGAAAAAGACCATTGTAACCAAAACTGAAATACAGATACGTAGACACTAGTGTCGTACTAAACGTAGAAACCATCATATAAATAAAAAGAATGACTCCGCTCCAAAGTGCCTGATCATTCTTAAGAATGATGCGGGCAATCTCTTTAATACTAAATTTTGTTTTTTGAGATGGGCGAATCGGAACCACTTCCTCCTTTACACCAAACAAAGTAATCCCTTGTGTAATCAGCATAATAACTGAAAATAAAATACCAATAACGGCGTAGCCAGTTACCGCGCTGCCACCGACAACGTGTTCTCCAACTGTAAATACCGGTACAAGAAAGCTGCAGAGAAACGCACCAATACCCGCCATTAAGGTGGTCATCGATGTTAAGCGGTTACGCCCATCCTGACTAGTTGTTAAGGACGGCAGCATTCCCCAATAAGCAATGTCATTGACCGAAAAACAAATACTAAAGAGAACGTACATTATTCCGAAAAAGACAACATACGGCCAGCCCTGCAGAGTGTTGGCAAAAGAAAACGAGACAATCACCCCTGTTCCCAGAGCACCCCAAAGGATAAACGGCTTGAACTTACTTTTCTTTGTACTCGTATCAATAAGATTACCCAAAATCGGATCAATGACAGCATCAAAAAAACGAGCGGAAAACATGATGATTGTGATGGCTGAAAATTGAATTGGCGTCAGAGACTTCGTAAATAATACATAGGTCAATAAATAATTAGTAAATAAGCCTGCCGCAGCCATATCTCTACCGACAGTTCCTAAAGAAAAAGACCACAGATTTCGTTTTGTTAGTTGTCTTTCCATCATTGCTGCTCCTCAAATTTTTCTATTGCTTACAATTTACTGTTCACTAAAATCAAAGTCAAACAAATTTTATAGATATAGCCACAGCTATTGCTGCATGTTTCGGCAGGAAATCACTAATCAGCTGAATACGCCGCTACCTTGTTGCATAAAGCAAAGTAAGAACATGCTATAATTGATTAATACAAGAACTTTTGTTTATTATAAACAGTTTTACGCAGGCTATAAAGAATAAGCAGCTTAAATTTTATCAACTAGAATGGAGCTTATCGATGAAAAAAATACTATTGCTTCCTTTTGCGGTCATTGCCTTTTTAACAGGCTGTGACGATATGGAATCTAAACATACTACCAGTGGGTCTGATACCCAAGAGACAGGAGCTGTTCTAAGCAATATCCAGCAAAAGAGTGTCCCAATGAACGTGAAAGATTACACCTCTGGAACAAAGGTTTTTACTGACTCAGACGGAAACTTTCAACTAAATGGCACAACTGATCCTAATACAATCATCTACGTTTATGTAGAAAACCTAGAAAACAATGACGGCGGAGAAACTTGGATAAAAGCGGATGAACAAGGCGTATTCTTTTATGAGATTCAGCATATGTCTCAAAATAATCGGGCAAAAATCAGCTTGTCAACAGATGTGACGATTGATGCTAACGGTAATGCGGGGCTTAGACAAGGTGCTAAGAATGGATTTGAGATTGAGGTTGCCTATCCTATAACCACCAGCTCTTCAAAATGAATAAGTCAGCAATAACAATTAATTGTTAAAACAAATAGAAGCCTATCAAGAAAAGCAAAAATCCAGCTTTGATTGATAGGCTTCTATGTAAAAAAATATTGTCACGGCAATATCAAGAAATCCAATTCCCTATTTTTACCGATAGTATCAAGAAAATTTTCAAAAAGTATTTTTTTGTAAAATCAGCTGGAGTACAATAGTAAACAACAGGAAAAAGAAAAGGTGGGAAATTTATGATTGAATTGGTAAATGTCAGTAAAAATTATGAAGCAAAACAAGCATTAAAAGATTTAAGCTTAACGATTAAGCCAGGTGAAATTTTTGGTTTTCTTGGTCACAACGGTGCTGGAAAATCAACGACTATAAAAAGTCTGGTCAGTATCATTCAGCCCTCCAGCGGAACAATTACAGTCGATGGGCTAGAGCTTGCAGCAAATCGTCAGACAATCAAGAAAAAAATTGCTTATGTCCCAGATACCCCGGATATTTTTCTTCAGTTAACTGCTGGAGAATACTGGGATTTAATCAGCGCTGCCTATGAAATCGAAAAAGCGAAAAAGCAAGAGCGCTTAAGTGAGCTAGCAGCCTTATTTGATATGACAAATCATCAAAATGAAACAATTGCCGGCTTTTCTCATGGTATGCGTCAAAAAACCATTATTATTGGTGCTTTGCTAGCTGATCCTGATATTTGGATTTTAGATGAGCCGCTACAGGGCTTAGACCCTCAGGCAGCCTTTGACTTAAAAGAAATGATGAAAGCTCATGCGAAAAAAGGCAAAACTGTAATTTTTTCTACACATGCCTTGGATACCGCACAACAATTATGTGATGAGCTGGCGATTTTGAAAAAGGGAGAGCTAATCTATAACGGCTCTGTCGAAAATCTATTAGCACAATCGCCTAATGAATCACTAGAATCCATCTATTTGAAAATGGCTGGGCGCCAGGCTGATGCGCAAATTTTAGCAGATATCGAAGGTGATTCCTATGAATAAATTGCAGCTCTTTGAGTTGACTCGGGTAAACTTACGCTATGCAAACCCGCAAGTAACGAATCGTTTGCGCAACAAAGGGAAAAGTGGTAAAGAACTGACACGATCCATCATCAATCAATATTTATTATCAGGTGTCTTATTCCTCTTTATCTACGGCGCAACGATGTTTATGCTGGATTTAAGTAAACTGCCCGGTTTTTTCACATATTACGTAGCCTTATTCAGTATTCTGGCTTTTTCACAGGGAATTTCTGTTATTTATAATGTCTTTTTTGAAAGTCAGGATTTGCCGGCCTATCTGCCGCTTCCTTTTCAGCAAAGTACTATTTTTCTTTCGAAAATTCTAGTCGTCACCTTAACCGTAGTTCCTTTTGTTTTACCAATGTTTGTTGTGTTTCTATTGACTGGCTTTCGTGCAGGAATTTTTCTACCGTTAACATTGCTGCTGGCTTTACTCGTTTTCTGCCTGATTCTAGCAACCGTTTTTGCTCTATGCAGCCTCATTGTTTTCGGCTTAACCAGAACCAAATTTTTCAAAAAAAATAAAAAAGTAGTGACCAGTCTGTTGCTGGGAATTTCAATGACAATTGCAGTTGTTGGTATTTTACTGATGAACGGTCAAAGCTCTTACTCCGGCGGCGAACAAATGGACCGATCACCAATTGCAGTGCTGATGCCGGTCTTTCACATTATTTCTGCACCATTTTCATCGGCTGGACTTATCAGCTTTGTCGGATTATTAGCTATTTTCCTGGCCTTGCTAGGGGCTATCTATTTGTTCATTCTACCTAAACTATATGAACAACTGACAGATGCTTCTTCAGCAACCAGTAATAGACAGCGGAAGCATAAAGAAAATCAAAATCTGAAGCAGTTGTTCATCAGCTATAACATGCAGTTGTTAAAAGAACCGAACCTAATCATGCAGGTCTTATCAAATTCCTTACTGATGCCTGTGATATTCATTGTCACATTTGCAGTCAGCGGCTCGCTGGATTTAAGTTCAATCAGCATCAATTTTATTGGTGTCGTATTTGTCGCTGGGATTGCTTTAGCCAGCATGACGGTGAACCAAACCTCTTTTATCAGCAATCTAATTTCTCTTGATCAAGAAAATTTTACTTTTTTGCAATCATTACCTATCTCAATGAGTCAGTATATGAAGCAAAAATTTCAAGTTGGTTTAATTCTACAAAGTCTATTAACAGGTGGGATTTCTTTAATTGCCAGCTTTGTCTTTCATCTGCCGCCTATTTTTATTATTTCCATTTTGGCAGGGGCACTTTTGGGAAGCTATCTGCTTTGTCTGCGTTTTTTCGCCAGAGATTACCGATTTCTACTTTTGGACTGGACAAGTGTTACCCAACTGTTTAATAGAGGTTCCGGAAATATTGGGCTAGTAGCCACTATGCTAGGTTCTATTTTTGGTAGTGTAATCATTTTACTTATCTATGGATTTGCGGCTGTGTATTTGCCATTCTGGCCAGTCAATCTAGCAGTATTGGCTCTGTTAGTACTCATAAGCACCTTATGGATTCGCCATTATCAAAAAAATTTTTGGTGTCTTTTTAAATAGAAAAACACCAACAAAAAGAAGAAGCAAACGGGCTGTCTATCGCTCCGTCTGCTTCTTTTATACATTCAATTACTCGATTCATATCATTATATCTAGCGGCTGCTCTTTCCCCATGATAAAGCATCCCTATCTAAACTATTTATTCAGCAACGATATAATTTGACAGCATTGTATGTTTTTCTGACGGGCATTCGATTAAGACCTGAAATTCATTATTATCTTCCAGGTCAAATAATCTTAGTTTAGCTGTTGACTCTCCAGCTAATTGCTTTCCTAGTTTTTTACCGCTTTTTGCAGACATCATAGCGTCACCCAGACCACCGCCGCCTAAAAGTGATTTTGCTGCTCCAAATGCTGAACCAGCCATCTGTGCTTTCCCTTTATCGGCTCCAATATTCTCCATAATAATTTCACGAAGATAGAAGAATTTCTCTGAAGATTTAAAAGCGAAACCAATCATATTATTTTTCCCGCGTACGACAGAAAGCTCTACATTGTCCTTTGCATTAGGAAAAATCCACGACCCTCCAGACAGAATAGTCACTGGATTCTTTTTTCCGAATAACATATTTAATACTCCTTTTAATTTTTTTCAACATAAAATAGTTTTTTTCAACCTTTTTACTCATTTAGTACAGCATAATAAAATGGCAAAACAAAGATGACTTCCCTTACTAATACCGGATTCTCACTCAAAAAACAGCTGCTTTCATTGACAATCAGTTCACTGGACACACAGTGAGCCATTTAGCCTCAGCCTGCATCACACCTGCTCCATTAAGTCCCCATTCTCCTTTATAATCTAAATCAATCATGTCTCCTTGTTTTAAATTAGTGATGGGGAAATCTCGACCATCTAGGTATTTACATGAAATTTTTGTAGATGCCTTAATCTCTGCTTTCGCCTCAGAATTGATATAGGACGCATTGATTGTAATCAGTTGTTTTTTCTCATCCAGCTGTATTTCCTCCACATAGCCTCTAAAATCAAGCGTTTGTGCTTGGGGAGAAAGAATGCCAGGTAAATAAATAGCAGATAATAGCAAACAGATAGATAGCAGATAAACAATCGTTAGCACTTTTACATTATTTTTCATATGAACCTCCTTTTAATTAACACTCGCTATAAATAATTATCTACTAATATTGTACAATTATCTACTGTATCTGCTATTTTATCTCTATTCACCTTCTCCACAGTCAGAAAAGCGGACTCGTCTTGTTTGCAAGAAATGCTTGCTCGTGAAGTTAGAACTTAACTCTTTGCTTTCCTTGATGTTCGGGCGCTTACAATCACAAAAATTATATAATTCCGCTACTAGCAAAAAAATATTGGCAGAATCCTCTCAATGAGTTTCCGCCAATACAAAAGCTGTCACAATTTCCTACTTAATTTTCTATTTACCTCAAAAATCAGTTATCTTCAAAAAGACAACTGATTTCTTCAGCCCTTCATTTCCTTACCCTTCTTTATACTCCCGAAGCTGTGCTACCAGCTCTTTTAGTGCTTTATTTGCCGTCTCCCCATTATCTTCTTTGATTGCCCCTTCTGAGATAATAAAGGAACCGCCTACAGCAATCACATGGTCATTCCCAATGTAGTCTAATACATTCGTTTGATCAATCCCGCCAGTCGGCAGGAATTTCACATCATAAAACGGGCCGCTCAAAGCTTTAATTGCCTTCACGCCGCCATAAATATCAGCTGGGAAAAACTTGACTACCTTAATACCGTAATCTAACGCTCTTTGAATATCTCCCGGTGTCGCTGTACCTGGAAATACCGGAATGTCTTCTTTGATACAAAACTCAATGACTTCGGGAACGACTGCTGGAGATACGATAAACTTCGCTCCGTTTGCCGCTGCCAGCTCAGCTTCCTGCAACGTTCTAACCGTTCCGGCACCCACAATTAGTTCACCTGAGTCTGCCAGTTTTTTGATTGCTTCTGCAGCTAGACTACTGCGAAAAGTTACTTCAATAAAGCGAACCTCATTGGTAACCAGAATCTCTTCCAGCTTGTCCAGATAGGCTAAGTCTGTTGCTGTATATAGCGGCAGCAAACGGACTGCTTCCATCTGTTTGTAGATTTCATGATTCATATTTGCCAGCATACGCACTCTTCCTTTACGTTCAGCAGTTTAATCAGCGCTTGTCCAATGCTTTATATTCTGCTGCTCTAATTGATTCAGTCCCCAAGGCTTTTGGAACGCCTAAGGGACTGTTGTTTATATACCTAATTGCTGCTAAAATTCACCAAAAGACTAATTCAGCTTCGCTTTGGTAATTGCCTCATGTAGTCCCTGCATATAAGAAATACCAATCGCCCGATCGTATAATCCGTAACCCGGCATTGCATGCTCGCCCCAGATAGTCCGTCCATGGTCCGGACGAATCACGCCATCGAAGCCGGCATCTATCAGAGCCTTCATAATCGCATACATATCCAGCGAACCTTCCGTACTTAAATGAGCACTTTCAACAAATTTCTTTTCTCCTAAAAATCCGACATTCCGGAAATGGACAAAGTTGATGCGGCTGCCGACCTTCTCGATCATCTCTACTAAATCATTGGCTGGATCCGCACCTAAAGAACCTGTACAGAAGGTGATGCCATTGTAAGGTGAATCGATGATATCCATGATTCGCTGCAAATCTGCCAGATTTTTTGTGATTCTCGGAAAACCAAAGATTTCCCAAGGCGGATCATCCGGATGAATGGCCATCTTCACATCATTTTCTTCACAAATCGGAATTACTTTCATCAGAAAATATTTCAGATTTTCAAATAAATCGTCTTCTGTGACACCTTCATAGATTTTAACCAGACTGTTAAACTTGTTCAGCCGCTCTTCTTCCCAGCCCGGCAGGCGGAAGCCTTTAGATTGGCTGTGAATCAGTTTATACATATCACTTGCTTCCATATTGTCAACAACTGCCTGATCATACAGCAGTGAAAAGCTGCCATCTGGATTTTCATGTGCCAACGTTGTCTTAGCCCAGCCGAAAATCGGTTTAAAGCTGTAGCAAATCAGATGGACGCCGCAATGAGACAGGTTTTTAATTGTCTGAATATAATTGTCGATGTATTGATCTCTATCGGGCGCGCCAGCCTTAATCGAGTCATGAATAGCGACACTTTCAATACCCAATAACTCTAGGTTTTCTTTTTCAATTGATTCTTTTAGTTCCTGAATTTCCTCAATTTCCCACACATCTCCGGGCAGTTTGTTCAACAGTGTGCCCACAACTCCATTTATCCCTGGAATCTGCTTTACATGCTTTAATGGGATGGAATCTCCTTTTTCACCATACCATCTGAATCCCCACTTCATTCTGAATCATCCTTCACTATTTTTTTGAGCAGATTTATATCTACCCTATTTTTATTAAGAGGTTGTGACAGAAGTGTTCAGCTTCAAGCACTAAGGCGAAGAAGTTACTTCTGAAACACCGTTTATCCCGGTTTAAGGGATTGAGGCATACGAATGTCACAGCCCCTAAAAATCATCCTCGTCATCATCTTCTTCTGTCGCAACCATTGATACATGCCATGTATTGATGCTTTCAGTTCCCTGCGCAGCGATTGCCTGAGCTGCTGCTTCTACAGAAGTGCCCAGCAACTGGTGGTTGATTGCTTCAAGCAGCATTGGCAGATTCACTCCACCAATAATATAGAGCGAATCCTGCAGCTCCTTCAAAGAATTGGCAGTTAATACTGCCTGATTATAAGGACTGGCACTAACTAAATCTACTAAAATGATTACACCTGCTCCTTGATTCACACCGTCAACAGCCTGTCTTATATTTAAACCCAACTCTTGAATATCATCCCCTGGATTCAAACTAACCGTTGCAATATTATCAACTGCCCCCATGATGACTTCAGCTGCATCCTTTAACCCAGTGCTCAACTGGCCATGGGTTGCAATTACAATTCCTAGCATTGAGTAGCCTCCTTGCTCTTATTTAAACAACTTACTAATTATTTTTAAGTTATTTAGCTGTATTGTCTTGCTGTTTAACACTGATTTCTCAAGATAATAACGTTCTCCTTGTTCTGAATGCTCCGTTTTCCCGCTAAAAATATGTGTAACTTGATTCGAAGACGGCTGAACGATAAAATCCTTTAGTCTGGCTTCGGGAATGCTGCTTCCTATAAAATGCAGCTCATCCTCAGCACCGACACAATCCAAATAATAAATCTTCGCTGATTTTCTGCAGGAGCTCTGCAGTACCTCTAAGCCGACGTCGCCAAAGCAGCCTTCATCTACAAAAGCAAATGCTGTTTTCTGATCTCTGATTTCCGTAATTAAAGTCAAAATTGATAGAATAGAAGAACTGTTGCGAATCAGTGTTTTTCTGTTGGATAGACCTTTAGCAATCTTACTCAATAGATAAAAGTATAAACCGTAACCGGCAACTACCAAGAGTGTACTGAATGACCGAAAATCAAAGGTATCATTTGCGCTTTTCATATAGACAATAGTCAACAAAAGTCCCGCAATTAGCGCAGCGAACAGACTGATTAAAATAAAATTGGTTGTCGCCTTGCGCTGCTGTCTGCGGTCAAACAGATAGTAGGCGCCTAGACTTTGCGGCGGCGTGTCGTAATACGTACAGATAATCCGATCGGCCTTTTCAATATTTCCAACATATAAATTGCTGGAAATGTACCGTTTATTTTTCTGATATTCAATAACCTGAATATCTTGTCTAACCTCTGCGATATCTTTGAACAGGGCTGAAAGAAACCGCTGCTTTTGCTTGTTGGTGCGGCGCAGACGATAGATATGCTGGTAGCGAAAAAGCCAGTCTTTGAATGTCTCATTTTGTTCCATCGTATCCATCCCTCCCGATCTTTCAGCCGTCATTCAGCTATTTTACTTGTCCCTTTTATAAACCGAACTGACCCAAAACATCTTTCAATGTTGATTTAGGTGCAGATGGTGTTGCTTGAAAATAGATGTTCTCTACCCCATATTTCTCATTCATTTCCTTCAGCTTTTCCGCATCTGATTTATTTAAATAAACAGATTTCGTTACCAGAATATCTTTCTCAGGGTCTTTTTGCGCAATTCCTCCAATGTTCAATTCCTTCATTGGTACGCCATGTGTAACTAAATCGTAAATAACACTAACTGTTTTAGTAATCAAAATACAGTTGTATTCCTTGAAATTAAATTCATCCCAGTAGAATTTTGCCTTTTCCGGTGTAATCACAATCGTTTTCTGACCAGTTCGGCTGCCGGCGCTCTTATATAAATCACGCATAAACTTATCCTTAGCCACTACTTCATCTACTACGAAGATTGAATTGACGCCGCTCTTTTGCGATAAAGTCATCATTACCTGTCCATGTATCAGCCGTTCATCCACACGTGCTAAATTAACTACTCCCATTACTAGTCACTTCCTTCTCTGGTTTATAAGATTCCTACTGCTGCCAGCACAATCAAAATACCGGTCAGCCATAACAGTGCCTGTGTTACCTTCAGACCCTTCTTAGTGTAGAACCAGTAAACGCCCATAACAACTGCTAACGGCAGTATCCCGGGAACAATCTGATCCAGTATATCCTGTATAACGAATTCCCGCCCTGATATTTTAAACTGCAGGGTCGAAGCAACCTTGACATAGTTTCCAGCCAGAATCCCCATCATAAACAGCCCAAGCACTGACAATGTTTCAATCGCATTTTGAACACCTGAGCTCTGCATCAACCCTGTTGCATTGCGCCCCATCGTGAAGGCCTGACGGGCAAAGAAAACACCTAAGATCGCTTGATACAAAGCAAAAGCGATGAATGGGAACAACGCGCCTAACGCGCTCCCCTGTTCTGCCCACGGCACAGCGATTGCAATGAAAATATACTGTACGGTTCCTGAGTCAATCGCATCACCGATTCCTGCTAAAGCCCCCATCAAACCGGCCTTAGTATTGTACATTAAATCATCCTGCATCAACACTTCTGCGCCATCGTGCTCTTCCTGAGCTCTCTGCTGCTCCATCGAAGACATCAGGCCAGTAATTACTCCACCGCCCCAGCTAAGCTGAGTATTGAAGAATAGCAGCTGACGTTTGTATGCTGCCTTTAGTGCATCATCATTTTTATATAGCTTTCTTAAAATCGGCATCATTGCATAAAGCAAAGACGGTGCCAGATAACGTTCAAAAGAATGGGGAATCTCATTGGCAAAATGCCATCTAAGATACGCTTTCGTTACATCTTTTTTCGTAATTTCCTCTGGTGCCTGGTTGGTATTTTTTGTCATCTCTGTCATTTTATTCCCTCCTTCTCCCCATTAAAATCCATCATCATAATCATCGTCGTCATCATCAAACGAAGCACTTGCTGTACCTCCGCCGCCATCTGCCGCTTGTACGTTTTTCCCTTTTTGAGACTGTACAAAAATCAGGGCAATCAGTACACCGAAGATGGCATAAGTAACCATTGTCACTTCTAATGACTTCAACACGATACTCATGAAGTAGGCAAGGAAGAAGAATACCATGTAGTCCTTCCGGCCAATAACATAAACAGTCGTTGCAATTCCGATAGCTGCTAAACCGCCGCCCACAACCTCCAGAACGTGAATCACTACGGTTCCTTCCAATGCGGTAATAACATCGGCAATAACTGGAGCACCGAAGTAAAGCGAAACGAATACCAGCGGTACAAACAACAGGAATGAAGCAATTGTCGGATAAACAATGATTGAACGTGCAATCGCTTTAGGATTCAAGTCATCGACAGCTTTATCCGTATATTTTCCTAAAAATGTGTTGATGAAAAATCTAAATTGATATAAATAGCTGCCTAGCAATCCTACTGGTACCGCTACTGCAATGGCCGCTTCGGGAGAAAGATTCCCCATTAACGCAACCGGAACAGCAATCGCCGCAGCGATTGAAGGCTCTGCAGGCATCGAACCACCGGGTGAAAAAACGCCCATATAAATCATTTGAAGCGAAGCAGTCACAATCATCGCCTGAGCGACATTCCCCATTACCAGACCGACAATAAGACCCGTCATCAATGGAGAGAACCTTAATGTTAAGGTTGCTCCTCCTCCCAGCCATCTTGACATAACAGCTGCTGTCCATAATGCAATCAACAAACTCTGCAATACACTTAATGTTTCCATATGTCCTCCCTCTATCCCTTCCCTTTAATGTACTCTTCCAGCTGATACACTGCTGTGCGCAAGGTATCTTCAGTAATCGTTATTGGAATGAGATGAACCTTTTCTTTCGAATCAATAAATTTAATAATATCCTCAATCACTGCCTCATCCTCAGGATAAATGCCCATCTGATGTAACGACATCGGCAGCTTCAGCTCCTGATAAAACGGCAGCAGCTGATCAATCATTGCCCATTTCTCTTCAAGCGCCAGCTGATAAAAAATCCCATAAGCAACTTTTTCACCATGAAGATACTGATGACTTTCGGGAATATACTTACTCATCCCGTCATGCATCGCATGTGCTGCAGCATTTCGGGCATATTTATCCCCTAATCCGCCGACCATTCCCGCAACAGCGAAGACAATTTCCGATAACCGAACAAAACAGTCAGACAATTTGCCGTTTTTCATATCTTCGATCGCCTGAGCAGAATCCTTAGTAATTGCCTCTTTACAAAGCTTGGATGTAAAGCCAGCCAGCTGTAAAAATGGTTCATTTATCAGGTCTTTCTGCTGCAATATTGCATCAGATTCATACCATTTGGCCAACGTATCAGCTAAACCGGCAACAAAATAATCGACTGGTGCATCAATGATTAAACTTGGATCAGTTATCAAAAAAGCAGCCTGTCTTAAAAAATGCTCCGTCTTTCCTTCTGCTTCCCCAGTTTCCTTATACATCACCGAAAGCGGTGTCCATGGTGCGCAGTTACTAGCCAATGTAGGAATAACCCCAAAATTCACGTTCAGAACATGTGCTGCATAGCCAACTAAATCAGTCAGTTTTCCACCGCCAACACCAATAATAAAATCAACTTCCTCTTGTTTACTGAGTGCTACAATCAAATCTGCTCCATAGTAGCTGCATTCTCCAGTATATTGATGGAAAATAAATGAATAGCGTTCCTCATTCAAGAATGTCAGCTTCGGCTTAGCTTTTTCCCACGAAACAGATCCATGTACAACCAGTATTTTTTTAGCATGGTATTCCTCCAGCAGCAGCGATACACGATTAATTGCGCCCACATGATACTGGTAGAACTGCGGTCCGATTTTCACTTTCAAATCATCCAGCATACAGCTTTCCCCCTGTTTTCTCTATGCTATATAGCTGCTGTAAGCCTGAACGGCTCTTTCCGGCAGCTTACCGGCAGCAACATCTTCCACATCACGAACGCATTTCTTGCCCATTTCCTCTAAGCATTCCATTGTATAAGCAGAGGTATGAGGGGTCATCACAACATTGCTCATTGAAAGATACGGATGATCCTTACGTCCTGGCTCTTCCTCGAGTACATCTGTCGCAAAACCAGCAATCTTCCCTGATTTTAATCCGCTTACAATTGCTTCTTCGCTCACTAAAGCTCCCCGAGCACTATTGGAGATATACACATTGTCCTTCATCTTAGCAATTTCTTTTTCAGAAATCATATGATAGTTTTCATCAGTCAGGTTTGCACACAGACAAATGACATCTGAGGATTCCAACAGTTCATCCAGCTCGACTTTTCGGGCACCAAAGCTTTGAATATGCATCTCCGATTTATATGGATCATAAGCCAATACCTCGCAGCGAAAACCATTGCGGACAATTTCCACTACTCCACTGCCGGTATTACCCACGCCGATAACGCCCACAGTTTTGTTAAACAGTGTCCGTCCAACAAAATCGGCTCTGGCCTCCCAGTCGTCCTCCTTCACGCTCTGGTGTGCTTCAACTGTTCGACGTAGAATTGTCATCAAATTGGTTACATTGTTCTCTGAAACAGCATCACGTTCAACAAGAGCTGGAATAATAGTTACAATCGTATTATGCTTTTCGGCTGCTTCCACATCAATGTTATTGTAGCCAATGCCGTGCCGTGAAATTAAAATAAGTTCATCCTTATGGTCAAAAAACTCCTGAGTAAAAAACGGCGTGACACTTGCAATAATAATATTATAGCCTTGAAGCTTTTCAGCTAATTCCCGCCCATTGATTTCACCATCCACAGTGAAATGGGCAACAAGACCAATTTTTTCCAAACGTTCCATATGCTCTGGAAACACCTTACCAAAACTACTGGAGTTAACAATTGCAATTTTGAATTTCGACATACCTTCGCTCTCCTTTAACTGCTCTTTTTAGAATGTGTCCAATGAAGTTCATATCTGAATGAAGCTGCAGCCTTTATTCGAGAAAGTATCTGGACTCGTTGTATTTATACTTGATGGAAATGATTGTCGGAATCTAAATCTGTTGCTTTGAAACAACTCCTATAGAGGAGCTAATCTGCCTCCTTTCTGTAGTGAAAAAGCTGTTACCAGTTCCCGTCCATTCCACCAGCTGGACAACACCTCACATGTAGAAATCTGATGAACCAATTCACTCTAAATAGTCTATTTTATTAAAATTTAAATCTCTCAACACGTTTTACTTTTTCTCCCTCCGACACCCACATCTTACTTGATAAAAAATAATATGTAAAGGTTTCCAATTAATAAAAAATATTTTTTATTATAAGACCAAAATCCAATAATAACAACATATGTAAGCGCAATCATTCATTTTTTTCAGAACAAAGTAAATTGGCAGAAGTAAATTCCTGCATTCTTTTATTTATCAAATCATCTCATTACGAAAAAGCAAATAACCAAACAATTCTATTCAATTTATAAAAACAAAGTTAATGTTTTTTTATTTTAGACAACCATCAATTTATCCTTTAATCTAAAAGAAAATACTAACTATGCAATTGATTTTTCTTTTTTTAACGTTATATTATTCTCGTAGCACTTAACATTTCGTAGAAAAACAACAAAATTCAATCCTTTTTTCTCTTTTTCAAGTTCTCCATTATGAATTATTTAAGTGCATTTTCTTTATCAGCTATTCAGCTCATTTTCCACTAAAAAACAATGAAAATTCTTTTTCTAAAATCCTCAAAAAATAAAAATTATTTTTTTAATTTCAGCCATTTTCTACGTTTCATACTGTAATTGGCCTATTCCAAATAATGCTCATAACTAAATTCTTCCCTACTTTTAACTGAAATATTTCATAAAAAACTGTAAAGGCTTTACAGAGCCTTCCTGAATTTAGTAAACTTGTAGTAATTTAAATCTCCGACAAATAATAATAAACACACTCACATACACAGATAGCTTCTGTTCCTATTATTCCAATGACTGGAACAATCTTTCATTTACGTTTATTGATTTCTCACTCCCATGGATCGTCGCATCCGTTTGTTTCATTATGTACCGACTCGAAGAGCGGCGCGAGTCTAGAATGGAGGAAACCATGAAGAATCACTATTTAGATCAGCGAATACGACTTAAAGGGGGAGCGCTGAGTGAAACAGAACAAAAAATCGCCGACCACTTTACTCATGAAGACGAGGTCTTGTCTAGAAAAACATTAGAAGAACTGGCAAATGAGATTGGTGTATCTCAATCATCTATTTATCAGTTCGTAAAAAAAATCGGCTATGGAGGATTTCAGGATTTCAAAATTGACGTTGCCCGCAACTCAAATTATCAACCAGGATTCCAAAATGTTAATCACATGACTGGTGCAGATGATATCCATCCCGACGACTCAAGCATCGATATTGCCAAAAAGGTTTTACAAGCAAATATCTATTCCTTAAGCAATTCCATTCATTTTCTTACGGAGGAGCTGCTTAATGAGGCTCTTGCCTTGATTTACTCTGCTAAAACCTTGCATTTTTTCGGTTTGGGCGGCTCCACGATAGTTGCTTTTGACAGCTTCCATAAGTTCATCCGAACCAAGTACCGCTGCAACTATATCTTCGATTATCACATGCAGCTGGGGTTCGCTACTAAGCTGACCAGCGATGACTGCGTCTTCATCTTTTCTCACTCTGGTCAGACAAAAGAGTCTATCAATTTGGCAAGACAGGTTAAAAAGACGCCTGCAAAGATTATTGCCTTGACTGGCAACAGCGGCTCCGAACTAGTCAACTTAGCAGACAAAGCAATTATTGTACTGACTGAGGAGACCGTCTTCCGGACAGAATCATTGGCATCCAGAATTAGCTATTTAACCGTCATGGATATTTTATATACGAATGTTATGCACCATAACTATGATCAGAATGTGGAATCTATAAAGAAGATTCGGGACAATATCAGTACAACAAAAACAAATCCATACAATTTTACTTTGTAGCATTGGCTATGAGGATGGGACAGAAGCGTTTAGTTCCGAGAACCAAATAGGTACTGTTTAACATCAGCTCGTTCCTCACTGTGTTTCTCAGCAATAAGAAGAAATTCACGGAAATGTCAGGAAACACGAATGTGAGTCAGTCGATGTTGACTGATTCCTACCAGGTGTTCTTCAAATTTTTGTGAATTTCGGCTTGTTTCCGAAGGTTTTGCTCCTGCGGTTACTCGTCGCAGTTCAGTGCTTTGTGCGTGCTCCTGCGATTACTCGGCGCAGTTCAGTGCTGTGTGAGTGCTCCTGCGATTACTCGGCGCAGTTCAGTGCTTGGCGCGTGCTCCTGCGGTTACTCGGCGCAGTTCAGTGCTTTGTGCGTGCTCCTGCGGTTACTCGGCGCAGTTCAGTGCTTGGCGCGTGCTCCTGTGATTACTCGGCGCAGTTCAGTGCTTGGCGCGTGCTCCTGCGGTTACTCGGCGCAGTTCAATGCTTGGCGCGTGCTCCTGCGGTTACTCGGCGCAGTTCAATGCTGGTTATGTGCTACTGCGCCCACCGTTTATCCTACTCACGCTGCAATTAATCATTTTCTTGCAGATGTTCATTTCTGCAAAAATAAGTGGGAGGACGACCAAAAAATTGGCCGTCCTACCACTTATTTTTAGTTTAGCTGATTCGTTTATTGCGTACCTAGCTTCCCGTATAGTTCAGCCAAGGTTGCTGATTTTGTCAACATGTTTGTGTACATCGTCATGCCGTCCGCATCTGATATTGTACCGCCAGCGTCATTGATCTCTTTTCCTAATTCTGCATATTCCGCCATC
The DNA here is from genome assembly GCF_054871795.1 of Enterococcus sp. LJL51. Classification (NCBI taxonomy): domain Bacteria; kingdom Bacillati; phylum Bacillota; class Bacilli; order Lactobacillales; family Enterococcaceae; genus Enterococcus; species Enterococcus sp. LJL51. The sequence goes on along the minus strand of NZ_JBTXLW010000013.1, from coordinate 57,427 downwards.
AGCTTGGTATAGTCTGTTAGAAAGGTCAAGCTTGCTGTATCGTTATACGTGCTTGGATTATCTACATAGCCCTGTGCTTTCGTAATCATTTCGTCATACTTCGCATCTATTCTCTTTATCGCAGCGACAACTCCGCTATTATCTGCAGTGGTGCTGTCATTATTTTGCTCTGCTGCTGCACTAGGCGTACTGCTTTCTGTAGTAGCATCTTCTGCTGGTGCGGTGCCGCCAGCTCTCAAAGCCATTACTTGTTTACGATACTCGATAATAAACTCTTCCAAATCACTTTCCGTGATTCCTAAATCTTTTAATGTTCCTAAATACGCATCTAAGGCTTCATCACTGCCTTCATGCTGCGCATTATAATAAAGTCTGTTATCAATTACAGATTCGTCTAAATTTGTATAGTTTATCTCATAAAGACCTTTTTCTGTCGCTGTTAGTTTCAGTCGAATTCCTTCTTCTCGTTTTGTTAAGTCCAAAAATAAGTATTTATCATTAGGAATAGTATAAAACACATAATTATTTTTTTGGAATGCAGAACCAACTTTATCTTTTAAGACTGGAATTTCCCCAACAAATCTTTTCGGAGCTGCTTCGGGATTGTTTTCCATGCCAAAATTTTGAACAAATTCTACAAAGGTCGGCAGTGTCATCCCTAATGAACGAACCTTATCCACATAAGACTCTATCGCGTTCATATCATCTTCCGAGCTAATGCTCATAAATGAATGCTCATACGTGCCATTATAATAAACTTTTCTATCTTTAAAACCCTGTTCCTGATTGGAATATTCGATATCCAACAATTGCCCATAAACGTTTATTATTCCAGTAATTACAGTTCTGTCTTCTAAGTTTTCTAAGACAATTGCTGTATATTCATCAGTTGCAGGCGTTCCAATTTTAACAGTATAGCCCGCTTCCTTCAAAATAGTCTCTGCGCTTTCATCTTTTATCTCATATTTTGATTCATCGATGATACTTTCTCTTTTATCCTCTTCTGTTTCTTCTGTTGTCTCTTTTGTTTCTGTTTGTTCAACCGATTCTTTACTTTCCTTCGTCGTTTTCGCACCCTTGCTGCCCCCACAGCCAGTGATTAGAAATAACGACAATACTGCAACAATAACACCAAACCTTTTTTTCATTTTTTTCTCCTTTACTATTTATTTTTTACCTCTCTAGTATAACAAAGCTTTCGTCTTCTGAGAACCTCCTTCCGCCCAAAAATTGGTCAGCTATCTCCTGTCGCTGCAGCGTAAAAGCAGCTGTTTATCAGCTATACAGAAGCCAATCTATAGCTTATAAGTAGAGCTTCAAACCAGAATACTGAAGTTTAAGACAAATAGTTATAGTGTTTCTAGACTTCGCTCATATCTACTACGCCCTAATTTCTTTACCTCTACGTACACAAGAGGCATGACGGATAAGCCCAGCACAATCAGCCATTGATAAAAATTCAACGGAGCAAAATGTAGCACACTCGCTGTCTGAGGAAGTGCTACTAATAGGATAAGCAGTAACGCCCCTGCTGCTGTCGTTCCAAGCAGCAGCTTATTCGTCAACAAGCCAATTGTAAAAATTGAATCTTTGCTTCGACAATTATACATATGAATAATCGTAGTTAGTCCCAAAACCAAAAAGGTCATGGTATTAGCTGTCAGATGGTCATCAGATATTCCAAAAATAGGATAGCGGCCGGCATAAATAGATAGCAACGTCAAAATAGTAAAAACTATGGAAATATCAATAATTTTTTTCAATAAGCCATCAGCAAAAATACTGCTGCCCTTAGAAACCGGCTGTTGTTTCATACTATTCTTTTCTGAAGGCTCCACACATAAGCTAAAACCGGGAATCCCATCCGCTACTACCTTGATAATCAGTAGCTGAATCGCCGTAACCGGCGCACCCCAGCCCAACAGCATGGAAATCAGAACAATGGTTAAGGCTGAAATATTACAGCCCAGCATCGCATAAAGCGATTTACGAATATTGCTGTAAACCCGCCGTCCTTCTTTAACAGCTTCTACAATCGTAGCAAAGTTGTCATCCAGAAGAATCATATCTGCTGCTTCCTTGGCTACTTCGGTTCCGCTGCCCATTGCAATCCCTACATCTGCGGCTTTTAGTGCCGGCGCATCATTCACACCGTCTCCAGTCATTCCGACAATTTCATTATTTCCTTGCAGCGCTTTGACAATTCGAATCTTATCTTCCGGCGAGGTTCTCGCAAATACTCGATACTCATGAATAATCTCAGCTAATTCCTGTTCTGTATAGCCTCCTAGTTCAGCTCCAGTCATTGCCTTGGTACCATCAGTTAGAATACCGACATCTGCAGCAATTTTTTTAGCAGTTAGCAAATGATCGCCTGTAATCATGATTGTTCGAATATCAGCTTTTCTGGCAACCGCTACTGCCTGATAGCTTTCTTTTCTCGGCGGATCAATAATCCCTACAAGACCAGCAAAGGTTAAATCTTTTTCTAGATACTCTGGCGTAAAGGTACTTGGAGCTACGGCAAATTCTTTATATGCCACCCCCAGCACTCGGTATGCCTGACCAGCTAGTTCATCATGATAGGCTTGAATATCTTTAGAGGCTTTCTCTGATTCTTTAGACAACGGCAGTCGGTCTACTGCTCCTTTGGTGATTGAAATATAGCGGTGAGCTATTTTATAAACGGTAGTCATTCGTTTATTTTTTGAATCGAAGGGAATTTCATGTACACGCTGATAGGTCTCCGCCAGCCGCTCCAGCTCTTTTTGTTCAAGACGCTTTTCCACTAGCTTGGCAATTGCACGCTCGGTTGGATTGCCCACAGCTTCAGGATCTCCGCTGATATTACTAGATAAATAGAAAAGAATTAATAGTTCCTTCTGTTTCTGCGTCAGCGTATTTTCGATAGCAGCAGACGCTTCTCCAAACGCCCAAAGCTTTTTAACTGTCATTTTGTTTTCAGTAATCGTGCCTGTTTTATCCGAACAAATAACTGAGACATTTCCGATTGTTTCTACAGCCGTCGGTGTTCGCACAACAGTATTATGCTTTGCCATGTTGCTGATACCGTAAGATAGAGAAATAGTAACAACTACAGGCAAAACCTCTGGAATGGCAGCTACCGACATTGATATAGCGGTCATAATCGTCACTTCTAATGGGTATCCTCTTAAAAGACCAATCAAGATAGCTAATAGCCCCGAACCAATAGCGACCAATCCCAGTACCTTGCCTAATTTTTGCATTTTTATCTGCAAAGGTGCTAATACAGCTTTTTCTTCAGAAAGTAAGCTCGATATTTTGCCGATTTCTGATTGCCGTCCAGTCGCTGTCACAACTGCTTTACCTCGGCCGTTAACAATCAAAGAGCCGGAAAACAGTCGATTTTTCTGATCTCCAATACTGTCCTTTTCTGTCGATTGATAGTGCTCGTCCTTCTCACTAGGCTCACTTTCCCCTGTTAGAAATGATTCTTCCACACTCAACTGAACACTTTCCAACAACTGAGCATCAGCAGGCACCCGGTCTCCCAAAGTTAAATCCAGAATATCACCGGGAACAATGTCTGTACTCTCTACTTCAATACTCCTGCCCTCCCGTATGACTCTGCTTTTTGGAAGATTATAACTCTTCAATTCCTCCATCGATTTTTCCGCTTTTTTCTGCTGACGGACAGACAGAAATATATTTAATAAAACAATACCGAAAATAACGATGGGCTCAGTAAAATCATCCGGATGGGCTGTAAAAGCAACATAACTGGACAAGACAGTCGCAATTAACAAAATAATTATCGTGATATCCTTCAGTGCCGCAAGCAAATATGTAAAAAAATGCTTGCTTTGCTCTTGGCTAATGGTGTTCGCTCCATACTGCAGCAGTCTTTCCTTAGCCTGCGCTTCGGTAAGTCCTAAGGTTCCGTCTGTCTCCCAGTTAGTTAATATTTTTTCTTGTTCCTTCATCATGCCTAAAACCTCCCAAACAAAAAAAGTCAGTCAGACGAACCATAAAGCCTAAGGTTCGTCTGGCTGACTTTCTACAAGCTCTGTTCCGGCGAACAAAGCTTAAGTCGTATTTTATTATGACCGTATTTTTTCACATTCCCATTTTTTTGTCAATAGCTAACTAATTGGATAGCTAATATTTTTGTAAAAAGAGCTGAAATAAAAAACACAAACCTAATAAAAAAACAGCAGTTATATTTATTTTTTTCATCAACCTAAAATAGATACCATAAAGCGATGTAAAATGCTAAATTCTTCATGATGAAACTCGAAAAATATCTTTCAAAATTTAGAATTCTCATTTGAAAAAAATAACAAAAAAATTGACATTTATAAACAATAAAAAGAATCATTCAAACTGCATTTTTTCACTATGAATTGCCCTGCGCTGCTCAAGAATTCGGTGTACCTGTTTTACAATCTCAGCCTCTCCGGCATGATATGCTTTATGAACATCGATTGAAACAGTAAGTAGGTTCTGTTCATAATCGGTACCTTTGCGGGAAACAAAAATCAGATGATGAATAGCCAGCTCGCCATTACTTGCCGGAATACGAATCCCGTGGCGATTGTATTGCGCTAAATCAGCACCGCTGATTTGACAATAGAAACGGTCACGGCAGGCAATTCTGTAAGGAACACTTGCCATATGTCTTTTAGTGAATGTCGCCTGAGAGTAATTTCGGGAACAACTGTCTTTACAAAAAGAACGGCGCCCTTTCGGCAGCTCTTTCCCACACCATTTACAACTCGCAGCATCTGCACGAAGATCACATTTACCAAAGCCTAAAGGTTCACCGAATTGTCTTTCATATTCTGCCAAACTTAGCCATGCCCGTTCAAAGCTCTGATCTTTTTGCCGAAGCTGGCTCCCCCGTCCCTTGTACCGATGTTGCTCAGGCAGCGCTTTAACCAAAGGCTCCAATACTAATTTTTCCTGTAGGGTTATTTGCTTACTTAGGCCAAGCTTCTGTAGCTTCTCACCATCAAACTCATAAAGAGTACGGCAGCGAAAACAAATACATACTTTATTTTGCTCATATTCACTTAATAGAATATCCAATTTCCGCTGACAGTTAGGACAGTAAGCCCCAATCATTTTTACTCGTTTGTATGACATATCGTGCCTCTCTTTTAGTTAAAATAGCTGATAACTTTAATAAGTTTAAACAGTTTATGTATTTGTTTTTTTATTCTCCCCAAGAATGAAGGGGATGTTTCTGAATGGATTGCTCGGCGCAATCAGTTTTATTTTCGTACGTGTACCATTCGACTAGAGGTTCCTGCACAAGTCGAACTGGCAGCTAGCTCAAATATATGGTAGTGAATTTCTTCAAAATTCAGTTCTAGCTTCGTACGCGTACCATTCGACTAGTTGTTCCTATATAAGTCGAAATGGCAATTTACATTGGTCTTTTTTCGCGTTATCCTATTATTATCATAGGAGGTGTATTTATGGCTATCGACTTGACTCGTGAGCAGCGGCAGCAGCTTTGGCAAAATTTGACTACTCTTCAGCAGGAAACCCTTCAGCAGTTTAAGAAGTATCAAATGCAGTCCTTATTCCTGACTGAAAATTTTTTGAAGGATGAAGAGTGGCTCTTTGTCGATTTTAAAGAAAATCCGCTGTATCCTCATGGAGAAGAAGGACGGCTTTTTTGTCGTTGCGGTCGTGAGCTGAAATATCAATTTCTCCTTACCTCTGAAAAAACTGGCGAAACATTAGCATTAGGCTCAACACATTTTGCTCAGCATTTAGGGATAGCACCTCACATTGCGCAACAGGTACAAGCTGGTATTCATCAGCTGGACCGAGGGGTTGATTTAATCCTGGCCAGTGTTGAAAAAGGCATTCGTTTTCCCAGACGCTACTATAATCTTTTTATTAACCGGGGATTGAAAAAGCAATGCAGCAGCAGTTTTCTAAAACGTCTGGCTGCCTTTTCAAAAGCTGATCTTCCATTGTATGAAGAGGACAATCAGAAGCTGATTGATGCCCTGAAAAAATCCGGATTTAAGCTTGAAGCGATAGGGGCACCGACAACAGCAAAGTCTTCCGGCAATGCCTTGAAAGATTTAATTCTTCTACTTCAAAACTATGAACAAGGGGAAGAAATTCCCACTGATGAACTCCTTAATCAGTTGAATATGCCACAAAAAGATTTTTCCCGTTGGTTAGGTTTATTGGAAGGTGAAAGATTTCCTGTCCAAGTGAAAAAAGTTAATACAAGCTATTACCGTATTCGCTGAAACAGGAGCTGTTACTCTCGTGTCTAGTTGGTCACTATTAGGAAATATCATCCTGTTTCAGCAGTTTTCTTAATAGTCGAATACAAGAATTTCTCCCGAACGTGCCACTCCTGTTTTGAAATCATAATTCTTAGGTTGTCCGCTAAAATAGTAATTAATTACGCGGGCATTTGCCGCATGAGTGACCACTAAGACTGTTTGCTCTCGATACTTTTCCATAATCATTGTACAAAATTCACTGTTCCTCTGCATGAAATCCTTATAATTCTCTGTTTTCTGCTTACCAGTCATTACAGCCTGCCAAAACTGCTTGAGTCTCTCACTTGTTTCCTCAGTCCCCTCAAACTCGCCACAATCAATTTCCATTAACCGTTCGTCAAATATGAGCTTATCTCCACAAATGATTTCCCCTGCTTGACGTGCCCGTTTTTGCGGACTGCAAAAGCAGCAATCGAAAGCGACATCCCTGAGCTTTTCAGCTTGTTCTCTGGCTTGAGCAACCCCCTTTTGATTTAACTCTGTTTCCGTCCGCCCATTAAATCTTTTTAGTGCATTCCACTCTGTTTCTCCTTGACGTATAAGATATAACATTTCATTCAACCTCCAGCAACATATTTCGTGCGCCATTTTTTATCTAATCATTGGCTCAACATCATTTAAGCCGAGTATCTTTGTCTTTTATATCTTTCTCAAGCTCACTAGCTGTATCAAAAAGAGCATCACTTATTCACAAAACTAACATCTACAAACAGTAAAATCAGCAGTGCCAGAACCGCTACAACAATCAATGTCACTAGACTACCTCTGATTAACGAAGCAAGCATGCCCCGCTGCCATTTTTTTGATATATCTTTTACAGCCTGCGCTTCATTCAGGTTTTCTTCCTGAAACAAAAAGGGCGTCTGTGCTTCCATCTGCTCCAGTTCTATCCGACACTGAGCACAATCCGCCAAATGCTCTTCAACTATGCTGCGGCTTTCTTCACTGCAGACATTTTCAGCATATAGCGGCAGTAAATCTCTGATTACTTCACATGATACCTTCATTTCATCGCCTCCTGCAATTGTTTTTTTGCCCGGTAAAAAATCACCCGTGCCCAGCTTTCATTTTTTCCAAATAGTGCTGCGATTTGCCCATGGGATAGCTCCCCAAACACACGCAGTGTAAAGACTTCTTTATAGGGCTCTTTTAAATGATGGAGATGATAGTGAAGCTGTTCCGAGGATTCCTTTGCGACCATGCTTTCCTGCAAAGCCGACGAAGCACCTAACACCTCAACAGCTCTTTCCAATGGCTCCGGCTGCTTTTTTCTCTGATGAGAAAAATAAGTATTTTTAGCAATCTGACACAACCAGACAGACAGCTTACAATTCCCTTTAAACTCGTCGATTTTTTTTAGCGCTTTAAAAAATGTTTCCTGGGTGATTTCCTCAGCTAGTTGTTCATCTCGGCATAAGGATAAGATAAACCGATACACATCGGCAAAATGTTCCATATACACTGTTTCAAAGTCCTTTATTTTTCTCACCTCCATCACACCTATCTTTTATTATATATAAATCCTATTGAATAAACGAGGTCCATCCGCATTCCCCTTCTTATAAATCCAATCGCAACCTTTATTTAACGGACATCTCTCACCAGCCACTGCCAGCTGGAATAAAAGCCAAAAACAAAGACCCAGAGAAATTGACAAATGACACCTGTTTCTACCTCCAGAAAAAATGGAGAAGACTCATCAAGAAATAAGTTCATAACAGCTATATCCGGTAAAAATTTTGCCCATTCAGTCATTGCCAGCAGCATTTGGCTAAAGCCTAAAAGCAGAGAAATCAGCAAAACAAAGGGCAGCATAAATGATTTAAAGGTAATTGCTAAAGCCCCAGTCAGCCAGGTAAGCAGCAAGGCACTTAGTAACACAGGGAAAAATTCCAATAAGCTGTGAAGTAGAAAAGCTGTTGAGAAAGGCAATTCATTCAGAGTAGACAGCAAGAGGACACAAATGATTCCTGATAAAAGCGATGCACCTATTCCCACCACAGAAAGAAGCAGGTACTTTGCAAGCAGAACCTTTTTTCGGGAGGGTTCTGTTAGCAAGGTGGTCCGTAAACTATGAAAGCTATACTCTTGACCGAAGAAATAAGCGGCAGATACAATCAATCCAGCCTGTCCTTGAAATAACACCTGCCTGCTTTGGACCATGAGCTCTGATGCTGACCAGCTGTCCTCTGCTGTCAAACTGCTGTTCTTAAAAAGCAGAATTACGGCAGGCAGGCTCAACGTCAACAATAGACCAAATAAACACCAGTGAGCAGAGGAAAATTTTGTCCATTCACTTTTTATAATAGGGCCCATCAGTAACGCCCTCCAATTTCTTGTCTAGACAAAGAACGAAAGCCACTAGGGAACAGGAGTAAAATCCACAGCAGCAACGTAACGGTCCCCATTAAAGGGCTATGTGCCATCATTCCAGTTGGTGTGGAATAGATTGCATAGCTTGCGGCAACCGGTAAATATTTCCCAAAGTTCCAGTAATGCAGCAGGACAACTCCCAGACCTACAACCTGAGGAATCAGCAGTAATAAAGGCGCTGCCACATTTTTAAATAACAGACCTAAAAGAAAAGCCAGAAAAGCGAGTAGCGTCCATGCCAATACGCCGTAAAGAATGAATTGCCAGCTAATACTACTTAACAGTACGGGGTGCAAACCTTCGTTCCCTAGAAAAAAATGGGTGATAGAGACGGTTGTAAAAATTGCACAAAAAGAGATACCTGTTGCAACAAACAGAAAGGCAGCCAGCTTGTACAAAGTCAGTAGCCGGCGATTGCCCTGATACAGAAAAGCGGTCCGCAGTTCATGATGCTTAAAATTTTCCGCTCCGCTGACAGCGCCAAAAACAAGTAAAACAATGATGCCATAGGCCAATGCGTCAAAGCCATAGTATTCAACAGTAGGCATCACTGAAGCTAATTCAGGATTCGTCTCAGGTGTGTCATGTCTGCCAAGTGCTATTATGTTTCCAGCATCAATTTTTGCCAGCAGCAGCTGCATAGCCAGCAAAAAGAAAAATGCTCTTTTACAGCTTCTACTAGTTACGATTCGGTAAATTTCTGTTTTTAATCCCCTCATTCTGTTTCCTCCTGCTCCGTTAGCGAGAAAAAGATTTCTTCTAGTGATTTCTCTTCTTGTCTCATTGCGGTCAGTTCCCACGAAGCTGCAAGCTCTCCCTGATGAATAATCACTGCCTTATCTGCTAGCTCCTCCACCTCTGACAAAATGTGCGAAGAAAGTAAAATGGTCTTTCCTTCTTTAGCCAGTCTTCGAAGCAGCTTTCTCAGCCAGCGAATACCGCTTGGATCCAGCCCATTCAGCGGCTCATCCAGCACCAAGTATTGCGGGTCGCCCAGCAGAGCAGCTGCCAAGCCTAGCCGCTGTCCCTCTCCCAAAGATAAAGTCTCCAGTCTTGCCTGCTTTTTGTCAGACAAACCAACCTGCTTCAGTACCTCTGCTATTTTCTCTTTTGGAATACTGTTGCTTTGGGCAATGATTTTTAGATGAGTTCTCACCTTACGAGAAGGAATACCCCCGATACCGTCAAAAACTGCCCCTACCGTTTTTAGCGGCATAGTCATTTCAGCATATTTTCTACCTGAAAACGTTGCGGATCCTGACTGCTGACGATCCAGTCCCAGCAAGATTCGTAATGTTGAACTTTTTCCAGCGCCATTTTCACCAAGAAACGCAGTGATTTTTCCAGCTTCCGCAGTAAACGAAATGTTTTTTAGTATTTTTCTTGCTTTATGACTCTTACAGATACAATTTATTTCAATATCTTTTTTTGTCATTTTTTTACCTCCTTTTTATGTCCACATCACTATGACGCAGTAAGAGGCAAAACGTTTCAAAAAATGACAAAATTTCTTTTATTTTCTTTTTAATGGTCAAAGAGATTATCTAAAATATCCGATTTTCCCTAAAAATCTGATAATATTCACTACTTTACCTATGATAAACTAAAATAATAATACGAAATATTTTATCATTAAGGAGTGAGCAAAATGAGTCAAATGACGAATAATTTAGGTGTTGCGGGAGCTGTTTCTCAACAGATGAGCCAGGCGGCCAGTGCGCTGAACAGTACCTCATCGCCTGGGGCACTGGCAAGTAAAACCATGATTGCAGGCAATCGGCAGGCCCAGCAAACAATCCAACTGTCTTCCAGCATCGGTCAACGGGTGTCTAATGGCTTAGCCAGAGACGGCAACAGCATTCATTCTGTCTCTCAGGAATTTGCGGCCATCGATCAGCAGCAAAGCAAAGGCTTTGATGGTTTGAGCATTCTGCCTGGTCCAAGAAAAGGCAGGTTCTAAAATGGCACAAACAGAAGAAAACATTGCCCAACAGCTAACCATCGTTACCCAAACACAGGCAGACATACGAAAGAAGCAATGGCGGCTGGAAGAGCTGGAACAAGATTATCGCCGGCTAGCTACCCATCAGGAAACCTTTCTGTTGGATGTTCTCTACAGCCATACCGAACAGACCCAACAGTTTTTCTCAGAGCTGGAGGATGACCTGTTTCAGTCTCATCGAGCCAATCTATTGACCATCGAAACAGATAGCGAAACGCTGCAGCAGACTGTCAAGGACTTAGCCAAGCAAGAAGAAGACCTGTTAGCGGCAAGGCGACAGCTATTTATAGGAGAAAAAAGGGAGGATGAACATGGGACTTAGTTTTTTTGTGGGAGAAATTGAAGCACAGACCAATGAAGCGATTCAGATAGCCAACGAACACCGACAAAACGCCGGTATCCTCAAGGATGCCATTAACGCCTATCTTCGGGCGCCATTATCTGGAAAAACCTATGACTCTGCCCGCAATTATTTTGGGGCAGTTTATCCGCCTATCGCCAGCGGGATGATTTTAGTGGCCGAATCAATGATTGAGGCTCATACTAAGTTTCCTGCGAAGTTTCAGGAAATAGTCGGCGGCGGAGATATCGAGGAAGACCGGCTAAGAGAACAGATTCAAGAAGGACAAAATATTTTGAGAGCCTACGCTGATGTCCTGAACAAAGAAGAAAAGCAGAATATACGGATGGAGCGAGCCTACATGCGGATGCAGGAAGGCATTGCCGTCCTGGAGGAACGTCTCCAGAAGCTCTATGAGTTCAACAGTGTCTCTGCCGATATCTTTAACGAGGCACTCACCAATATAGAAAACCTAAACCGAGGCGTAGACGCTTTAGAAAAAGGCGGTGCTTGGCATGCGGCTTCTGGTACGTTTGATATCACCAAGCTGGATATGACCTGGGTCAAGCCAATTCAGGAGAAGTGGCAGGAACGGGAGCAGAATTATGAAAAAAAAGCTCAGTTAGAAGTAAGAATAGGTAAAAATGCATTGGGCGGTACAACGTATGAAGTTTACAACAATGGAATTTATGATGAAAAATTAACTAAAATTTATAATGACTCAGCAAAAAAACAAGCGCTGAATTTATTACGAGAAAAAATTGATAATGATAAATTATACCAGTTTTTCTTATTAATTGGTAAAACCTTCACAATGGGAGGAAAAGCTTTTACTATTAAAGATGTAATCGGAATGTTAGGAAACCAATTATTTGTTTTATTTGATGGTAATAACTTTGGTTCAATTTCACTTTCCAATGGTTTATCATTAGAAAGTATAGAAGCTGTCACTTCAATTGCTACAGGAATTGGTTTAGGCACTATTATAGCTATTAACCAAGACACTGGGTTACTTGAAATAGAGATTAGTTATATATCGGTGAATCAAATAAATGAACAAATAAAATTGGGTAAATCTCCTAATGGTATCAAACGTGTTGACAAAGGTTTTAGCGATGTTGAAGACGCACAAGATCATATTCACTTTGATGATTCTAGATGGACTTTAAATAAGGATGGGTCATGGGGGCATAACTCCAGTGGACAGCCACCTCAGATAACAAAAAAAATATTGAAATGGTTACAAAAAATTGGTTGGGGAATTCCTAAATAACTTATAAAGCGAGGAAAGAAATGGATAAAATTGAAGAATTCATTGTATCTTTTTTTCAAAGTAATTCTACTATTGCAACGGAACACCTAGATTTTTTTATCGATAAAGAGACTTTTAACTATTTAGATACAATAGTAACTATGAATAAAATCAAAAAATATATAACAGAAAAGCAGTTAGATGATATAAAAATAATCGGAAGAATTAACTGTGGAACCTCTGAAAGGAAGCAGGTTTGGAACCAAGAATTTTGGAGACTGGTTGATGTAAGTATCGAACCTCCATTAATCGTTATTGGTAGAAGACCTAACCTTTCACCCTATGATTTTATCGAAAAATTGGATCATCCTATGTCGAGCGACTGGCAAAATTATTCAGTAGTTATCCCAGATGAAAATAGATTCAGCCGTTATCTTCTAATAATGGAAGGAGAGCACGAATATGCTTTATAATAAAGATTTCCTTAAAAATCTAAATAATGATTTTTCTTTAACTGTTCCTGTCTCTGACCTCCTTCAAACACAAAGATACACATATAAAGACATTCTAACCCTAATTAATGCTATAGAAATAGAATTAGATGATACGTTATTTTTAAAATGTTCTATAAGCTCTGAAATAGAGATGGATACAACTAACTTAGATAACTTTCTTGCTCTAGAAATAGATACTGAATGGGAAATTCCAAGAATAGAAATTGGTTCTCAGCTAATTTGCTTTACTGATAAAAATAATCGATTACTTAATATTCCTTCGTTATCAGAAAACTTGGTAGCCAGCTACTCAAGTGAAGATGAGGCCAAATTAACAATTATGTCAAAAGCAGTTTATTTAACAAGGCAAGTAAACCCTGAGATTCAACACTTTTTAGGAGAGATTGCGCAAGGAGATATTTATTTAAGTGACTGGCTTGCTATTTATAGCAAGACGACTCTAAGAAAGATGATACAGTTCTTATTGAATAATCATTTTGTCTTTGCTGTTTATAAGCAACCATCTAAAGACTTTGATTATATTGAAATCATTCCAGCCCTCTCATGGAACAACCTTTTAAAAGATGAAACAATTGAATTTTCCGAAAAAGGTAGAACCGCATTTATTAATAATCATTTAGGTGTAGCATTATCGTCACAGGTTCAAAATTTTAAATAGCTGAATACTTCATACCCAATAACTTAAGACAGTAGTTGTTATTCCAAACTTTTTCATGGTAATAATCTGCCAGCTTTTAATACTTCTGGGAAAAAATATACTCCATAATGGGATAAGGAAGAACTTGAAAAAATTAGACAGGTAATGAACAGTGGCATGGAAATATTTGAAGAATCTTCCACTTATTATTAATCGTTTAATTTTGTTTTCTTCACCTCTAATTAATAAAAGAACTTTGAAACGTTAAAAATGAAGGATGAGTGAAAATGAAAATAGAACATGTCCTTTTGGAGCTATTTACTAATGATGAAATAGATGTTGAAGAACTAGTGGCATCTCACAAGCTAATTGATGAATTACATGAAGGGACAGTAAAATATGCCATTGCTGAACATGAATTATCCTACGCAGGCAAGAATGGCATTGTTTGGGATATTGAAGACTCTATCGGCTTTGGGGGAGATATGGATGCTGAATCAAGCTTAACAGATTATGAAGAGATGAACAAAATTCTTATTAATGAATGGCATAAAATCAGCCAAAAAAAGATTGATGAAGCCTATGAAGAATACATGCAAGTGAAGAGACAAATTCTTAAAGCTAAAACTGAGAAATAAAGGTGTGGATAAATGCGTGTATGGATTAAAATACATCAACCAGTTATTGATTTGGACTACAGAGAGTTAGCTGAAAAAATGTGGTTTCATAGCTTTCTTGGTAAAGAATTAGAACTATCCCACGAAGGAAATTCTGAATGGTTGAAGGATAATTATACTCTTAGTTTAAAATGGGACAAATGGGATAATGATAGTAGATGGGCAAGTGAAGAAAACTTAAAAGGTACTCCAGATGAACACATTTCTTTAAACCCAATAAGAGATAAAAAATATTTATATTTTGAAACAGATCATATTGATATACTGACTGTAGATAAACGAGCATTATACATCATGGTTCAAGAATTGGCAAAGACAGTCGAAGGATTGATAAGTGAGGATGGAATGAAGACTTGGTTAACTTTAGAGGAGTTTCAGAAAAAACATAAAAATTTACTCACAATCCCCTTTGAAGAAGCAAATGAAATAAGCCTGAAGGAAGCCAAACATTTCCAGTTTGTTGATGAACCCTGGGATAATGAGGTTATTTACGATTAAACGAATATTTACAGTGTTACTCTTCTTTTTTAATACAACTAGTTCATTATCTCCAATGCCGTTGAAATGAGAGGAACTTAACTATGGAAACTAGAATTAAACATGTTTTATTAGAAATTTATTATCAAGATGGATTAGATTTAAACAAACTATTCAGTGATGAAACCGGCTGGGAAGAGTTAGTTGCCAAAGGGGTATCATTTACTGTAGCAGATTACGAACTAGCCTACGCAGGAAAAGACGGCATTGTTGAGAAGTTAGAGGATTTCGTTGGCTTCGGAGGAGAGATGGATGTTGACTTAGATAATAAAAATTACGAAGCACTCAGAAAAAAGCTCCTTGATGAGTGGACACGTATTAGTCAAAAAAAGATTGCGGAAGCTTATTCAGAATATATGCAGATCCGGGAACATATTTTAAGAAATAATGACGATTAATTATTATGACAACTACTAATAATTCTGATGAACATATGCTCTCTAACTGGATAAAGAATATCTTTAAAAATCAGACAAAAAATAAACGATGAAATTGAATTATTTAAAAGCCTCTCTATCAGCCTAAAAATTTATGCAATAGATTCTTTCTTTTACACTGATAAAGCAGTGTATGTACCAGAAGGAAAAAAATTAAAAATTACCCTTCTCGATCAATTTAAAAATAATCGTATGGAAGAAAAATTTGAAAATCTTTTACTATGTCTTGATGAAAAATTTGATAGAGTCAATCCAGATGACTTAAGGATTCCCTTAAAAGGCATCCCATTAGAAAATGTAGAACCTGATGATGTTACCTATGGCAGATACCTGTTTGAGTAAAGACCACAATCTTTAAAGATAGAGCTAAAATTATCGTTAATCCTACTACAGATTCTGTATCTTCCAGATGCTTCTCCTAATAATTTTTTTACCTTCAACATAAAACAGTTGTTTCTTACCAAGAGTGAGTACAGATATGATTGAAATTTCTAAGCGCTACACCAAAATCAGTGTTCACAAATGATTTTGGGTGTAGAGCTTATTACGTTGTTTCCACTAGATAATGTGTAAAAAAATAAAGCTAGCTAAAACACACGAAACATGCTTTAGCTAGCTTTATCTCTAAAAACTTCTTTCCTGGTTAGATAGCACCAACAACTCTGTGAGGAATATAGGCTTCTTCCAGATAAGCAACCTCATCCGCAGTGAGTGTCAAGTCAATTGCCGGCAACGCATCCAGCAAATGACTTTCCTTAGTTGCGCCGATAATCGGTGCAACGACTGCTTCTTTTTGAAGCAGCCAAGCTAATGCAAGCTGTGCTCGAAGTACTCCGCGATTTTCAGCAAGTTCAGCTACCCGCTTCACAATCACTTTATCCTGAGCTTCAGTCGTATCGTATTTCGATTTCGCCGTTTCATCTGTTAGAAAGCGTTTAGTCGTCGCTTCCCAGTCTCTGGTCAAGCGTCCGGCTGCCAGCGGGCTGTAAGGTGTTACTGCGATTTTTTGATCTGCACACAGCGGCAGCATTTCTCTTTCTTCTTCCCGATACAATAAATTCAAATGGTTTTGCATGGAAACAAATTTTGTCCAACCGTTTCTCTCTGCTGTTGCCTGTGCCTTAGCGAATTGCCAAGCATACATTGCTGAGGCTCCGATATAACGTACTTTACCAGATTTCACAAGGTCGTGAAGAGCCTCCATCGTTTCTTCAATCGGTGTATGGTAATCCCAGCGATGAATGATATACAAATCTACATAATCCATACCCAGTCGTTTTAAGCTTTGATCAATCTGATGAAACAGTGCTTTTCTGGAAAGTCCTCCGCTGTTTGGTGTTTGCTTCATTTTCATGTAAGCCTTCGTTGCTACTACGATTTCATCTCGGTTCGCATAATCTTTTAACCCTTTCCCAAGAATTTCTTCACTAGCTCCGTAGGAATAAATATTCGCTGTATCGAAAAAGTTAATCCCCAAATCCAATGCTTTTTTTATGACCGGCAGACTTTCTTTTTCTTCCAGTACCCACTCATGAAAGCCACTGGCTGGATCACCAAATCCCATCGTACCTAAACAAAGCTTTGAAACATCCATACCTGTATTACCAAATTTTACATATTCCATAATAAAGCCTCCTATTTTTTTACTTAATAAACGCAATTGCAGTCGATTTAAGGGTTCAGCTCTTATTGTTTATCCTACACCCTGAAGTTGACTATAGGTCAAGCCTTTTTATGTATTTTATTTTTGCAGCCTATCACTACTCACCGACTATTCTGATAAAAAAACAGGTCAGAATCCTCTTTTATTCATAGTTATCCAAAACATTCTATCGTTTTAGGAACTCTACAATACAGAGATTTTCTGAACTTTGCTTTTATATGTTTAGGGGAATCCACACAACTGGGGAAGATGTGCTTGTAGTATTTGACTAGAAAATCAACTGTATTCTGCCAAGCTTTCCGGCTGAAACTCAATAGGCACACTAAGAATATCATCCCGCTTTACATAGAGTGCTTTTGAAATGCTTCTCTCTGATTTGTCATTCAGCCGATCGACCACGACTTCTTTTTGATCCTTTGTCACAAAGATATAGCGTTGAATGTTCCCTAAAATAAATGTTTCT
Source organism: Enterococcus sp. LJL51 (assembly GCF_054871795.1). Classification (NCBI taxonomy): domain Bacteria; kingdom Bacillati; phylum Bacillota; class Bacilli; order Lactobacillales; family Enterococcaceae; genus Enterococcus; species Enterococcus sp. LJL51. Next base: position 40,235 of record NZ_JBTXLW010000013.1, on the reverse strand, counting down.
TTTAACTTAACGGGAATTTTTAAACAGTCTTTTTGCTGTTCAAACTGAATTAGTTCCGGACGCAGATAATAGATAAACTGATTATCAAAGCTGCCCTGTTCTTCTTCATAGCGGGTCAGTTCAAACCATTCAAACCGATTATAGTTACCGATAAATTCGGCGACAAATGGTTTTTCCGGTTCCTGATAAAGTGCTTCGGCTGAAGAGCTTTGAGCAATCTTTCCAGCATCAAGAACAAACACACGGTCACTAATCCGCATGGCCTCTTCCTGATCATGGGTCACAAAAATCATGGTGATTTGAAGCTCCTGTTGAATTCTTCGCAAATCCTGTTGTAGCTGCTTTCTGATACGGGCGTCCAAAGCACTTAACGGTTCATCCAACAATAAAACCTTGGGCTCCGTCACTAAAGAGCGGGCTAGCGCCACCCGCTGTTTTTGACCTCCGGAAAGCAGCTGAACATTCTTTTCAGCAAACTCTGTCATATCTACCAAATCAAGAATTTTGAAAACCCGTTCGTCAATTTCCTCCTTACTTAGCTTCTTCACCCTTAAACCAAACGCTACATTTTCAAACACACTCATCGTTGGGAACAACGCATAATTCTGGAAAACAAATCCGATATTCCGATCTTTGGTCGGCTTTGTTTGAAGCTCTTCCCCATCTAAATGAATCGTACCGGTTTTTGGCTGCTCTAATCCTGTGATACAACGCAGCAGTGTAGATTTTCCACAACCGCTGGGTCCCAATAGAGTGACTAATTCACCTTGTTCAATAGTCATCTCATCAACTGCCAAAATCTGCTTTTCTCCAAAAAATAAAGTCAAATTACGAATGCTCAAGTACATTTTCCACGGCTCCTCTCATCACTGCTTTTTCTTCTTTCGCTGCTGTCTGCCGCTGTCTTACCAGCTTTTTCTGACGATTAGTAATCGTAAAGGTCAACAGGGCAATCCCTACAAGAAAGCCTAAATACAGCACCATGACCGCACTAGCCAAATGACCGTTTTCATTCATTCGCCGTATCATATAAATGCGGATAGTTTCGAAACGTCCGCCAATCAAAAGATTGGTCAGCATGTACTCGCCAAAAACGGAAGAAAAAACCATTAAAGATACTAATGTAGTGCCGATTCGCAGATTAGGGAATAGAACTTTAAAAATAATAGTCGACATCGGTGCGCCCAAAGTTGCCGCAGCATCAACTAGCTCTTTCATATTAATTAAACGCAGCTGATTGTTAATCCCGAGAAAGACAACTGGCAGAGCGCTGATAAAAAGGGCACCAATCAAGATGATGAACATCGGCACACTGGTTTTGGCATAGGTTCTTAACAAAGCTGTAATAAGAATAACCCCGGGAATTGCATAAGGCAGCAGCACAAACTTTTCCATCATGCGGCTGATTTTTGGAAAAAACAAATGAATCCAGATAATGGTTGGAATCATAATCAAAAGAATTGCAGCCAAGACTAAGCCTGCCAACAGCAGTGAACGGCCTGCTGCTTCAATAAACTTCTGATCAGAAAACAGCTGTCCAAACCAGTGAAGGGTAAAATCATCAGGCAAAACCGTTTTAGTCCAAGTTGTTGAACTGGCGTAAAGAATTGTACCAATCAACGGCAGGAAATAGTAGATGGCAAACAATACTAGAATACCGGTTGAAAGTCTTTTTTTCATTACCACAGCACCCGCCCTTTTCGTTGAATCAGAATCATCCCGCCAACTAAAATTAATCCAAATAGCACTGCTAATGCGCTACCGAGATTTGGTTTGGCAAATACATCGCCGGGCACCAGAGCAGCGATACGAATCGTTAAGAGGTTTACATTGCTGCTGGTCAGGGCATAAGCTGTCTCGTAAGTCCCCATACCATTGGCAAACAATATGACAAAGGTGCTGGCAAGGGACGGACGCAGAAAAGGCACAGCTACCTTTCGCCAGGCGTAAAGCTTAGAGGCGCCTAAAAGCTCGACAGATTCCAGCCATTCTCTTTTTACTTCCCGTATACTTGGATATAGAAACAAAAGTCCTAAAGGAATCTGAAAATAAACATACGTAATCGTTAAGCCCCACCATGAGTACAACTCAAAATCAGCTAAAATCGGCAGCAGCAATTTCAGCACACCAACATTTCCCAGTAAAATAATAAAAGAAAAAGCTAAAGGGATTCCGGCAAAGTTTGCCGCCAGATTAGAAACAAAGGTGATTTTTTCCTGTGTCTTTGCGGATAGGTTAATTAAACATAAACACAAAATGACTGCACCAATAATTCCCAGTACACTAGAGAGGCAAGCAATAAGCAGGCTGTTCCAAAAGGCCTGTGTATAGTAGGCGTTTGCGAAAATGGTGGTGTAGTTGGACAGTGTCCATTGCCCTGTCAGGTCCGAATGGAAGCTGCCGATAATCATGGAAAACAATGGGATAATCAGAAAGGCGGCAAAGATAAAACCCATCGGTAGTAAAACCAGCTTCTTATTCATTCTTATCCCTCCACAGCTATTTCTAAACCAACCATTTCAGCAGAAGGTTTAATCCCTAACAAAGAACAGATTAACGGCGCTATTTCCAGCTGCTTCACAATTTCTGGTAGCTCTCTGCTGATTTTTTTCGAATAGATATACAGCGGAACCTCGCGATGAGCAGCTAGATTGCCGCCATGCAGTCCGAACTCATCCATGCCATGATCGGCAGTGACAATAATCTGATACCCCTTCTCAAGCCAGGCTGGTATAAATTCACCTAAAAGATTATCTGCCTGATTAACCGCCCACTGATACTCTTTTGAAGCAGCCGTGTACTTATGACCGATATCATCAATATTCATTGAATGAACGAGTAAAAAATCAGGTGAATCACTGTTAATAATATAATTGGCGTCAGCAAATAAATGAGAATCTGGATAGGTATCCTCGCTATAAAAAATCCCGTGCTGTATCTGCTGGTCTGCATCCTGTTGAATTCGGTCTTCCCGAATATTATACGGCGCTCGATTATACAGCTCACTGTACCAATAATAGGCCGCAGCTCCAGTTGTTCCACCACTGTTTTTTACCAACTGGAAAATGGAGGTCTGTGTTGACCGCTGACTATAGGCATTTGTATAGATACCATTTTTATAGGTAGGCACACCGGTCATTAATACTTCATACAGGGGTCGGGAATTGCTGGGCATTTCCGCCTGTACCTTCGTTAATACAGCTTGGTTGTGTTCTACTAAATGATTCAGAAAACCGCACTGGGCGGCTGCGGTATCATACCGGCAGCCATCCAGAATAATCAGAATCAGTTTGTCTTTATTTGGCATAGGCCAACACCTCTGATTGCCACAGCTCAGGTAAATCAACAGATGTTTTATCCCATGCTGCATTATCTTTGACTGGCACTGCTGCTTGATACGCAGAATCCGGCAGCAGCTTTTCAGCAACCTCTGCAGGCAGCTCTACCTCTCGTATTGGCCGGGCATACCCTCTCGCCAGATTGATTTGGCCTTCATCAGAAAGAATATACTCTCTAGTCAGCTTAGCAGCATTAGGATGGGGTGCATTTTTATTGATGATAGTTGTATAGCCGCTAGTTACAGAACCATCGTTGGGAACATTTACCGTAAATCTTTTAGCATCAATTTGATCTCGGTAATTCAAGCCGTTAAAGTCCCAGACAATCGCAACATCTACTTCACCCTTCTCCAAATTTGCTACACTTGCGTCTACAGATGAGAGTCTGCCCTGCTCCGCAAGCTTTTTAAAATAAGCCAAACCAGGCTCTATTTTCTTTTCATCGCCATTGTTCGCGACGGCTGCTGCTAAAACCGCAAACTGAGCTTGATTGGCAGTTGTCACATCGCCAACACTAACTTTATAGTCTCCACTCAGTAAATCAGCCCAGCTTTCAGGCGCTTTTTTTACATTGTTCGTGTCGGTTAGAAAGGAAATCGTTCCAGTATAGCTTAGCAGCCAATCGCCATTATCATCTTTCGCCCAATCGGGAATCTCATCCCAATAGCTGGTTTTGTAGGGTAATGTCAGTTCTTTGCTTTCTGCCAACGGGCCAAAGCTAATACCCACGTCGCCAATATCGGCTGTACCGCTAGTCCCTTCAGATTCAAACTTAGCCAGTTCTTCTGCACTGGACATATCCGTATCTACATGGGTTAAGCCGTATGCCTTTTCTATATCCTGCCAGGTACCAATCCAGTTTGCCCAAGTATCCGGCATCCCCACACTGGCAACCTCACCTTCTTTTTTTGCCTTTTCAATAATCGTTTCCAAAGTGTCCTCTTCTGAGGAAAGATTTGCCGCACTACTGTCCTTTGACCCACAGCCCGACAATGCAATCCCTAGCCCAGCTAAAGCAACCAGTCCAATTACTTTTCTCTTGTTGTTTTTCATTTTTTTGCTCGCTCCATTTCTTTTTGCTGTTTTGTTTGAAAAAAGCCAACCAATGATATTTACTATGAGGCTATTCCTGTTTGATTCAGCCTCAGTGACTTCACTTTAACAAAGCACTGTTAAAAGAAATTCAACTTTAAGAAAATTTCCAGTAAACATTGTAAAAATCGTATTGAGTTTGAAAGGTTTATGTTAAGCTCCATTTGATAGCCTAGACAGATTTTGGCTTTTCTAAACATCCATTAGAAAAAAATCGCCCTTTTGCCTCATCTGTGATAAGGTAGAAAAAAAAGGAGGAGCAGCTATGAACTATTATGATCAGCATTTACACACATACTTTTCTTTTGATTCTGAGGAGCACTTCGAAAACTATTTGACCTACCAGCCGGAGTTTTTCGTTTCTACCGATCATTTTGATCTTAAAAACCCCTGTTCCCAATTCAAAGACGACATTCCTGATTACCCTGCCTATACAAAAAAAATTGCTGAATTAAGCAATCAGGTTGAAACTGTATTTTTAAAGGGAATCGAAATTGGTGTAGTTCCAGGACAGGAAGAAACGATTAAGAACTATCTAAACCAGCATTCTCACGATTTAAAATTGATGAGTATTCATCAAAATGGTCAGTTTGACTATATGGATGATGTGGTTTTGACAAAGGACAAATTTATCGTTGCTGAAGAATATTTTACTCAGATGAATCAGGTTCTGGATCGGTTCCATGAAGGGGATATTCTCACCCATTTTGAGTACGGCTTGAGGAAATTTGACTTTTCTGTCGAAGAATTGATGCAGTTTGAGACTTTGCTAAGCGAAATTTTCAAAAAGGTTATCGATTTGGAGATGGCTGTCGAGCTGAATGCAAAAAGCTTTGTTAAATACAACAATGCTCACCTTTACGAATATGCCATTCCTTTGTATCGTTCCTTAGGCGGAGAACTTTTCACATTGGGGTCTGATGCCCATGTTGCAGAAGACTATCGTTTAGGCTTTGACCCAATGTCTGCACTATTGAAAAAACACAATGTGGAACAGCTGGTGGTCTTCCAAGGAAAAGAACGAATCTTTACCCCGTTGCCGGATTAATTCTTTTTCTAGCCCGTTTCTTCTATACAGCTCATTTGAATCAACACGTCAAATTATCCTTTCTATCACTCACAGAGTATGATAGAATAACTTATATTTTTTAGAAAGGAGTACGAAAAATGAAAAAGGCAAATTTTGTTGTTGTATTTTTTTTGGTAGTGGTTCTAATTTCTTTTATTGCTTTTTTATTTAGCTTCCAATCTTTTTGGAGCAGTATCTCATACCTGATTGTGCCATCACCGGACAGCTATAGGACCAATGAAGATATTTTTAGAGAGTTGATTTCAACTGTACCCATGCTGCTGTTAACTTCAGCCGTTGCATATTTTTGCTTCAAGCAGGGTTTAAAATATTACAAAGAACCGCAGAATTAAACTTTAAAATAAAAGAAACGTCCGACATTTTTATGCTCTTGGACGTTTCTTTTATTTATGGAGAGACTTGACTGACACCCTAATTTTTATAGCCGCTCTTATTTATAAATCTTTACGCTACTACACCACATTGGTTCATTTTTTCTTCCACTTCTTTGTACCAACCCAAACAGTATCACCATTCACTAGATACAATCGATCATCTTTTCTTTGTTCAATTCGATACGCTGACTGTTTAATTGACTCTACTTCTGCTTCAGAATAAAGTCCGCTAGCTACGTCTTCCAGCAATTCGCTCCCATACCAAACATCTGCACGGATACCTTCTTCCCATGAGAACTCAGCCGCCTTTTCAACAAACAATGTCTCCGGGAGCGTCTGTCTGTTCTTCAATTCTTCAAATGTCTCATCATAGGAGTGATACATTTCTTTAAAACTAACCACAATCTGTGAACGAATAAAATCCTTTTCAAATAGCCATACCTTTAAATAATAAGGTGTCTTGTAGGTTTCCATTGTCTGCTGCCATGAATCATAAATTTCCAGCAGGGCTTCAATAATTAACCGTTTATACCAAAAGGGTATTGAGTAACGCCTTAAAGAGTAGAACGGATGAATCCAAGTTTTTACATACTCCCTATGATTCTTCTCTAAAACAGCTAAATCCAACTGGATATAATAGTTTTTCCAAGTCTCAATCTCTTTAACCTTTCTTTTCCACCCTCTTATTTTTCTTTTACTAAAATCAAAGCGTTCAGACATCATTTCACCTCTTTTTATAACATATATAACTCTTCTTCAGATCATATTCAACTAGATTTTTTCTTTACCGCCGAGAAAAATATATAAAATAACTCCTGCCAGCATAATGACAATTGCTACAATAATCGCCGCCATGCCAGCGAATATTCCATAGTTTGTTGATAAAATTCCCGTAACGATTGGCATTGTAATGCCGCCGACTCCGCCAATAATCAACAGCCAGCCCATCGCCATTGGATACTTGCGTATCGCTGGACCAGCAATGGTCATTGCGGTTGGATAGATTCCGCCCATAGAAGCCCCTAAACCAAATATTGCCAAGATGATTACATAATAATTTTGTGTGGACAGCAATAGAAAATAAAACACGCTGGCGCCAATACTAATCATCAACAGTAGACGACTGCGCTTCAAACGGTCTCCGTAAAAGGTACAGAACAAGCGTCCAACTAAAATAGCCAACCAGAGTAAAGAGGCCAGCATTTGTCCCTGTTGAACATTCATGATATTAGCATCTACAAAATATTTAACCAGCCAGCCGGTAATTGCGGCTTCTGCACATAAATAAAAGAAAAGAATCAGAACGGTATTCCAAAATAATTTATCTTTGAAAAAACCATACCCTTTTGCTTTTGAAGCCGTCTTAGCCTGCGGCTTATCATTTTCAAGCGGCATCCTTGAAAACATCCACTGAGAAACTAAAATCAGTAGAATAATAATCAGACAGCTAATCTGCCAGCCCTTGGTCCCAAACAAAGATGTCGTTAGAATCACCAGAAACGGTGCCAGTAATGCGCCTATCGCAAACAAGCTGTGTAGAAAATTCAAGGCGGCCGGACTACTATTGGAAACATCATTCACTGTCTTATTATTAAAATTAGAGATACTGCCGCGGCTAATCCCTGTAAAAAAGAACGCCAGCAACAACAGCCATGATTGATCTGTCAAAATAATCAGTAAAAAACCGACAACCACAAAGCTGCTTAAAAAGAGAATCGCATTTTTACGCCCTAGATAAACAGGCAATATTCCAGCTACAAGCCCTGCCAACAAATTTCCCGCCTGATGGCTGGAAATCAGCATCCCGCTGACCGTATCGCTTAAATCATACGCATCACTTAGCAGCGGTAAAATTGAACCGAAAATCATCGCATATAGACCATTAATAAAAAAGATAAAAAAACAACATTTAATTATATACTTGTTTGTTTCGCTTAACTCCTGATAAAATGAATTTTTTAACATACTAACAAACCCTGCCTAATCCTATGATATTTTTTCGAATAACTTACTTTTCAGATAATAGCTCCATTTGCATTATTTCCTAATAAGAAATTACGATTTCTAAAAAATAAATAGTTCACTACTATCATAGCCCAAATAAAAAGGAAAGCAAGTCTTTACTGACAAAATAAAAGCAGCTTTTCAGGTCTAGGAACCACAAATACCTCCATATCAGACTTTCTATCATTCAGTCCAAGTTGGAGGCAATAATTATACTATTATGTCTGTGGATTCTACTCGCATATAATTTCAGGCAAGGAAAATTGATAGAGTCAATTAGCTAATACAGTTTTATCTGCACTGAATCTCCTTTTACTATATTGGATTGGCGGATTAATCCGCCAATCGAAAAAACGCATTTATTCCCTTAGCCATTTCTATTAGTCACAAACTTTTCGTAGGAAGCAATCCATTCCTCCATTGACATTTTAGTGACTAGTTCACCGATTAAATCATAGGGGATTTTTTTTGAATTAGTAAATCGAATACAGCTTTTCCCCATATTCAGTTTTGTCGGCATTTCCTCTGCGTACCGTTTTTGAAACCATTCCAGCAGTGGTTTATTCCCCATGATTCCCATGTGATAAAGGGCAATATGCCGTTTCTGAGCGGCAAGACCAATAAAAGGAACTGGTTCATCTTTTCTGTTCAGATAACCATCAGGATACACAGACAAGGGAACATCATAGCCAATCATTCCATAGCTGAATCCCAGTTCAAATCCTTCAGGGATATTTTCTTTAACAACGTTAAACAAGTGCAGAAAATCCTCACGCCGTTTATCATCTACATTCAATAAGTACGCATCTACTTCTTTCATGACTTCATTCCTTTTTCAATTAGATAATTTCCTTTTTATTTCTCCATTAGAATATCACATCCTCTGCCAGAAGAGATACATAAATGATTTTAAAAAAAATGCTCTAATTTTTAAATCTTTCTCTAATTTTAGAAAGGTACCTAAATATTTTTAGTAAGGTACTTGACTTTTTCCGAAGGTACCTGTATATTATTTTGAGTAAGGTACCTTATCAAATTCGAATAAAGAAGAAAATTTGTAGTAATTCAAGTTTTATAGAAAATGACGGAGGAAGAACAATGCTTAAAATAATTAAAAAAATGTCAATCAGTAAGGCCGTTGTAGCTATTGTCTTTTTATTAATCCAGGCTGGCTGCGACTTGTACATCCCTACACTGACTGCCAATATGATCAACCAAGGCGTGGTTGCTTCAGATATGAACGCCATCTTGCGTATCGGCGGAATTATGCTGAGCTTTTCTCTAGCCAGCTTTGCTGCAGCACTTTTAAATACCTATCTTTCTGCACAAGTATCTTATCGATTAGGGAATGATTTAAGGGAGGCAATTTATAAAAAGATCATCGCTTTCTCCAATGTAGAATTTGATCGTTTTAGCGCCTCCTCCCTAATTACCAGAAATACCAACGATGTAACTCAGGTACAAAACTTGGTGGAAATGGGCTTAAAGTTTTTGATTTTAACACCCATTTATCTAGTTGGCGGGCTTTACCTTTCTTTTCGGTTGAGTGCAGCGCTAACTGCTCCCTATCTGCTAGTCGTGCCAATTCTTTTGGGAATTGCTTTTCTAATTTTTCATTTTACAAATCCACTCTTTGAAAAAATGCAGAAAAGTATTGATAATCTGAACCGGATTTTTAAAGAAGGAGTCACCGGAATTAAGGTTATCCATGCCTTCAATAAAGAGGAAGCAGAGTATGAGCGTTATGAAGCAGAGAACAACAGCTATACAAAAGTCTCGATTCAATCAAATAGTGTGTTGAATTTCTTAATGCCGTTCATGTCACTAATCATGAGTCTTGTGACTCTTGCAATTACCTGGCTGGGTGCAGGTCTTATTGATGGCGGCTCAATGGAAATCGGGACATTGATTGGTGTAACTGCTTATACAACTCAAATTTTGATGGGTGTTGCTTTACTGACAAATATCGTTTCTTCTATTCCACGAGGACAGGTTTCAGCTAGGCGCATTAATGAAATTTTGGATTTGCCGTTAACAATCAAAGATGGAACAGAAAATATCCAAGCAGCAGTTAAAGAACCTACCCTTGTATTTGACCAGGTTTCATTCAAATATAGCGGTGCCGAAAAAGAAGTTTTCCACCATCTTTCTTTAACAGTAGATCAAGGAGAAAGTTTGGCAATTATCGGCAGCACTGGCTCTGGAAAAACAACCCTAGTAAATTTACTTTCCCGTTTTTATCCAATAGACAATGGTCAAATTCGTTTATCCGGACAAGACTTGAAAGACTTAAAAGAAGAACAGCTTCGAGAGAAAATCAGCTTGGTCCCTCAACGAAATACCTTATTTTTTGGATCGATTCGTGAAAATCTGCGGATTGCCAAAAATGATGCAACAGATGAACAGATGTGGCAGGCTTTGGAACAGGCACAGGCAGCGGATTTTGTTCGTGCCGGAAGCGGATTAGATACCCCTGTAGAAAAAAACGGCGACAACTTCTCCGGCGGACAAAAGCAGCGGCTTTGTCTAGCACGCGCTTTTCTAAAGGAAGCAGCCATTTATATCTTCGATGATTCTTTTTCTGCTCTGGATTTCAAGACGGATGCTTTGATTCAGCAGAAGCTTAAAGAAAACTTCCAGCAGTCAGTCAAAATAATTGTTGCTCAGCGGATTGCAACAGCTAAACACGCTACTCGAATTTTGGTTTTAAATGAAGGTCAGGTTGTCGGCTATGGCAGTCATGAGGAGCTAGCTGCTGGAAATCCTGTTTATCAGGAAATTATGCAGTCACAAACAGAAGAGAAAGGGGCGGCAGCCTAATGACAAAAAAAGAAATGGGTAGAGGCGGAATGAGACACGGAGGGTTAATTGAGAAGCCAAAGAAACCCTGGCAGACAATTAAACGCCTCATGAGCTATGTTAAAGGCAGTACCTGGCTCTTACTGCTAGTTGTCGTTCTTGCAGTCAGCGGAACCATTATGCAGGTGCTTAGTCCTCAAATTTTGGGACAAGCGACAACTTTGATTTTTGCAAATGTCAGTGCTGGAAACCAGATTCAATTTATACGATTAAGCCAGATTTTATTAACTGTCACTGCATTATATATTGGGAAATTCATCATAGATTTTCTGCAGTCAACAGCTATGACCGTTGTTTCCCAAAAAACAACACAGCGCTTGCGGAACGATTTAAAAAGGAAAATCAATACACTATCCAGCGGCTACTTTGACAAGCATTCCAACGGCAATCTAATGTCAATTGCGACTAATGATATGGATAATATTGCTACAATGCTTCAACAAAGCATCACACAGTTGATTGCCAGCGTAATTTTAGTCGCGGGGACCATTTGGATGATGTTAACAATCAGTTGGCAGCTAACGTTGGTTGCTTGTCTGACTTTACCGGCGAGCATCCTAGTTGCTAAGGTGCTAACCCCTCGAACACAGAAAAATTTCCGGGCCTATCTCAAAACACAAGGTTCACTCAATGGTCAGATTGAAGAAGCCTTTAACGGTCACGAAGTCATCAAAAGCTTCAGTAATCAGCAGGAATCAATTGCAGACTTCAAAAAATTAAATGATTCTATGTACGAAACCGGCTGGAAATCTAAATTTTTCGGCGGTTCCATGATGCCGGCGATGATTTTCTTGAAAAATTTTGTTTATGTTATCATCGCTTCGGCCGGTGCCTGGCAGGTCGCTGCTGGTGCTATTTTAATCGGGAATTTGCAGGCATTCTTACAATATTCTTCACAATTCTCACAGCCAATCAGTCAGTTTTCGCAAATTTGGAATGGACTATTGTCTACCGTTGCCTCCGCTGAACGGGTTTTCGCCGTGATGGATGCAGAAGAACGGGCTATTTATGACCAGCAAGCTTTTCCAGATCAGCCAATGGATACTGCAGAAGTTCATTTTGAACATGTACAGTTCGGCTATACTCCGGATCACTTAGTTATGAAGGACTTCTCTCTAGCCGTCGATAAGGGTGAAATGGTTGCCATTGTCGGACATACGGGTGCAGGAAAAACAACACTCGTTCATCTGCTGCAGCGCTTTTATGAAATATCCAACGGTAGTATCCGCATCAAGGGTAAAGATATCCGCAATCTGAGCCATGAAGAGCTGCATAAAAAAATCGGTATGGTGCTGCAGGAAACCTGGCTGTTTTCTGGTACGATTTATGACAATATCCGTTACGGCAATCCGGGAGCAACTGACGAACAAATTTATGAAGCAGCCCAAGCGGCTTTTGTTGATGATTTTGTCCGCAAGCTGCCGGAAGGCTACCAAACCGTTTTGAATGAAGAAATCAGCAATATTTCTCAGGGCCAGCGGCAGCTGATTACCATCGCCCGTGCCTTCCTTTCTAATCCTGAGATTCTGATTCTCGACGAGGCAACATCAAATGTCGATACACGTACAGAGCTGTTGATTCAAAAAGCCATGCGCAAGCTGTTGAAAGGAAGAACCAGCTTTGTTATCGCTCATCGACTATCTACGATTTATGATGCAGATGAAATTATTGTCATGGATCACGGAGACGTAGTAGAAACCGGCACGCATGCAGAGCTCCTGGCATTAGATGGTGTTTATGGCGATATCTACAACAGTCAGTATCAAGGAGCTGCTTAATACACTTGGAAACACATAGTTAAAATTAGTAAGGTACTTGACTTTTATCGAAGGTACCTTTATAATATAATTCATAAGGTACCTGACAGGTATCTTAAAACACATAACTTATACTACTAGGAGGAATTCTCGATGACTGAATACGAATCGAATTTTTTAGAAAAATATCTATACTTAGAAGGATTACTGCACCGCTACTTTGGATGGAAACGTAGAGAACAAGGACCTCATGCCAATCCGCATAAAGGACAGGGACGGATTTTGAGCATTCTAAAGCTTCAACCGGAAATTACCCAAAAAGAAATGACTTTTTTATTGGATATGCGCCCACAATCCTTGGGAGAATTACTGAATAAGCTGGAAAAAGCCGGCTTCGTTACTCGGGAACCTGCTGCGGAGGATCGCCGGGTAATGGTAGTGAAACTCACCGATGCCGGTGCTGAGGAAGCAGAAAAAATGAATGCTGCTGAGGAAGAAACTATTTTTGATGTGCTAACAGAAGAAGAACAGGAGCAGTTCACAGCGATTATTGACAAGCTGACAGCTGCTGTTGAAGCAGAGATGCCGGAAGACGCAGGACGTCGTCCAGATATGCGCGGTTTCGGTGGCTTTAGAGGCCACCGCGGTGGTTTTGGTCCAAACGGGATGGAAGATTTCAGACCTGGCGGTAAAGGCTTTCCAGGGTTTGGACCTGCTCACGGCTCATTCCATCAGCACGGCGATCATCGCCGGCCTTTTGAGGGCTTCCCAGATGCCCCTGTTGACGGCGAGGAATAAACACTTCCAAAAATTTTTATAGAAAGGAATGAAGGCGATGTTTAGTATTATAATTTGGGCACTATTCGGTGAACGCATTAACAGCTACATCGATTCTTTATAGCCCTTTGTATAAATAATGACTCCTCTATAAAATAAAGCTGCACGAAACCATTGTATCCGAAAAAACAATAGTTTCGTGCAGCTTCTTTATTTTTCCCCTTCAGTTGTTCCTCTTTTTAAAGAACTACTTGTTCCACGACTGCATCGTGCTTTTCAATTTACTTTTGACACGCTCTAGCATTCCTTTTTACTTATACTAGCGCTTTCGAAGTCTCTCGTTTCATTTCCGCTGCGTCTATGTCTCTAAGCAGCTTTTCCTGACAATTGTCAACGCTACTCTGCTCACCCTTGGACAAAATACTTTCAATTAATTCCAGTACATAGCGTACCTCTTCATTTTTTACAATTGGCTCTGCCCCCTGGCGAACTACTTCATAAAAATTTTGATAAAAAGATGGGAATGTCTCCAAAACTTCCGGCATCGTTAAAGCTTCAGTTGCCTCTTTTGAAGGCGGGGCCATCGTTTTAGTCAGCCCCACGCCAGCTTGTATCGGCTTCGGCGTCTGCTGCTCCTTACCGGTTGCCCGAATCACCTCACCAGACAAATCCCAGTCCTCGATTTTCGCTGTTCCTGCGGTTCCTTTAACGTACCAGCGAGGTAAATTCACGTAATTTGTTGTACCTACCTCTATAAGAGCCCGCACACCGTTCTCAAAGATTAGATGCACCATAAACCCGTCATCTACCTCATCCCCAAGAATATAACTCAAATCGCTGTAGCAGGCTTTAATCGGACTATCAATCAGCCAAAGAAGCTGGTCAAACAAATGGACACCCCAATCTAAAACCATGCCTCCTCCATGTTTCTTTAAATGGCGCCAATCACCTGGAATCCCGTTTCCGCCATGAACCCGTGATTCAATTTGAAATAGCTCGCCAATCTGCTGTTTTTTGTACAATTCACGAATAATCAAAAAATCCGGGTCCCACCGTCGATTTTGATGAACCATAAAGATATTCCCAGTTTCTTCAGCAACAGATAATATCTCGTCAAGCTCTGCAACATTTAATGTTACCGGCTTTTCACAAACCACATGTTTTCCTGCCCTCAAAGCCGTAACCGCTAAATCTTTATGACTGTCATTCGGTGTAGCAATCAAGACAGCTTCAACAGCTTCATCAGCCAGCAATTCTTCGAGATCTGAAAAGCAGTACCAGCCTTTTTCTGCTGCAGCTTCTTTCCGATCCGTTAAAATGTCGTATATGCCGACAACCTCAATTGCTGTTTCATTTTTAAGAATTGTTTCAACATGATAGGAACCCATACCGCCATAACCGATTACTGCTAATTTTATCCCAGTCATTTTCTCCCTCCTTACGCCCACCACAAATCGGTTGGCTGTTCTTTAATCATAATCGATTTCAAATTTGTTACGGCCCGGCTCAATCCTTCATCGATAGACATGATTGGATCTTCATGTTCAATACTCAATACATAGTCATAGCCATAAATCCGCAATGCTGAAATAATATCGGACCAAACTTTTAAATCGTGTCCACAGCCTACGGAACGAAACGTCCACGCACGGGTTGCCACACTACTATACGGCTGCATATCTGTTAAGCCATACATGTTAATATTGTCTTGATCCAAATAGGTATCTTTTGCATGGAAATGATGAATTGCCTTTTCTTTACCCAAAATCTTGATGGCTGCTACTGGATCAATCCCCTGCCACCACAAATGACTAGGATCTAAATTACAGCCAATGGCTTTTCCAGCAGCATCACGCAGTTTCAGCATTGTATACGGAGTATGAGCTAGAAAGCCTCCATGAAGCTCAATTCCGATTTTAATACCAGCTGTTTCCGCTTCCTGATTAATGTCTTTCCAGTAAGGGATCAGTTTTTTTTCCCATTGATAATTATAATTATCGTCATATTCCGTTGGCCAAGGCAAAACAGGCCAGTTTACCTGCGTATCTGTCGGATTCCCCCCAGAGACACCGGAAAATCCGTTTACTACTGGAACGTTCATTAGACTAGCCAATTTGATGGTTTTTCTCAACAGCTCATCAGCTTCTACTGCCACTGCTTTTACTGGTGATATAGGGTTATGATGACAGCTCAACGCAGAAATTTCTAAGCCTTTGTCCTTTAGTTTAGTTAAATATTCTTTCCGCTCCTGACTGCTGGCCAACAGTTTATCTATGTCCAGATGAGCAGCTCCCGGTGAGCCGCCTGTTCCTATTTCTACCGTTTCTAACCCATAGTCAGCCACCTTTTTAATCATTTCCTCAAAGCTTAATTGATTAAACAACGGAGTAAAAACACCTAATTTCATAGTTGTACATTCCTTTCTTTGTTAACTTAGTTGGTTATTTCATCGCCTTACGGGTAAATGTTTTCCTTAATCCAACAAATATAGTACGAGAATCAGCTGAACCGCATGTCTATAAATAAACAGGCTGACCCGTTTTCGATGATTCGTAGATAGCTTCCAAAATTTCAGTTACCACAAGTGCTTCCTCTGGTTTCACCACAGGTTCCGTATCATTCAGAATTGCTTCAATCCACGAGCGTGCCTCGGCGACCTCCGGCCGATCCTCTGTCCCGTCATAAAAGTCGACGCCACCGGTCTGCAGCTCAATTTTCTTCTCATACAAAAGGCTGTGATCTTCTCCGTTAATGGTCAATCCGTCATTCATATCTGCGCCAGCTTTAGTACCACAAAGTGTCGTTTTTGCTTCTTTTACATCTAAAGAGTTCAATGCCCAGCTGGCTTCTAAAAAGATTGTTGCACCGTTTTCCATCGTTATGAAGCCAAAAGCAGAATCTTCTACTGAAAATTGCTCTGGATCCCATGCGCCCCAAGCATTAGCGGCATCTCTAGTCTCAGCCAATTTATGGTAGGCTTTACCAACTACATATTTGGGTTGGTAGTTATTCATCATCCAGAGGGTCAAATCCAACGCATGGGTACCGATATCAATCAATGGTCCACCCCCCTGTGCTTCTTCATCAAGAAATACGCCCCATGTGGGAACAGCCCTGCGGCGAATAGCGTGAGCCTTCCCAAAATAAATATCTCCCAAAGCTCCTTCCCGACAAACTTCCTGAAGATAGCGTGAATCCGTACGGAAGCGGTTTTGATAACCAATCGTTAATTTTTTTCCTGTTTTTTTAGCTGCTTCCAGCATATTACGTGCTTGCTCGGAAGTCTTTGCCATCGGTTTTTCACACATCACATGATTGTCCGCTTTCAGAGCAGCAATTGTGATTTCTTCATGAGAGCTGTTTGGAGTACACACATGAACTACATCCAGTTCTTCTTTCTCCAGCATTTCTTTATAATCAGTATAGACACCTGCTGAAGGGGAGCCAAATCCAGTTTTTGCTTGTTCAGCACGCTCAAATTGAAGATCACAAAATGCTGTCATCTCTACGCTCTCAATCTCCGCTAATGCAGGCATATGCTTGCCATTGGCAATTCCGCCACAGCCAATAATTCCAACTTTTAAAGTCATAACCAGTCCTCCTGTAACCGCTTTTATTGTTTTTATATACCTAGTATAAACAAACTATTTTAAAGATTCTTCCCTCTTAACCGTCAAAAAATTCCCGAATTTTGTTCTATTTAAATTTATTTAGTTTATACTAAGAACAGGAGGTGCTTATGAGCCTATATTTAGAAATCCCGGAATTTGATTCCACTCTTTTATTCCGTACCTTTATTAATTACGGCTGGGAAATTACCTACCCCCATTGGCATAAAGAAATAGAATTTATCTATTGCCTCAAGGGAACAGTTAACCTTGGCGCCGATGAAAAAATCATCACATTACAAGAAGGAGAGCTTTACTTTTTCCCCAGTGCCCAGCCTCATTTTTTTCTAGCTTCTCCTGACAGTGAGCGTATTGTTTTTCAGTATGATTTGAAAATCTTTCAGGAAAATACCAGCCGCCAAACAAATGAACGCTCTCTTTTTCAGCTCTATGAACAAGTTGCTAATCATAGCAATGAGTGGCCGACAGCAACCCGCAAAGAAATTATTCAGCTGTTTTTACAGGTTTTCGAGGAATTCAATAAAACAGAAGAAGGCTGGCAGCACGGTATCGTTGGTGCACTTTATCAAATCAATCGTCTCTTTTTTAGTTTGCCTATCGTTCATGCACAAAAGACAACATCAAAAAAATCACTTCGCAGTAAAGAGACCTTGGAGCAATTAAATTTGGCGTTTGAATATATTGAGAAAAATTACAGCCGCGAATTAACATTGGAATCGATTGCTGGAGAGATTGGCTTTAGTCCCAGCTACTTTTCCCGCTTTTTTAAGAAAAGCGTTGGCCAATCATTTTCCAGCTATCTAACCGATTACCGCTTAAACCAAGCAAAATACATACTGGCAACAGAAAGCTTGTCGATGAATGAGGTCGCGGATAAAGCAGGCTTCACCAGCCCTAAAACCTTTCATCATGTTTTTAAGCAGCGTGTGGGCTGCTCTCCGCTAAAGTTTAGAAAGCTGCTGGATCAAAGAGCAGAGACTGTCTTGTGACTATATTTTAGACAAAACAGCCGTCAAGCCTGGTATAGGCTTGACGGCTGTTTCATCATTTTAATACTGAATATTTTCTCGCTAATTGTCAGGACTAATGGGCAATATAATTTTTATAAATTGCCTGACCTCTGGCTTCAGCTCTAAAATGCTGCTCCACGCTTTTAGCGATTCTTGCTTTCGAATCACTGCTCAGAGGGTTTCTTTCAGCTACTGTTACGTACATATTTTCTAATTCTTTTTTTGTATAGCTTTGAAGTATCTCATTAATAGACTTATTTTTAAATAAATAGCGAACTTCATCCACTGTATATAACTTTTGTGGTAGACTTTTTTTTGACTTTGTTTTTGAGCTTTCTTTTGGTTCCTGTATTGATACAATTTTTTTCAATGTAGTTTTATTCACTTTATTTAACAGAGTTAGTATCTGGATGATATCATCTAAATCAAACTTCTTTTGAATTTCAATAATCTGTTCAGTTATCGATTCATCTGTTTTTAGAGTAGCTATTTCAGAAATCAACTCTTCAACCATCCTTTGATTTTTTTCAATCATGAGATCCTTCCTCCTATTTCTATTTGATTATCCATTTTACACAAAAAACAACAATTTTACAACTCGGCAATTCTAGCTAACAACTCTCCAGCTATTTCATCATACGTATCTTTCGATGCTGGAATACTATCTGGGTCATCTGCCGCAATTCCTCTCGTAATATCTACATAGTTATTTGTAAAGTTTTCGAATATGTAAATATCCTGCACTCTATCCATAGCTTGAAGTTCAGTCTGCATTTTTTGAACAATATCCCCATAATCAACCTGCCCTCTAATAAGAGTATAAAAAATACCCAGTAATTGTGGTTCGTTTCCAAAGCAATGTTGAAATAATAAACGATCTTCATGTTTTTCACAGTACCTGCTATAAACTTTTGAAATAGTTCCAATGTAGTGCATGATACCTTGAGAACTAATCGAGTCAACGATTGTAGGTATTAAATAATAATCAGACAGCATAAAAGCACTTTGAGTAATAATACTACTATTTGGAGGACAGTCAATTAAAATATAATCATAATCCTTAACTCTTTTTATTTTATCTATCAATTTTGCCAATATAGAAAAAAACCTTATATCCTTTTCCATGTTCATATTAATCTCATCTAAGCCCAAATCATGTTCATAATATAGACTGGATGCAATATAATCTAAATTTGGCTCATATTCATTAATCAGATGTGTTAAATTAAACTCAATATCTAGATTATATCCTTTACGAATATTTTCTATTGATAAATCAAATACATAATTTAATGTTTGATTTGGGTTTAAATCAGTTAAGGAACGCCCGCATTTCCTAACACAAATTTCACTTAATGAGCTTTGTGGATCTAAATCCATGAGTAGTACTTTCTTTCCTTTCGATTCCAAATGTTTTCCTAATAGAAGTACGCTCGTAGTTTTTCCTACGCCACCTTTGTAGTTTCCAATAAATATCGTTTTCATTAAAATCCCATCCTTTTAAATTATTATATTCTTCAAGTTAGCAGCATTTTCGTAAAAGAATAGATAAAATAAGCAGGCTTTTATATTTCTTATAGATATAAAAATAATACCACAAAAATTAATAATTTAACTAAAAAGAATAAAGGTAGCTATTACATAAAACTAAAGCAATGGTTTTATTTACAAAAAAAAGCGCACTCCGTTATTTTTCTTTCCACCTCTATTACTCATAGAATTGAGAAATATGTATAAATTATTTCGATATAGACAATCTATAAATAACGTCGAACCTGCTGACAATAATTCAAATACGCCTCACCAAACTCTTTTTTGCACCATCGTTCCTCAGACAAAATAATCCAATGGGCGGATATCTGAAAGCAAACTAGGCTAATAAGCAGCACCAGTGACTCGGTTAGGGTGGCACAGCCTAAATAGAAAAAAAGTAGCCAACATACATAGGATTTCTCGAATAATGATACAGTCCGTGTGTTCTAAGTCCCGAATTTTTAGGTCGGGCAAAATTAATTGTAGTAATCAGCAAAAGTAGAATCCCCAGCAGATAAACGACTAGCCCTAGCAAGCTGTTAGGAAACTTGAATGTCAGTTTCAAGAACAATGGGAAAATTAATAATACCAGATTGGCTACCTGATAAATATAGTAGGCTATTCTTTCATTACCTGATAGAGGCGCAAAATAAGCTGCTTCTTTGACTGCTTTAGGATTTAGAACACCTAAAATAGCGAAGCGGATGATTAACAACGGAAGCATTAGGATAAAAGCATTCATTTTTATATCTCTCCTCTTCATTTAGCAATATAATTCCCGTATAGCGGCTTTCCTCAATAAACCCAAACACTATACTCTTACACCTGCCTATTATACCAGTGAATCTTCTATCTCCGTTAAGAATGTTTTCATTCATCACTCCAGAAGTAATGCAGAAGTTGTTCTAACAATCCTATGGGAGTACTAATTCACATTCAAGCCATACCTGCTGTTTTTATACCATGAAAAATAGAAAATGCAGGTCATGGATTCCCTTATAGAACGATGACCTGCATTTCCTATTTATGCTCTTTTTCTGCGAAAGAACAAGTACAGCGCTCCAACAATCACACTTAATCCCATAAAGATAAGCGTAAAGCTCTGACTGTCACCAGCATGAGGCAATGGCGACACGCTGTTCTTCTTACTTACTTGAACTGCTTTAGGTTTTCCTTGAGAAGCAGCCGCAATTGTAAAGCCAACCGGTGAACTATCTTTAAGATAGCCGTTTGGTGCATGGGTTTCTACAAATGTGTAGCTTCCTGGTGCCAAGTTTGCCACCATAATCTGACCAGCAGCATTAGACACTAATCCTTCTTGAAGAACCTTGCCAGTTCCGTCTCTCAGTTCAAAAACTGCTCCTGACAAAACATTTTTTTCATTTTCACGTTCGCGTTTTGTCAGTACAACTGATCCCTCATAATTGATAAAACTACCTAAATTTTTCACTGGCTGTTTATCAGCCTCTGATTCAATTGTAAAGGACAAAGCCTCTGTATTAATTGCAAAACCGTTTGGTGCCTTTGTTTCAACCAATCGATATTCACCAGGACTCAAGCCAGTCGCTTTGACCATTCCATCTTGATCCGAAACTAGAAAATCATAGCCAGGCACAACACTGTTTGTCTGTTCGTTTCGAATTTCGAAAACCGCATCTTTCAACGGCTGCCCTTGTTCGTCTACTTTTTTAAACTGAACCGTTCCTTTAAAATTAGTCAGCTCTAATTGTTTGCCATTGCTGCCAACAACTATTATCAACGGCTGTCCTTCTGCTTCATCAGGTATTTCAAATGTATCCGACGGGTTTGTATTTAGGACATAACCGGAAGGTGCTTTAGTTTCAACAAATCGGTACATACCCGGCGCCAGATTTTTTGCAGTTGCTTGTCCCAAGCTATCCGATTTGATAGCTTCCTGACCAGAAATAGTCTTTCCTTCTTGATTCACTACCTTGAAGAAGGCTCCTGCTATCGGTTTACCCGCTTCATCCATCTTGGTAATCCTGGCACTGCCCTGATAATTGACAGCTGTCAAAGTATCTTCATTCACATCCAATGTTATAGCTTCCGGCTGACCTTGAGCAGTCTCAGGAATAACGAAGTTTTTTAATTCCTGCGTATTCAACAAGTAGCCGTCTGGCGCTTGGGTTTCAACAAAGCGATAGGTTCCTGGTGCTAAGTTCTCTGCTGTGACGAAGCCGTCTGGCTGACTAACTAAGTCAGTTTGCACCGTTTCTCCGCTCAGTCCATCTATTAGTTTGAAATGAGCTCCGCCAAGCGGTTGCTCGTTGCTGTCGGTTTTAAGCAGTTTAGCTGTCCCTTTGTAATTAATTTGCGTTAACAGACCAGATTGATTTTCAGTTACTGTTTCCGGATGACCAGCTGCTGAACTGCTGATAACAAAAGGTACCGATGTGCTGTTTAAAAGATAGCCTGACGGCGCTTTAGTTTCGACAAATTCGTAGCTTCCCGGCGCTAGATTTATTGCGGTTACCCGGCCCTGCTCATCAGATTCCAGAGCCTCATTCCCTCCCACAGGACTTCCAGTGTCAGGATTGTCACCGGATTTAATCACCTTAAATTGCGCACCTGCTAACGGTTGGCCAGTATTATTGGTTTTTATTAATTGCGCACTGCCCAGATAGTTGATAAATGGTTCATCATTTTCACGAGCCGATACTACTTGAGGCTGGCCGTCTGATTCTTGAGAGATACTAAAGGATATTGCTTCCGTGTTGGTAATATATTCGCTGTTCTTCGTTCCAGTTTCTAAAAACTCATAATCTCCGGGAGCCAGTCCTTCGACATAGACCCTACCCTGTTCATCGCTAACCACATGATTAACAACTTCTGTACCATTTTGCTTTTTCAGCAGAACATCAAATTCGGCATCTGCTACTGCTGCTCCTTTTTCATTATGCTTGACGAAAAAAGCAGCTCCTTTGTAATTAATGCCATTCTGATTAAGCTCCATGATTCCCGGATCGCCAATCCCTTCAGCTGGAATCGTGAATGGGATTGTCTTTGTGTCCAAAATGTAGCCAGCGGGTGCAACAGCCTCCTTAAAATAATAACTGCCTGGCTCTAAATCTCCTGCCTGAATATAGCCCTCTTCATTCGAGCTGAAATAGCCTTCTTCATCTGCACCGTAATCAGGAGAAGTAATCTGCTGCTCAACTCCGTTTTCAACCTCGAACAAATGATAACGTGCATTAGCTAAAGGCACCTGATCGCTACTGTCCGAAAGTTTATCCTGACCAAGTTTAGTGAAGCGCACAATCCCTTTATAGTTTTTAAACGGAACTGCCTCTTCATAAACCAGCTTATCTTCCGGCTGGTTAATTACTGCGTTGTCGTTAGAAGATCCAGCGGTACTCACCGGCATGGTGAATTTTAGAATTGTATCGTTCAAAACATATCCCTGAGGCGCCTCAATTTCTTTTAGTCCATATTGTGTTCCAGGGGAAAGATTTTCAACAATAAGCTTCCCGTCGGCTCCAGAAATAATAGTGATTGGAGAATCTGAATCATCCAAAACAGGCTGATTTTGCCCATCCAGTAATTCAAATTCGGCATTTGGCAGCGGCGTATCTTTATTATCAGTTTTCATAAAGGAAGCAGTTCCCTTATAGTTTACTAATCCTGAAGCTCCATTTACTGATGTCTGAATCGTTTCAGGCCGCTCACTAGCAAAAAGCCCTACAGTAAAATCAACAGGGGTTGTATTTAGATAATAACCTTCAGCAGGAGCTGTCTCAATCAACCGATATAAGCCTGGACCTAAATAGTCTACAAAAACAACGCCATCTTGCCCGTTACGAGTCGTACTCACGATAGCTGAACGAACATCGCTATATTCGGAGCTGCCGTAATCAGCACGCTGCAGCTTAAATTCAGCACCATTTAATCCTTGACCATCTTCATTTGTTTTCAGCAGCTGAGCTGAGGCTTGGTAGTTAACAAAATCAAGTGAGTTAACCTCAGTCATACCGTTATTAATAAATACGCCCCGCTGTCCATTGGCTTTTTTAGCCACTGTAAATGGCAGGGGTTTATTATTTAGTAAATAGTTATCTCCTGGTACTACTTCAGCCAACTCATAATTCCCGTCTTTCAATCCGGACAGGAAAAATCCGGCATCTGTTGAACGTACTGGGGGATATTCATTAAAAGGAACCATTTGTCCATTAACTTCATGATTCAAGCGGAAAAGAGCGCCGACAACTGGTAACCCAAGTTCATTCTTCTTATTTACATGAAGCGTTACCCGCTCATTAAGAACTGGTGTAACAGCACCCAAAGCAGATGTAGCAGCATCTACTGTAATTTCTTGTCCATTGAGAAGCTCCTCACTAATAGTATAGCCGTCTGGTGCTTCCACTTCTTTTAATAAATAAACAAATGGATTATTTCCGGTTTTCTGTGTATAAACCAGATTGGAAAATACTGCTTTTCCGCTCTCATCGGTTGTTACCTCATAAAGAACTTTATCTGCCGGCCCATTACTTGTTAAATAGTGTCGAATTAATTGTAATTTGGCTCCTGGTAAAACACTACCGAAAGTGTCTGTTTTCTGAATGGTCAAGCTGCCTTTCACTCCCCAGGCAACACCGGTACTGGTTTCAATCTTGACCTGTTTATTCGAGGTTGAAGGAGGTCCGACCGTTTCTCCCCCTTCACTAACTAATTTCGCTGTATTAGATACTGTTTCAGTTTGAGCAGAAAAATTAGGCGTAGTGGTGTATTCTACAAGATAGGGCTGCTCGATGACACCCGCAGCGGCTCCATTTCCTTCCTCGATATTATCAAAAACAACTGCCAGTTCTTCACTCCCAGTCGTATTATCTGTTTCAAGCCTGATTGTATATTGACTGCTTGGCACCAAAGCCCCTTTAGTTATCGAACCATTCGCTGCAACGTTTCCTCTGTAGACCCGAACAGATTGTTCATTAACAGTCTGATTAGAAGAGGGGTTATCAACTAATGTTGGACGCAGCAAGGCTGACTGGCTTCTATTGACCCAGATATCCCAGGTTATCAGCCCGGACGCTGCATCATACGCAGCGGATTTATTTACTTCTTCTCCTGCGTATGCAATAGAGACATCCGCTGGCAGATTCTCTTCTTTATCACCAATAAATACTTTCCCAATATTATGGTAAGTTGCCGCATTATTAACAATTTGCCCTTTTAGACTAGTTTTAAACGTCAGCTGAAAAACCATAGGTGTATCTCCCGGCAGCTGGCTTTGATCCCAGCCTGGAATTGGGATGCTTTTGCCAAAATCAACTGTTAATGGGACATTCGCACTCGGCGATGTATACGAAATATATGGCTTTTCAACCTGCTCTCCAGAATAAAGAGGATTTGTTGTAGCTGAAAATCTGCCTTGAGGATTAATATTTCCTCGAACAATCGACAATGAACCATCAACAAACTGCTGATTCCCCGTGATTGAATCCAAAAAGCCAAACGCGGCAACACCCACATTGTTGTAATTAGCTACAACCGTCCAAGTAATCTCTTTAGTCAGCGGATTATAGCTGCCGGACTTCGTGCCCTGATTGGCCTCTTCCGTACTAGCTGTAAAACCATTCGTGCTGTCGCTGTGATAGTTTTTACCGTCAGTTGTCCAGTCAATGCCTACTCTATTGGAGAACGTATAGGTAGGGGTTTCAACCCCTTTTGAAACGTCATACCAAGTATAGTAGCTCATTTTAAAGGAATCTGTGGTGGAGGCATACTTTCCTTTCAGTGTCACTGTAAAGTAATCATAGTTCGCCCCAGATGAGTGTGTCGTGAAATCATAATCAACGCCGCTCACCAGAACTTCCCCATTTTGATTTACCAGTCTTACGCCATAGCTTGTCGGCACGCCTACAGTTGTATACGGCAACGAAATATAGCCTTCGGTTGCCCCGTTAACGGTATCCCGGATTACCGCGTTCTCAATTTGATACCTATTTTTGTTAATATCTATTGTCCAATGGGCAACCTTTGGTCCTCTATCAACAACCGGTTTATTCTTGATAATTGTCTGTTGTTTAGGAGTCTCAGTAATGGGTGCTGGGGGAGTGATGCCATTTGATGAAATATTATTCGTTATCTTGGTGCTTCCATTATCTGACACAACATCTGTTACCTTTGTTGTATAGTAAATATTGACTGCCTGATTTTTTTGAACATTATCATTAAAAGTAATGGAAAACGTATGGTTTGCTTCATCTCTAGCAATCGTATACGCATTTTCCGGCACTGGATTGCCTTTCTGAGGATTGCCGTTTTTATCAAAGTTCACATAATAAAGGACAGGATCACTGGAACCACTCGTTAAATTGTTAGGGTTTCCGGATGTTAGCACCATATTTCCAGAATAGGTATCTGTTATCGGTACCCCTATAGGAATATCCTTTTGACCATAATTGTATTGAACTGTCCAATCATAAGTCTGTCCGACATTATGATAAGCAGTCATTTTTTTCTCAAGAAATTTTCCATAATTCAAGCTCACAGAAGCCGATGCTGGTGTATCAGCCAATCCTTCTGCCTTCAATGTCGCTTTGTTGGTCACTGTCAGACTACCGCCATTCACAGGCTTGGC
Organism: Enterococcus sp. LJL51; assembly: GCF_054871795.1. Taxonomy (NCBI): domain Bacteria; kingdom Bacillati; phylum Bacillota; class Bacilli; order Lactobacillales; family Enterococcaceae; genus Enterococcus; species Enterococcus sp. LJL51. The sequence goes on along the minus strand of NZ_JBTXLW010000013.1, from coordinate 14,171 downwards.
AGCATCGTTAATAGTCGTTTCGTATACCAGTCGGTAAGCACTGCTGATATCTGATAGAAAAGTTACATTTCCAGCCGAATCTACAGAATAATCAGAGCTGCTTAAAGGCATTGTTCCTACAGAAGCCACTGTGCCGTCAAAGTTCAGCTGAATTGGATAGATTGCTACAGATTGATAAGTAACCTGACTAGGAAATGCTTCCGTAACTGAGGCATTTTTTAAAGCTGAAAGGTCTTTGTTAATGTCTACATTCCAAGTGATTTTTGAAGGGTTTTTCGCCCGGTCACTATTTCCGCTTTTACTGATAGAATCAGTATTCTTTGGATGGATGACCACTGTAAAAGGTGGGATTTGACTTTCAATTGGATAATGGAATGTCTTTGTCCCCGGTGTAGTGATAACCTGGGAATCAAAATGAGCTGTATAATTCACTTGACCAGCTGATGCTGGTAAAAAATCACCATTCGTATTTTGTGTAAAAGTAATCTTTAGTGTATTGGTTACTGGATCAATTTGATACTCGCCATACTTTTCATTTCCATTATCCGGATCCGTTAAATCTCCTGACTGCAAACTAGTTACATCAATGCCTGCCGGCAACGGCAGTTCATAATAATCACCGGCCTGAAGCTCATCCTGAATAATCGGCGGCAGCTGAAAGTTTAGCTGAAAATGAATATCCGAGTCAATCGTTGCCGGATCCGGCTCAAAGGCTGTATCGATGGAACGAACAAAGTTTTCACCCGGTGCCAGCTGACTGAACAGCTCTGCGACATTGACCGCTGCACGACGAGTATCCTTGGCTTTCATCTCATTGGGTAACTGATTAACACTGGTATCTTCTGTTGTTTCTGTCTTTGTCTCTTCTGCCACAGAAGAATTTGCCTCTGAAGAACTGGTTGTCGTGGACGCTTCAGGCTGTTCCAATAAATTTTCAGGAATGTTCAACTGAAACGGTTCTTGTCCTTCACTAATAATCGATAATACCTGATTCTCATTTTCAGTGTATACTCCCGTGAACTCCAAGTAAAATCCTGTTTCTCCTAGAGTGGGATTCGTTATTATCAGCTGGATAACAGACTCCTGATTTTGTTCGTCTTTCTGCAGCTGATACGTGCCGATTACTTCGCCAGCAGCATTGTGTACAGCACCTCGCAGCAGTCCATTTTCAAAAGGCTGCGGGATAAAATCCGCAGCTACAGTTATAGTTGGAATCCTGCCGTCAAGGTCGTTAATCAATAACTCACCAGCTATTTTCAATGTTAGAAGCTGCTGCGTTTTATTCTCAGACTGTTCTAAGCTCTTGTTGATAGATGTTTTTGCAATAACACGTAATTCATTTGCTTTAGCAGGCTCTGAACTGCTGCTTGATGTAGAGCTTTCACTTTCCGAACTAATAGCTGTTGTAGCTGAGGTTGAAACTGGCGGTTCCTCATCAGAGCTTGTGGAAACAGCTGTCTGTGACGATTCCACGGCAACCTCTTCACTAGATTCTACGGCTAAGCTTGCAACCGGCACGAAAAAAGGCACCATCAGACTCAGTACCATCAAACCATGAAGTATTTTTTTCATTGTAATCTCCCCCATACTAAAAGCTATTCTTAGCTTCATTATAAGCATTGCGAGGCTGTTTCATCAATTCATACGTCTTACACAATATTCAATTCTAATCTGTTTAAAAGAAAATGCCTCAATCCTTGTTCCCCCTAAAATAACTTTAACGACTTATATTTTTATCTCATCATTTTAATGCTTAAACAATTATCCTGCTGTTCATAAATGAATGAAAAATAAGCAAGTTTGGCGTATTCAACTTTCCAACCTCACTATTAACAGTTTCTTTCTGTCCGCAATATTCTTTAAGTCCAATCTATTATTAAGTCATTACTGATCGTCTACCTTGCCATCAAATCAGCTTTGCAAATAGATTTTCCTCAGTCATGACCTGTTTTATTTTTTGCTTCTCTCCTTATTCGAAGCCTACTCTTCAACTGCTGATAGCGTAAAAACTGATTCCGGGCACGCTTGATTCGTTTATACCTCTTCGGTTGTTTCTTATAGAATTCCTGATGATAATTTTCCGCTGGCCAAAAGGTAGCGGCTGGCTTAATTTCAGTAATAATTGGTTTTTGGTACCTGCCAGAATCGCTCAATGATTGCTTTGATTGCTCTGCAATTTTTCTTTGCGCTTCATCTTGCACAAAAATAACTGGCCGATACTGACTTCCCCGATCCTGAAACTGTCCCAGCGCATCGGTTGGGTCTGTAATTTGCCAATATAAATCAATTAAACTTTGATAGCTGATTAGCCGTGTATCAAAAATAATTTCCACGGCTTCAACATGTCCAGTGTAGCCGCCGTGAACTTGATCGTAAGTAGGGTGGGAAACCGTTCCGCCTGTATAGCCAGACAAAATAGATATAACGCCAGGTTTCTTTTCAAATGGCTCTACCATACACCAGAAACAGCCTCCTGCAAAAATTGCCCGTTCCTGATACGCTTGATCTACTTCCAAATGTTTTAAAGGTATCCCATTCTCGTGGATTACTGATTCACCAGTAATTTTCAAATAGAAATCCGCGACATCCGGCGTCAGATTATTTCTGAGCGCAAGAGGGCGCAGCTCTCCCTCCAGCTTGTCTAATTGATTTTTTAAATTAGCTGTATCTTCTATCGAATTTTTAGCAGCAACCAGCAGCGAACGTTCCCACTCCCGTGTCCCCGGGTTCACTATGAGATTGTAGATATCACTGATTAGCTCTTCTTGAGAAGCTTCCATCTCAATCCCTCCTCCAAGCTAGTTTTGATACACTAATCATTTAAAAGAAAAGACAGGGTTCCTCTTGGAAAGGGTCTGTACTATCTCTTAAAATTCATCTGCAATTTATCATATTTTTGTTGCTTAAGCGAGTAACTGGTTTTGAAAAAAATCTTTTTCAAAATTTTTTAAAGCCTTACCTCAATAAGTATCATTGATAAGCGTTCAATGACTTGCTTTGGATAAAAAAAACAAATACTCGAAGAAATGAACACTTCAAGTATTTGTTCTAATTCATAATTAAACTTTTTTACCCCTAGTCTACAACAGCTCTTTCCGCAAAATATCAGCGGCAATCGGCGAAAGATATTTCGGTGCAATATCCAGTACCGTAAAGGCACCAAACTGCTGCTCTTTGGCTAAACGAACGCAGGCTCTGGCATACGCAACAAGAACACTGGCTGTAAATTCAGGATTACTATCTAAATGCAGATTATACTCAACGACTTGCTTGGTTCCCTCGTGAGTGCTTCCTGTATGAAGCACCGTACCACCGTGAGGCATTGCTTTATGGTTTTGGTTTAGCTCTTCCTGAGAAACGAAATGAACCTCTGTATTATAATCAGCAAAATAGTTTGGCATTGCTACAATTTCAGCTCGAATCCCTTCACTATCCGCCCCTTCCTCCAGCACAACAAAGCATTCTCTAAAATGCTTGTCTCTGGTCGTCAGCTCCAGCGTTTCTCCAGCCTTTAATTTTTCAATAACTTCACTATTGGGAATCGTATACTGTGTCGCATCTACAACACCTGAGATTCTTCTTAATGCATCAGAATGCCCCTGACTAACACCTTTTCCCCAAAATGTATAGGTCTGACCAACAGGTAGGATACTTTGGGCGTAAAGCCGATTCAGACTAAATAATCCTGGGTCCCAACCGGTGGAAATAACTGAAACAGTCTGATTCTCTTTTGCTGCCTGATTCACTTTTTCAAAGTGCTCAGGAATTTTAGCATGTGTGTCAAAGCTGTCCACTGTATTGAAGCGCTTAGTAATTTCCGGCGTTTGCTCAGGCAAATCAGTAGCTGAACCGCCGCATAGAATACAAACATCTATTTCATCTTTTTTCTTCTGCAGCTCATCCATCGGATAAACTGCTGCCCCTTCCGCCGGAACAGCTTCAGGTGCTCTTCTAGTAAAAATCCCGACTAGTTTCATATCCGGATTTTGTTTTAACGAACGTTCAACTCCCCGTCCCAAATTCCCATAACCAATAATCGCCACTCTAATCATTCCTATTCACTCCTAACCATCATTTCTTAAAATTATACTATAAGTAGCCGTCGAAAAATGAAAAAAATCTCATTTTATAAAAAAACGGCTTCTTTCACTAGAAACTATTTGAAAACTATCGAAGAGACACGTTTTCAGACAATCCTGATTAAACATGGGTATTTCCCGATGTTATCCTCTATTTAATCAGAAACCTCATCGTTTTTTTCAGCTTTAGCAATCTCAGTCCATTTTTTGACAAACTCGCCCTTTTTATCGGAATAGGTATTCCGGTCGTATTTATATTTTTTACTTAATTCCGTTTTTAACCTTTCATACTCTAGAGCAATCTTTTGATGGTTGTTTAGATAATCCCTGAAGAAAACTTCATCGTTATCTCCCTGATAGCGCAAATGGACATGATAAGCCTTTTCCTCAACCCCCTTATTTGTATAGCCTCTATTTAAGGAAATCCTACGTTCAGCTTCTGACATAATAATAAAATTATTCTCCGCCAACCCTTCTGCAATTTCTTTAATATCGCTTTCCGGCGTTAATTCTACTACCACATCTATAATGTTCTTCGCCTGAATATTTTTTATTGCAGTGCTCCCTATGTGGGTAATCGCATAAAGATTTTGACTGGGAATCAGCTGTAACAGCTCTTCTTCAATCTCGGTATACCACTTTGACCATGCTGTATTTTGTTCGACCAGCGAAATTGGGAACAACTGCCACAATTCCTCTAAGCTCATTTCTGAAAGCTCCTTGACCACAATCAACACCCCTGTCTTTTTAGATGGCTCTTTATCAATGATTTATTCATTTTACGGAATAACTAATTCAATTATACAACGCCAGCATAAAAAACATTACTAAAGCTGAAAGAAGCCAGCTTTAGTAATGTCCAGCAATCAAATTGCTAGTTATAAGATAGACACCTTTTCCTGATTTGTTGTTGACTCAAATAAGGAATGGGTAGCCGTATAAATACTGCGGGCAATTCCAGCCTGATTCATTGTATAAAGATGAATGCCCGACACTCCCTGAGTGACCAAGTCAACAATCTGATCAATCGCATAGGCTAGACCAGCATCTCTCAAAGCCACTGGATTATCTGCATATTTTTCTAAAATCGCCAGAAATTTTTGGGGCAGCTGAACGCTTGCAGTCCGTACGATACGTTCTGCCTGACGCTTATTGACCACAGGCATAATCCCTGCCAAGATTGGTACCTCAATCCCCGCCAGCCAACACTTCTCCTGAAACTGATAAAACAGCTCATTGTCAAAAAACAGTTGCGTAATCAGTTGGTCTGCACCCGCATTTACTTTTTCTCTCAAATGCTGGATGTCTTCAAGGGTATTTGACGATTCCGGATGCCTTTCCGGGTAACAAGCAGCCGATATAGAGAAGCTCTGATCCCACTCTTTGATATAAGCAATCAAATCCCCAGCATAACGAAAATCAGTACTTCTGGGAATTTCCGGATAAAGATCCCCACGCAAGGCTAAGATACTCTGAATCCCTTTTTGATGAAGATCCCCTAAAATCTGATTGACTTCTGCTTTACTCGAATAGGCTGCACTTAAATGTACAATACTAGGTACTTGATGCTTTTTTTGAATATGAGTAGCTATTTTCACGGTGCTTTCCTTTAAAGAAAGCTGTTTATTGCTACAGGTTACACTAATAAAATCGGGACGCAAATCCTCCATCTGGCTCAGGGAAGTATATAATCCCGCCATCGTTGCTTTAGACGACGGCGGAAACACTTCAAAGGATAGGCTGGCTTTTTTATTCTCTAACCGTTTCATAGACAAGAGCCTCCCTCACTTGAACTGCTGCACGAGTCAGATTTTCCAAGCTTGCAAAAGTTTCTTTTTCTCCTCTTGTCTTTAGTCCGCAGTCGGGATTAATCCATAGCTTCTCTACAGAAATCTTTTCCAACAGGATTTTAATTGTCTTTTCCAACTCAGCTACAGACGGAACTCTTGGTGAATGAATATCATAAACCCCTGGTCCGACAGCTGTCTGAAAATGATGAGCATTCAAGGCATCTAATAATGATAAATTTGAACGAGAAGCTTCAAAGGAAATTACATCGGCATCCATCTGATCGATGGCAGGTAAAATATCTGCAAATTCGCTATAGCACATATGCGTATGAATCTGCGTCTGCGGGGCAACCTTGCTATGAACCAGTCGAAATGCTGGTATGGCCCAATCCAAATATTCCTGATACCAGTCGCTTTTTCTAAGGGGCAGCTTTTCTCTCAAAGCAGCTTCATCAATCTGAATAATCTTAATGCCATTAGCCTCTAAATCCAGCACTTCCTCTTGAATCGCCAAAGCAATCTGCAGCGTGGATTCTTTGATGGAAATATCTTCTCTTGGAAACGACCAATTCAGAATCGTCACAGGTCCTGTCAGCATTCCCTTCACAGGCTTAGTTGTCAAACCCTGAGCGAACACAGACCAGTCAACAGTAATCGGACGTTTACGGGAAACATCTCCCCAGATAATCGGCGGTTTCACACAACGAGTACCATAGGATTGTACCCAGGCATTTTTAGAAAAGAGAAAGCCTTCCAAATTTTCACCAAAGTATTCTACCATGTCATTTCGTTCAAATTCTCCATGAACCAAAACGTCCAGTCCAATCTCTTCTTGAAAAGCCACACAGTCGGCAATTTTTTCCTTCAAGAACTCACGATAATCCGACTGACTAATTTGATTTTTCTTAAATCGTGCCCGTGTTGCTTTAACCTCTCTAGTCTGGGGAAAAGAGCCGATTGTTGTTGTTGGTAAAACAGGTAAGCTCAACGCCTGTTTCTGAACAACTGCCCGCTCCTCAAATAACGGCTGTCGCTGAAAATCCTCCGCTGCCAAGCCAGCTATTTTATGTGTCAGCAGCTGGTTTTCTATCACTCTCTTCTTTTGGAAAAGCACTTGATTATTTTTATAACGTTCATTCGCAGAAGCATCCGCTGATAGACTAGAAATCACTGCCAAATCAGTTAGCTCGGTCAGTTTTTCCTTGGCAAATGAAAAATGCTGGGCTACTTCAAGCGGAAATTCTTCCTGCTCCACTGAAAAAGGCACATGAAGCAAGGAACAGGAAGTCGAAAGAACAACTTGCTCCTTCGGCAAAACGTTCAGTAAATCAGCTGTTTGCTGATAGTCATTTCGCCAAATATTTTTTCCGTTCACAACCCCGGCAAACAACTGCTTATTCTGCGGAAACCCTAAAGCTGCAATTAAATCAGCTGTCTGTTTTCCTTCCACAAAATCCAGTCCAATCCCTTCAACATTCAAAGCTAATATATCTCCATAAATATCACGGACATCACCAAAATAAGTTTGCAGTAAAAGCTTGATAGTCCTTGGCTCTAAGGTTAACTCATGGTAGATATGCAAGAATAGCTCACGGTCTGCTTCAGATAAATCTTTTACTAGATAAGGTTCATCCAGCTGCAGCCATTGTGCAGTATGCTCATTCAGTGTCCTAATTATCTCTTTGTATGCGGCAATCAGCGCTGCCAGATGCTCCTGTTCTGTTGTATCTTTAAATTCTGCCAGTTTAATTAAGGTGAATGGCCCTAAAATAACAGGTCTTGTTTCAATACCAAGCTCCTTGGCTTCTGTATATTCATCAAAAATCTTTGTTCCGGCAAGCTTAACTTCGGTATCTTTTTCAAATTCCGGCGTCAAATAATGATAGTTGGTGTTAAACCATTTTTTCATTGGCAGAGCAGTCACATCTCCTGCGTCTCCCTGATAACCTCTAGCCAATGCGAAATACGTATCTAATGGAGAAAGCTTTAACTCCTGATATCTCTTGGGAATAATATTCAACAGAACAGCAGTGTCCAGCGTTGTATCATAAAAAGAAAAATCATTACTCGGAATCAAGTGTATTCCTGTTTCTTTCAGCAGATTCCAATGCATTCGCTTCAGCTGCTTTCCTTTTCCCACTAATGCTTCCTGTGTGCTGTCTCCTCGGAAATAGCTTTCTGTTGCAGCTTTTAATTCACGGTTCTCTCCAATTCTTGGAAATCCAACGACCGTTGTTTTCATGGAATCGCCTCCTAAGTAGTTATGAGAGAAACTTTACCACAGAATAAAAGGAATTGACTAACTGTTAATTTCTATAAGAGCTTATAAAATTAAACTATAACAAAATAATGAGAAAATTATTAGGAAATCGTTTGACAGAAGGAAAAATCTTGGTTATAGTATAGAACAATATACAATGCGCAGAAAAGAAAAGTACAATCAGAAGAACAGCGGCAGAGAGCTCCGGCAGGTGAAAAGGGGTGCGGGATTCGATTGGAAGATGGTCTTTGAGCATTCAGTAGTGAGCCTAAGTGCAAGCAGCTGACGGTGGTGCCCGTTATCGCAACGCAGTATCTGCATTCATGCTTGTACTGGCTAAGGTCATTATTGTGAGGTAATGATAATCAAAGGTGGTAACACGAAATTATTCGTCCTTTTTCTCTATAGAAAAAGGGTGTTTTTTATTTACTTAAAGAGAGGGCTGAATGCATCAGATTTTACCAAAGTATTCAGTCAATTCCCCAAGAAAGGAGCAGACCATGCGCATACAACAACTAGAATATCTGGAAAAAATTGCTGAAACAGGATCAATCAACGAAGCAGCGAAAAGCTTATTTTTATCACAGCCAACGCTGTCAAATGCAATCAAGGAGTTGGAAAGCGAGATGGGTATTTGTCTCCTTCATCGTAGCAAACTGGGTGTCTCTTTAACTGAAGAAGGACGAGAATTCCTTTCTTATGCCAAGCAGATTATTGATCAGGTGGACTTATTGGAAAAACGATACAAGCAGACAGCTAAACGGGTTTCTCGCCTGTCGATTTCCTCTCAGCATTACGCCTTTTCAGTTCATGCTTTTGTTGAATTCATTCAAGCTTACGAAGACAACAGCTATCAATTTACATTACGGGAAACAGAAACACAAAATATTCTTGAGGATGTCGCCGGTTTTCGCAGCGAGATTGGCATATTATTTTTGACTGATTTTAACCGGCGCGTGCTGGAAAATCTATTTGAAGAAAAAAATCTGGTTTTTTCTTCACTGTTTTATGCTAAACCTCATATCTTTATCAGCAAAGACAATCCATTGGCCTCGAAAACCTCGGTTGCTTTGGAAGAACTGGATGATCTGCCCTACCTCTCCTTTGAACAGGGCAACAGCAATTCCTTTTATTTTGCGGAAGAAATCCTGAGCACCCGCTCCTATAAAAAGCACATTAAAGTCAGCGACCGGGCTACGATTTTCAATCTAATGGTCGGGCTAAACGGCTATACCTTCAGCTCTGGAATCATCAGTTGGGAGCTCAACGATGATAGTATCGTTGCTATCCCACTGGATATTCCCGACCGCATTGAAATCGGCTGGATTAAAAGCCAGCGCAGTCAACTGTCAACCTTAGGCGAACACTATCTTGATACACTGAAAAAACATATCAGAGACTACGGTTTCGCTACAGGTTAAGCGGGAAAAAGAATAATCTGTGATAATTGCGTTTGATTAACCACAAATCATTAACAATGTTAGCTGATACCTGCAAGGGATAACGAGCAGACTATCTATCAACAAACTTTTATAAGAGCTAATTGTTCTAAACCATCGTTAACCTTTTTAGTAGTTAGCTTTTTTGATGCATCACTTTTTAACCACAGTCTTCATCGGCAATAATAGGACAAAGAGCAGGTTTTAAAGAAAGAATCTCTTTAACAGCTGTATAAAAATTTGTACAACCAATGATTATCTATGCTATAATACAAATGAAAAGAGAGATATGCGCTAACATCTCTCTCTTTAGTAGAACCGCTTAAGGCGGCAGCAAGATATTTGGGTTAAAGAAACCGCAGAACTCGCTAAAGTCTGTCTGCGGTTTTTCTTTTTGTCTTTTTAAGCAAATCAACAACCAAACGTACTAATGCAATAGTAAACATACTAAAGCTAATTAGTAGCTGAATTGTCTCAAGCGCTGACAAAACGGCTTTCTCCTTTCATAGATTTAGTACTTACATTCATAAGCACCACCTCCTTCAGAAGCAGCCACCGCCACAAACTTTTCTACCTAGCCATCACATCACATAAAGATATGTTTACAGTACATTGATAAAGTTATTTTTTGGAGCATTCTTCAGCAAATCCTTTATCTTCATTCAAGAATCGACACCTTTCTTTTCTGGAATCATCGGCATTCTTTTATAATATGATATCTACTCAAATAAATTAGTAAAAGTATTACAGATAGGGGAAATAGCTCTTTCAAGCTCTCCTCCACCTGCCACTTCATAATCCCCAAAAACGACGATTTGATTATCTCCAGAACGATAATCAAAACAAATCATATTTCCGCCTGGATCTCTTCCAAATGGTAAAATACCTGGAACAAGTCTATCCGAAACATCCACTAAGTTATCTACAATGTTATTCTAGGGATCTGGATTAAAACAAAAAAGTTTGTTAAACATTTTTTCCAGCATTTCATGTGAATATATGTAAGTCGGGATAACCTCCATTATTGTCTAGAACTACTTCAACATAGTCTTTTGGAAATATCACTTTAACTTGTTCTTCAACTAGACGAATGTCATGAATAGTTATTTTTCCATCTGTGTTATGCCACGAATTAGTATTTGACTTACAAATACCTCCCTAATTTCCTCATTCTCTTGCTCCACCTTTTATTATTAACTTTCCATCAAAGTATCCTTTTGCAAAATAATTAATATCTTTTAAATTGGTGTATTCTTTATATTCGATTACATAAGATTTTAAGTCTTTTGTTGTCAGTATACCCATTTTAACAGTATCACGTTCAGTGAACAGAGCATATCTGTATAATGGCTATTTCTTGGATTTTTCTATGAGTTCTTTTCACAAGCCTTTTGGAAATGCTTGCTTAAGTGATTCTTTCGCCATTATTGTCTCCATTTTATTTTGACTAACCTGTCCCATTAGATGTAGTTGTTTTGCTGCACCGGCATTGACTCGTTTCTTATTTTTTTCCATCCCTTTAAGGGCAGCTTTGACTAATGCATCTAAGCTCATATTCCCAAATGTCCCTGAAAGATTTCCGTCCTGTAAACCTATTTCCGCAACCAATGGTGGAACAAGTTCCATTACATGTATAAACTCTTTTTTTGCGTAATTCAACTGATTACGTAAAGCACTCGTATACATTTGAACCCCTGACTTGGAAGCAGAATAAGTGGGGTGCGCCGCTGAACTTAAATATGCTAACCCAGATGATATGTTTACAATCATTGCCTCTTCTTGCTTCATTAATTGAGATAAAAAAAGTTGGTTAACAGCGATTGTTCCAATAAGATTGATTTCAATATCGCTTAGCAAATTCTCTAATGGCAAATCAGGATTTAATAAGTTATGACTGTTCATAACTCCAGCAGAATTGATTATAATGTTTAAGTTTGGTAAATAGTTCATTAACCATTCTTTTAGCTTAATCAATGATGAGAGGTTTGTTACATCTCCTTTAAACGTCAAAATATCAGGATATTTTTCTTGTACCATTGTTAATTTTTCTTCGCTTCGACCTAGGACTGCTACATTGTTTCCCTTTTCTGTTAATTTTTTTGCTAATGCTAATCCTATACCAGATGTCCCACCGGTAATCAAGATACTATTTTGGGTCATATTCATGAAACACAGATCCTTCCAGTTACACTTTTTATTTTTTGTAACTATTTAAGAATAAACAAAAAAGTTATATAAATCAAATTATGTAACTCATATGTTATACTGTTCTTATGAAAACAATTAATCAAGCACTCATACTAAAGACTGCTGAGCAGTTGATTGAAAAACATGGGATGAAGAAAACATCTCTCTCTCAAGTAGCTAAACAGTTAGGAGTTAGCCACGCAGCACTATATAAATATTTTGAAAACAAAGAAGATTTATGGACTTCCTTAGCTTTTGGATGGTTACGTGATATTTTGGCAGACGTACTCCAATTTGATTCTAATGGCTACGAATCAAAATTAGATTTATTACATGATTGGCTCTGGATACTAACAATTAGTAAAAAACGAGCATATGATTCCAATAAAAAAATGTTTACTCTTTATACGACCTATATTGACAACAATCCGGCTACTTTAAGTGAACATACTTCTGAATTAGTAGCTACGGTCTCAGAGTTACTGGGTTATTCCAATATAGAAGTCCTCAAAAGTGTTTTAGAAGTTTTTGCGGTCTTCTCCGCACCTTCCTTTGCAAATACATGGGACATAAATCTACACGAACGATTTGAAAATGTTTGGAATCTCATACGACCTGGACTTTCTGAATTATTAAACTGAAAAACATACTAAGATTAGTGGGTAAGGTATTCGACGGAATATCTTACCCACTATTTTCTATTTATAGCGTATAGTGAGGGTGAAAGGAAGCTCGAACAAAACCTCAAGGACCACGAGTCCGAAATATAAACCGAGCTCCTTCACTATCCTTTTAGAATCAGGTTTAAGTATGTTGGGACTTCGAGTCCGTGTAAAGGAAAGTAGAATCGGAAGGAATCAGTGAAGGTCTTTCAATAAAAAAGAAAAGGAGAAGAAAACAATGACAGTTATTCTAGCTCTTGATGTATCAAAAGGAGAAAGCTACAAAGTGCTCTATCATGGGACTCGTTGTTTATCGGAAGGGAAAATCCAACATAATCAAGTTGGTTTCCAACAGTTGCTTCAAGAAATCAATGCGCTGTCCGAAACACCCGAAATTGTTTTTGAAGCGACGGGTGTCTACTCTCGTCCTTTAGAAAAATTCTGTCAGGACAATCAGTTGTCCTACTGCCTCTTGAATCCTTTGGAAGCAAAAAAACAGATGGAGGAAGGTTCCCTACGTAGCTGGAAAACCGATAAAATCGATGCACACAAACTCGCTCAAACACACCAAAAAAATCAACGAGAAGTAAAACAGCACCAGCAGGTGCCTTATCTTAAACTACGTGATCTTTCACGCTTTTATCAAGAGATAGAAGGAAAAATCAGCCAAGTTCGTATGGATCTTCACAACGGACTTCAATCGACATTCCCTGAACTGGAGCTGTTTTTTTCTAGTCGTATCACACCTTACGCTCTATCGTTGATTGAACTGTTTCCTCATCCGGTGTTCGTTCTCGCTTCCAGTCGAACGAAAATCAAGAACCGTTTAATGAAAACGACCAGAAAACGAATCTCCGAAAACAGGGCTTGGCAGAAAGCCGACCAGATTTTAGACTATGCGACCAACTCTTATCCTGCCGTAGAAGCGGACAGTATCCATTGTCAGAAAGTTGCTTACTATGCCAAACTTCTTCAAGACCTATTAGAACAAAAGGAACAAATAATGGCGCAGATGATTGAAGTCGCTCAGTCTCTTGAAGCGTTTGAATTATTTCAGAGTATTCCGGGTATCGGCGCGCCAACGGCGGCTCTTCTACTTGGAGAGCTAGGAGATATTCGACGGTTCTCTACTTCCAACAAACTGAATGCATTTGTCGGGATTGATATTCGGCGTTTTCAGTCTGGAAAGTATAGGGGGAAGGATCACATTAATAAAAGAGGAAACCCAAAGGGACGCAAGATTCTCTACTTCACCATTCGAAACATGATTCGTCAGCAGCACGCAGCCTCCAATCACATCGTTGATTATTATTACAAACTAAAAAACAACCCCTCCTAAAAAAGGAAAAGGTTGCCACAGTTGCCTGTATAAACAAGCTCCTGAAGTGTATGCATTCCATGGTTAGGAACCATACAAGATACGCGTATGCGTATACGGTCTCCAACGACCAATAAGGACGAATCCTTATACCATAATTATATCACAGCCTAGGTAAAAATTTTAGCGATTCACCTAGGTTATTTAGTTTACTCTTCATTGGACTAGTTCTCGTTTAACGATGATCTACAAAAATTATTTTTCTATTTTCCTCTTGACTAATCGTAGGAAATGAGGTTGTGACAGAAGGGCACTGACCCCCAAAAGTGAGAGGGCAAAAGAGAGGCGATTAAACGGTCTGTTTTCGATAGGCTATCGGTGATAGATAACCCAACTTCCGTTGAATTCTATGGGTATTATAATTCTTAATGTAATT
>NZ_JBTXLW010000012.1:0-121463 GCF_054871795.1 Enterococcus sp. LJL51 | reverse complement strand
AAAAGACACGCTGAGTATACGCATACAGAATAATTTTTAATAGCATCTTCGGGTGGTAGGCCGGTCGGCCTAATTGTTCTTCTAATTTATTAAAGAGTGTTTGCGGCATGGCTTCGACTAAGGCATTGACCGCAAAAGCGACATCCGTTTCAGGAATAAACTGTTCCAACTCTAATGGTAAAATCGTTTGATTGATGGTATAATCTTTAAACATAAAAGCACGCTCCTTTTGATTTGGTTTAGTCACTTTAATCTTACACGGTTGCGTGCTTTTTGTGTACCCTAAAATCAAAAAAGTAGGACAATAATCAGATTTTCTTCTGACTATTGTCCCACTCCCCTTACATATTCCCTTCAAATGTAACTGCTTCTCTTATTTAATCAGCACATAGTCCAAATCAACCATCTTCGCCCAGGTAACAATCTGGTCTGTGGTCAAATTCAGCGAAACTACTGTATGGTGTCCGCCCCCAGCTTCAATCCAAGCTTTCACACCATCCTGGAAGTTGGGTTTAACCTCCCAAAGGATACGGGCAACCGGCAAGTTAGGTGCCGCTTCCGTTGGTTCAAACAATTCTACCTCATTAATCAGCAGCTTGTAGTGTGTTCCGTAATCAGCCATGGAAACGACGACGCCAGAGCCAGCTTTCCCATCAAAGACCAGACGTGCCGGATCTTCTCTGTCACCCATAGATAACGGAGAAACAACGATTTTAGGCTTGTTCACCGCTAAAGTTGGATCAACTTCCATCATATGGGATTGCAGAATCGCTTCATATCCAGCCGCCAGTTCATAGGTATAATCCTCCATAAACCCTGTGTTTTTATTATGTGCCATTACCTTCATTAAACGGTCAATTGCTGCTGTCTTCCAGTCTCCTTCGCCGGCAAACCCGTAGCCCTCTGCCATCAAACGCTGAACTGCTAAACCAGGCAGCTGCTGCATGCCGTACAAATCTTCGAAGTTTGTACTGAACGCATTGTAGCTCCCAGCTTCCAAGAAGCGGCGCAAACCAATTTCCTGACGAGCCTGTACCTTCACATGCGCTTCCCATTTATCATGGTCATATTCACCATAGTCAAAATCATACAGTTCTTTATACTCCGTAAACAGAGCTTCTACTTCTTCTTCCTTAACTGCATTGACGTACTGAACCAAGTCGCCAATACCATAATAGTCAACAGTCCAGCCAAATTGAATTTGAGCCTCAACCTTGTCTCCTTCAGTTACTGCAACATTTCGCATGTTATCGCCGAAACGGGCAACCTTGATTTTAAAGCTGTCGTTGTAGGCTGCTGCAACATCCATCCATTCAGCAATCTGCTTTTGAATCTCAGGGCGCTTCCAGTATCCGACAACTACCTTATTATTTTTCTTCAGACGAGCATTGATAAAGCCGTATTCCCGGTCGCCGTGAGCCGCCTGGTTCAAGTTCATAAAGTCCATATCAATCGTTTCCCAAGGAATACTTTCATTATACTGCGTAGCTAAATGAAGCAACGGCTTCTGCAGCAGCTTCGTTCCTCGAATCCACATTTTTGCCGGCGAGAATGTATGCATCCAAGTGATTACTCCGGCAACCTCATCCCGATAATTGACTTCCTTCATAATTTTTGTAATAACTTCCGGCTTCACTGCCAGCTCCTGTAAGACCACTGGGTAAGGTAGAGTACCGCTGCTATTTAGTTCACGGACCATTTCCTCTGCATGAGCCCGAACCTCCTGTAATGCTTCTTCTCCATATAAATGCTGAGAGCCTACGACAAACCAAAATTCTTTTTTATCCATTGCTGACATACTTCTCTCTCCTTCTGATTCGTTTTTATTTTTGTCCATAATAAGCGTCTTTGCCATGTTTTCGTAAATAATGCTTGTCTAAAATTCTTTGAGGCAGTTCTTCAGAAAAATGATTCAGCTGACGGGCATATAAATTCATTTTACAGACCTCATCTAAGACTACTGCATTCATTACCGCACTATCTGCATTTTTCCCCCAAGTGAAGGGACCATGTCCATGAAGTAGTACTCCCGGCACTGCCATCGGATCAATTTCCCGCTTTTTAAACGTCTCAACAATTACACGGCCGGTCTCTTCTTCATAGCCTCGATCGATTTCTTCCTGACTTAAAAAACGGGCACAAGGAATCGTTCCATAAAAGGTATCCGCATGAGTCGTCCCCATAGCTGGCACATCTAAGCCCGCCTGTGACCAAATAGTGGCCCATGGCGAATGCGTATGGACAATCCCGCCGATATCTTGATACGATTGATATAAAACTGCGTGGGTTGGCGTATCGGAGGAAGGATTCAATGTCCCCTCAACCACGTTTCCCTTCAAATCACAAACGACCATATCAGAGGGCTTCAGTGTTTCATAATCAACACCAGAAGGCTTAATTACAAACAAGCCCTGTTCACGATCAACTCCGCTAACATTTCCCCATGTGTATTTAATTAGCCCCTGCTTGGGCAGTTCCAAATTCGCATAGTATACTTCTTCTTTTAATGCTTCCAACACATCGTTGTCCTCCTGTCTTCAACTAGCCTTATTCCCTAAAATAGTTGTTCATTCGTCATGACTGCCGGCTCATTGATTTAAATAAGCTGCTGCTGCCTCTTCAATCGGCAGGCCTTCTTTATAACGTTGTGCAAACTGTTCGAAACCAGCGGTATCTTCTGGATCAGGAGCAAGCTCGCTGCCTGCTTCTCCGGCAAATACCTGCTGCTCCAAATATGTGGCTAGTGACTGATTTTCCTTCGCATAGCCCAGATAATCCGCCAACAAGGCAATCCCCCAAGCTCCGCCTTCTCCAGCTGTTTCCATTAGTGAAACCGGCGTATTGATGGCCGCCGCCAGTACTTTTTGTGCAACGCCTTCTGTTTTAAAGATTCCGCCGTGTCCAAGGACCTTATCAATTTGAACCTGCTCTTCTTCTACTAAAATCTTCATACCGATATTTAACGCACCAAAAGCAGTGAACAGATGAACCCGCATGAAGTTTGCCAGATTGAAACGACTGTCAGGTGTCCGTACAAATAGCGGCCGCCCTTCTGGAATATGAGTAATATTTTCCCCTGAAAAGTAGCCATAGGATAACAAACCGCCACATTCCTTATCTCCTTGCAGCGCCTGATTGAACAGCAGTTCATACAGCTTTTCTGTCGACAGCTCGAAACCACAGACCTTAATAAATTCTTCAAACAGCTTCACCCAGGCATTAATATCAGATGAGCAATTATTGGCATGGACCATAGCAACTAAGTCGCCAGCAGGTGTTGTAACCAAGTCCAGCTCTGGATGAACTTTTTTCAATTCCTTTTCCAGTACAATCATCGCAAAAACAGAGGTACCGGCGGATACATTACCCGTTCTTTTTGCTACACTATTGGTAGCTGTCATGCCTGTTCCAGCATCGCCTTCCGGCGGGCACAGCGGCATTCCAGCGATTAAATCACCTGTTGGATCAAGCAGTTTCGCACCAGCTTCTGTTAACAGACCAGCCGGCTCACCTGCGACCAGCACCTTAGGCAAAATATCCTGCAGCTGCCAAGAGTAATTATGCTTAGCAGTTTGCTTATCGAAGGCTGTAATCATACGTTGGTCATAATTTTTTACAGCAGGATCTATTGGGAACATTCCAGAAGCATCGCCAATTCCTAAAACCTTTTCTCCTGTCAGCTGCCAATGAACATAACCAGCTAGTGTAGTAAAATAATGAATAGTTTCCACATGAGCTTCCTGATTTAAGATCGCCTGATACAAATGGGCTATACTCCAACGCTGTGGAATGTTGTAGTTAAACAGCTTTGTCAATTCCTTTTCAGCCGCTGCAGTGTTTGAATTACGCCAAGTTCGAAAAGGGACGAGTAGCTGATTCTCTTTATCAAAAGCCATATAACCATGCATCATCGCACTAAAACCCATTGCACCAATTTTGGTTAGCTTGACACCGAACTTCTGAAAAACATCTTTTTTTAGATTCTGATAGCTATCCTGCAGCCCTGACCAGATATCCTCCAAGCTGTATGTCCACAGGCCATCTGCCAGTTGATTTTCCCAAGTGTGACTGCCGGATGCAACAGGCTCCTGGTGCTCATCGATTAGCACCGCCTTAATACGGGTTGATCCCAGTTCTATTCCAAGAGACGTTTTCCCAAGAACAATCGATTGCTTTACACTCTCTGCGTTCATCTCAATCCTCCTGTATACGTTTTCATTTTCAAGCGTGTCTGAAAAACTGGTTTCCTTTTTATTATTCAGACACGCCCTAGTTAACAACTAACGACATAAAAAATCCTTCTCAAAAGAAGTATTCCATCTTTCAAGAAGAATTATAGCATTTATGTACGTACATGTAAATAATTTATTCGGCATTTGTACGTACTTTATTTTCAGATTACGACCAGTAGCCTTTAGGGCAATATTTATTTTTCAAAGATGCCCGAAACTGATAAAAACAGCCGCACGCTGTACAGGTATGGGTAGAGCGAAAACAGCACTCTTCACAAATTAACGTTCGCCGCTGCGCTATTTCCTTAGATGCAAGCTCTCTTTCCATCGCTAACTGCTCTACTATTAACTCTGCTACTGTTTGATTGTTCAGCAAAAAAGACTGTGGATTACAGTTTTTACAACTCATTCACTTAGCTCCAGCTGAATCGTTAGAATCGATTTTGGTGAAAGTGAGAGTTCCAAATGCTGATTTTGACTATTGTATTCTGTAAAATCCTGAAGAACAATTGTATCCGGATGCGCAAAATCATTATGGCTATCCATTGTCATCCCTTGAATGAAGCGGCTGGAGCATACTTCTTTAATCGGTGTTTCCAGCTCAAATTTCACCGCTGTTGTCTTAGTTAATGAGTAATTACATATAGATAGACTAACAATGCTCTTTTTTCGGGAAACAGTATACGATACGTGTTCAGGTGTCTGCCCATAGCAATCCAGCCGTTGGGCACCTTGGTGAACCTTATACAGCTCAAATACATAGTAACTTGGTGTTTTTACCAGCTTATCCCCTTCCGTCAACAGCATCGCCTGCAATACATTCACTGTCTGAGCAATATTCGCCATCTGAACTCTCTCTGCATGTTTATGAAAGATATTCAAAGTCAGCGCGGCAACCATAGCATCGCGAATCGTATTCTGCTGGTAAAGAAAACCGGGGTTGGTTCCCGCTTCCGGTGCCAGCCAGGAGCCCCATTCGTCCACAATCAAACCGATTCGGCGATCCGGATCGTATTTATCCATAATTGTTGTATGTTTGGTGATTAACTTGTCCATCTTTTTAGCACTTTCCAGCAGCGACCACCAGTGGGCTTCCGTAAATCCTAAGGCAGGTCCTTTGTCCTCCCAAGCACCAGTTAAGGCATAGTGATGCAGACTAATGCCATCCATATAAGGCCCGCTAATCCGGAGGACCTCCTCCATCCATTGGTAATCGTCAACGTTAGGACCACAGGCAATTTTATAGATTTCTTCTGCTCCATACTGGCGAACATAGGTCTGATATTGACGGTAAAGATCCGCATAATAGGACGGCCGCATATTACCGCCACAGCCCCAGGACTCATTCCCTACACCAAAAAACTTTACCTTCCACGGAGTCTCTCTGCCGTTTTTTCTCCGCAGCTCTGCCATTGGCGATTCTCCTGCCATGGTCATGTATTCAACCCATTCCTGCATTTCCTGAACTGTCCCGCTGCCTACGTTACCGTTGACATAAACCTCACAGTTTAATTGTTCTGCCAGTTCAAAAAATTCATGGGTGCCGAAGTGATTGTTCTCAGTAAGACCGCCCCAATGAGTGTTCACCATTTTTTTCCGTTCTGCTTTTGGTCCAATCCCATCCTTCCAATGATACTCATCTGCAAAACAGCCGCCTGGCCAGCGAAGAACAGGAATTTCAATAGCTTTCAGAGCCTCTATTACATCTAGCCGCATACCGTTTTTATTCGGAATCTCTGACTCTGCTCCAACATACAGGCCTTCATAAATACACCGTCCCAGATGCTCAGCAAAATGTCCGTAAATGTATTTACTAATTTCCACTCCTGATTTTTGGTTTAAAATTTTTATCATCTATTTCTCCTTTAACTATAGAAGCCCTGTTAAATAAATCAGTTATACTTCTCTTTCTCTGACTTACCTTACAGATAAAAGCTTTTTCTTGTACACTGGATCATTTAACAGGACTTCTATTGATTTTATGAAATAATTATTTATGCTGGACTACCCATTCATCAAGACTATAGCTCTCTTGTATACGGTTCTGGCTCGCCAAACACTGGAAAGCCCTCCTCATTCCAGGTAAACACTTGTGCATTTGCATGTCTGTTTGGATTATCCAATGGATCTCCAGCCTTGTTTTTTTCCGGACGGGCATGATAAATCAAGACATCTTCTGTATCATCTTCACTGCGGGTAAAAGAATTATGGCCTGGACCAAATTGACTATGTTTCTCTGACGAAACAAACACCGGTTCCGGCAGCTTATGCCAAGAATAGCCATCCAGTAAGTCCGCCGCCTCATCCGCCCACAGCAGACCCATTGCATAATTTTCATCCGTCGCACTACCCGAATACGCAATAAATACTTTGCCGTTTCTGCTAATAACAGCGGCTCCTTCATTGACGGAAAAGCCTATTTTTTCCCAATCATATTCCGGTATAGATAATAGTACCTGCTCTCCTTTAAGCGTCCAGGGATTTTCCATCTCTGAAATATATAGATTCGAATTCCCGGGAATCCGCGGGTCCTGCTGTGCCCAAACGTAGTAAAGACGCTCTCGATGAACAAAAGCTGTACCATCCAAACTAAAGCTGTCAAATTTTGTTTCCAGCTGCCCCTTCACAGTCCAGTCGGTATTCATCGGGTCCTCATGTTTATTCTCAATTACAAACATCCGATGGTGATGGGTTCGGTCTCTAATTTCAGCATCATCACTTGCCGCAAAGTAGATATACCAGCAGCCATTAAGAAAATGAATTTCCGGCGCCCAAATTAGCTGGCTCATTTTTCCTGTTGCCGGCGCCTGCCAGACAGCTAGCCGTTCACTACTTTCAAGACCCTCTAGTGTTTTAGAACGGCGAAGCTCTATTGACTGATACCCTGGCACTGAGCCTGTAAAATAATAGTAGCCGTCTGTATGCTTATAGACCCAAGGGTCCGCTCGTTCAATCACAATCGGATTTTTATACGTCGTTTTTACTGTCATAACAATCCCTCATACTTTTTTTATTTTAAATACATTCCATGAATACTTGCCGACTTCCACTGTCACAGTCTGTTCTTTATCAATCGAAACAGTCTGTTTTTTTGGCTGAATTTTATCTGGTGTTTCCCGCCGATTTTTGTCCAGCAGTTCTTCACTTTGCAGCTGGATGTGTTCCCCATTTTCTGCCAGTGAAAAATCATGATCGACGATTATTGTCTGCTTTTGGTCTGTCCGGTTAACGGCAAAAATGACCAGTTCTTTTTCATTCTCAACAACCACACTATCGACAAAGGGAACATTTTTAATTTTTTCACAATCATAGGTTGGACCTGTCGTGTTCTGAGATAGTACCCGTCCCTTGGCGTAATTTGATAAATGCGCCATGATATAGTAGGTTGGATTACACCAAGCTTTTCCTTCCCTATCAGTTAAAATTAACGGAATGGTGTTTACCAGCAGAGATTGACAGGCAATTTTTACCCGATCTGCGTGCCTCAAAATAGCAAGTCCTAAAGAACCAAACAACAAAGCATCTTCCATCGTGAAATAGCACCAGTCAATCGGACTGCCGATTTCAAAATCCTGATGCTGTTTTTCCGGCTGAGCATGAACATTCCATTCATCAAAAGCTAGGTACATCGTTTTTTCACTTCTTAAAAGACCCTTCACATAGTCACAAGCAGCAACTACCTCTTCTATTTGCCGGTCAAACCGATAGGATTTAGCCAAATAAGTGGGTGTATCATCCCGCTCATTCTTCGGCGGTTTTGTCAGATCATCCTCATCATATTTATCGATATAGTTATGCAGGGCAAGATAATCAACGTTTTCATACGCCTGCTCCAGAGCAATTCGATCCCATTCCGGATAGCTGGCAAGTCTTGGCGTTGAACTTCCCACAAGAATTGTTTCAATCGATTCATCTACCAGCTTCATTACCTTAGCCGCTTCATTGGCAATTCGCCCGTACTCGTAGGCACTTTTAGCCCCGATTTGCCAAGGACCGTCCAATTCATTTCCCAAACACCATAGCTTGATGTTAAACGGTGCTTCCTGACCGTTTTTTCTACGCATATCACTCCAGTAAGAATCCCTTGGATAGTTGCAGTATTCTACAATATTGCGGGCATCATCAATTCCTTTTGTACCTAGATTCACTGTAAAAATCGGCTCTGCCTCTGTGTGACTCAGCCAGTTAAAAAATTCATGCAGTCCAAAAGTGTTAGGCTCAATTCCCCGCCAAGCCAAGTCAATTTTTTTCGGGCGATTTGCTACAGGACCAATCGTATCCTGCCAATCATAACCAGAAGTAAAATTACCGCCTGGATAGCGGATAACTCCCAGATTCAGCTCTTTGATTAAGGCTAAAACATCCTGACGAAAGCCGTTTTCATCCGCTTGTGGATGCCCCGGCTCAAAAATCCCAGTATAGACAACACTGCCCATATGCTCCACAAAAGAACCAAAAAGCCGAGGACTGATTTCTCCTACTAAAAAGTCTTTACGTACCTTAATTATTGATTCGTTCATTTCATCACCTGACGTTTTCTAAATAGTATAAGCGCAATTACCTTCCAGAAGCCGCCGGCAAAAATAAAAATGAATGGCGGAAACAGAAAGACCAGCACTGTAAATGAAACGGTTAAGCCGCAGCATAATAAGTTTCTTAAGAAATATAGAATCAGCTCTAATGCACTCTGTTCAAACAGCTGGAAAACCGTTTGTTTTTCCAACCAGACACACTGATACATCCAGGAAAATAGAAACATTAAATAAACAATAGAAATAACATAGCCGCTGATAATTAATAGCTGACTACTTTCCGACATCAGGTTATTTACTATGGCAAAAATTCCGATTGTTAATCCACTTACTAATAAGTTCAGCGGAAGATACCTTTTGATTCCCTGAAAGAAGTAGCGAAGAATACTTCCTGTTGAGCTGCCTTCCCATTGTCTAATCACATACAATACCCCGACAGATGCAGGAATCACAGTTATTAGAGGCAGGGATAAAATTACCCATAACAGCCCTAACAGCAGGTAGTCGGAAATCATCATTAACTGTGAATAAATTCTGGTTTCTACCAGCTTCATTTTCCTTCACCTACTCTTTCATACCAGACATTGCTGTTCCTTGAACGAAGTATTTCTGTGCAAAAATGTAAATAATCAACAACGGCAGCATAGAAATGACTGTTCCTGCCATAACCGGTCCATAGAAGGAAATATTCTGACCTGTAAATAATGCTAACCCTGCAGGCAATGTCCGCATTTTAGAACTGCTGGTTAGAATCAGCGGATAAAGTAAGTCATTCCAGCTATTCATCAGTGTAAAGATTCCTAAGGACAGCAGCGTTGGTTTACTCAAAGGCAGCATGATTTTCCAGAAGATTTTAAACTCATTTAAGCCATCAATTCTAGCGGCTTCTTCCAGTGAATTTGGCAGCGTAATAAAGAAAGAACGCATCATGAAGATACCGAAAGCAGTCGTCATCCTTGGAATAATCAGTCCGGCATACGTATCCAGCAAGCCCATAAGATTAACTTCAATAAATAATGGAATCATAAATACTTGAAAAGGAATCATCATGGTCAGTAAAACAAAATAGAATAGTGCCGACTTGCCCTTAAAATTCATGCGGGCAAAAGCGTAGCCTGCCAACGAATCGAAAAACACGGAAGTAATAACCGTACCACCAGCAAAAATAACTGTATTTTTGATGTAGTCTAAAAGAGGAATGGTTGACCAGACCTTAATATAGTTATCCAGCGTATACTTATCCGCAAAAATTTTCGGAGGAAAGGAAATGATGTCCTTCTCATACTTAAACGAGGAAATAATCAGCCACAGAAACGGAAAAGCAATAATACACAGAACCAAAATCATTCCAATCGTACTAAGTATCTTTTTAGGTGTTGCTTTCTTCCGCTTTTTTACATTAGCGGGAACAAGGGTACTTTCTGTTGTCATTTTGGCTACCTCCTATTTCATTTGTTTTTCTTTACGGGACATATACAAGTTAGTGGAAATGGCGATTGCCGCAATAATCACGAACAGAACAGAGGAGAGCGCCGATGCATACCCCAGCTCATAAGGAGCGGTAAAGCCGCGGCTGTATATGTATTGAACAGCTGTTTCTGTCTTAAATTGCGGTCCGCCGGCAGTTGCAACATACACCTGATCGAAGACTTGCATAGAACCAATCAGATTGGTTAAGATACAAAAACCTAATGAAGGAACAATCTGCGGCAATGTAATGTTGAAAAATTGCTGTCTTTGAGTAGCTCCATCCATTTGTGCTGATTCATACAATGAAGGCGAAATTCCTTGGATTGCCGTCAACAGGATAGTCATTGTTACTCCGAAATTCTTCCAAACGGTCATAACTGCCACTGTGGGCATAGCTAAAGTAGGATCACGGAAAAATTGAGGAATCGGCAAGTTAAGCTGAGAAAACAGATAAGGAATTGCTCCGACATTTGGATCCAGCAGCATAGAGAAAATAATAGCAATTGATGTCAGCGAGCAAATTACAGGAATGTAGAAGGTGGAACGACAGAATTTATTGAACTTTGTATTCTTAGAAAGAACAACAGCAGCTAATAATCCGATAATAATTTGAGCGGGTGTTTCCAAAATCGTAAAATATAAAGTATGCAGCAGGGAATTAACCGCCCGCTCGTCACTAAAAATCCGCATAAAATTATCCAGACCCACTATATTTCTTGAAGTAAAGAAGATATTCAAGTCCGTAAAGCTGATAGCAAAGGTTCCCAGCAAAGGAACGACTGTGAACAGCAGCAGTACCAGAAAAGATGGTAGTAAAAATAGATAGGCTGCCCGTTTGGGCTGATTCCAATATCTGGCTAATGATTTCAACTAATACACCTCATTTTCATAAAAGATTTAAACACAGCTGGAACAGAGGGGAGCAGTCAAAAATTTAATCCGGTCTACTATTCTAATTTTCTTTTAAAATAGGCAAACACTATACCTGCCCGTTCCATCGACCATTTTTGATTGTGTTTCGTGCAGTAGTTTTCTGCCCGCACCTCTGTTCCGGCATTTATTTAAAATAGGGAACGATTCAGAACGACTAGCTTACTGGCTTAGTAAGTCATTGATTGCTTTGTCTGCATCATTCATTAGTTTTTCTGGATCTTCTCCAGCCAATAGCTTTTCAATCATCGGATTGATAATATCGTTATTGATTGCTGAAATTTTAGTAAATCCAGGTAGAAACGGCTCTGCGTAATCCATTTGCTTAGAAAGCTCAGAAACAATCTCATTGTTCTTCACTTCATCGTCTTCAGCTACAGAATTTAAGTATGCCGGGAAACCATTTTCGATACTCCATTTTTTACCAATTTCTGTTGTATTCCAATATTTCAGGAATTCATAGATTGCTTCTTTTTTCTTACTGTCCGTACTTGCTGGAATAGCATAGCCTACACCATCAAGAATAGCCGTTTGTTCACCACTCTCACTTGCTTGAGGCAATGTAGTCACACCGTAGTTGATTTCGTTTGCCTTTAGTCCGTTATTCAGCCATGGACCGTTAATTTCGATGGAAAGCTGCCCTGCATTCATCAAGTTATCCATCTCAGCACCAGAAATTGATTCCGGACCTGCCTTATCAACATGAATCATTTGCTGAATGGCCTTTAAGGTTTTTAAATTTTCTGGAGAAGCAAACTCAGATTTCGTATAGTCATCGTTAATCAGTTTGCCGCCGTTGGCAAGAATCCAATTGTAAAGAGGAGCCGTACCATCCTTGTTAAATACAAATCCTGAAACATTCTTACTGCTGTCTGTCAGCTTCGGTGCCATCTCAGTCAATTCAGTCCAGGTTTTCGGCGGTGTTTCAGTATCTAAGCCAGCCGCTTTAAATAAATCCTTGTTCCAATACATGTACATACCCTGAACCTGCATAGGAATGAAGTATTGCTTGTCTTCTACTTTTCCTAAATCTACAGCTGTTTCGGTAAAGTCCGCTTTATCTACCCCGTCATAATCCCAAAAATCATCCAAGGACTGAACAGCGCCATTTTCAACATACTGAGCAAAATCAGGATAATTTAATGCAATAAAATCAGGTGCTGTTTTTGAAGAAATAGCTGGCGGCAGCTTTTCGTTCAAGTTTGCCCAAGTCATAACATCCATCTCAATTTTGATATTTTTATCATTGGTTTTATTAAAGTCATCAACAATGTTTTGTAAAATTTCACCATCCGAAGCAGTAAAGCCATTCCAGAAGGTTAACGTTACACCATCCTCTGAGCCTCCATCAGAAGAAGAACCTCCACCGCATGCTGCCAGCACTCCTGCTGCTAAAACTGCCATTGATCCTAATAAAAACTTCTTGAATCTCATTTTGACATCCCCCTTAAATTTTGTTCTACTATTTTAATAAGCAACGAACCATATTCCACGACAACGGCTGCAACTGACAGTTGATTTCGGCTTCTTCCAGTGTGTAGCTATCTGACTGTACTGGTTTGATTTTTTCTACTCCTTTCGTATTGACTTCTTTGATTTTAAAGCCGCTTAACTGCGAAAATTCTATTACTTCCTTTATAGCTAAGCCATTGGTGCCTATCGCAAAATCCATAAGCTCCCGACTACGGTTAACAGCAAATACCACCAGCTCGTTGGCTTCTTCATTCAATACAGCAATTGATTCCAAATAGGGTACTGCTTCGAAATCCTTTGTTTGATAGCTTTCTGATTCAATCAAAGGCTTTAAAACAGTGCCTCGACCAAAGTTGGATACCTGCATAAAGGGATAGAAAATGGTTTGTCTCCATGCTTCGCCATCTTTTTCAGTCATAATCGGTGCAATCACATTTACCAGCTGAGCCAGGCAAGCAATCTTTACTCGATCACTGTGCTTCAGCAAGGTGATAAGCAAGCAGCCTAACAGCAAGGCATCTTCAAAATTGTAGTGGTCCTCCAATAATGGCGGTGCAACCTGCCACGGCTTAACCGTTTCATCGTGCTCATTGCTGTGATACCAGATATTCCATTCATCAAAGGATAAATTCAGCTGCTTCTTGCTGTGTTTCTTCGCCTTCACTGCATCACACATTGCCGTAACTCCTGTAATAAAAGCATCCATATCCAACGAACGAGCGAGATAATTGTCTAAATCATCCTCTTGATTACCATAATATTGATGGAGGGAAAGATAGTCGACATAATCATAGGTGTGTTCCAGCACCTCCAGCTCCCAATCACCAAAGGTAGGCATATGACTGTGTGAGCTGCCGCAAACGACCAGTTCAATTGAATCATCTACCAGCTTCATCGCTTTCGCTGTTTCCGCAGCCAGCCGTCCGTACTCTTCTGCTGTCTTATGACCGATTTGCCAAGGACCGTCCATCTCATTACCCAAGCACCAGGTTTTAATATTCAACGGATCTTTCAAGCCATTTTTCTTTCTCAGGTCACTCCAATAGCTGCCTTCTTTATAATTGCAGTATTCTACTAAATTTCTTGCAGCATCAATTCCCCGTGTTCCTAGATTCACCGCCATATTGATTTCTGTCTCAGCTTTTTTCGCCCATTCGTAAAACTCATGGAGTCCAACTTCGTTAGTCTCCGTCGTCCGCCACGCTAAATCCAGGCGCTTGGGCCGTTCCGCGACAGGCCCAATACCATCTTCCCAGTTATAACCAGATAAAAAATTCCCCCCAGGATAACGAACAAGAGGTACCTTCAATTCCTTTACCAAAGCAAGGACATCCTGACGGAAGCCCTGTTCATCCGCTGACGGATGATTCGGCTGGTAAATTCCCTCATACACTGCCCGTCCCATATGCTCAATAAACGAACCATAGAGTCTTGGATCCACTTCAGAAATCGAAAAATACTTATTAATCATCAATTTCGCCTTCAAAATCTAGCCTCCTTTAATATTTAACTAAATAATAAATCAATTTGAAAACGCTGTCAATAATAATATTGTTAAATTAAATATTTTATTTAATGATTAAATTAACATTTATATTAATAATCAAGCATATAGAATAATCTTGTTTCACATAATTAACATATATGCTAATATAGTTACTAAGAAAGAATAATCAACGTGAGGTGATTCCCATGCAGTTGGAAATCAATGAAGAAGCCCTGCCGGTTTATGAAGCTTTAGCAAGTAATGTGCGAATTAAAATCATTCAGTTGCTGTCAAAAAACAAGATGAGCGTGAAGGAGCTGGCAACTGCGCTTGGACTGAGCAGTGCAATTGTAACCATGCATA
This sequence comes from Enterococcus sp. LJL51, assembly GCF_054871795.1. Classification (NCBI taxonomy): domain Bacteria; kingdom Bacillati; phylum Bacillota; class Bacilli; order Lactobacillales; family Enterococcaceae; genus Enterococcus; species Enterococcus sp. LJL51. The sequence goes on along the minus strand of NZ_JBTXLW010000012.1, from coordinate 106,977 downwards.
TCAAAAAGCTGGAAGAAGCGAATATTATCAAAACAGAAAAAATAGGGCAAAAGAAAATATCCAGCCTTCGGGTAGATAAAATCGATATTAATTTTCCCGAAAAAATCTTTAATGCCTTTGATTTCAAAGAAACCTTTATCCCTGTCGGACATTATACGAATTATCTGGTCGAGCCCACCTGTGGTTTGGCTACGATTAATGAATTTATCGGCGATGTCGATGAACCGAAATACTTTATGGATACTAGAAGAATGGATGCACGAATCCTGTGGTTTACTCAAGGCTTTGTAGAGTACCAAACACCTAATTTTTTATCGGAGCAGGAGAAGTTGGAAATGCTGGAAATTTCAATGGAGATTTCTTCTGAATTTCCATTTTCCAATGACAATTGGCCGTCAGATATTACCTTTAGCTTAAACGGCATTGAATTAGGGACCTGGACAAGTCCCGGCGACTTCGCAGATATACGTGGAAAATATACACCAGAGTGGTACCCGGATAATTTGAATCAGTATGGTCTATTGAAAACGATTCGTATTACCAAGCATTTAACAAATATGGATGGTGTTCCTTTATCCGATATTACTATTGCAGATATTCCCAACCACGAAGATACCTGGCATCTAAGGGTCGAGGTAAAAGAAAATGCCAAAAACATCGGCGGCTGTACTCTATTCGGTCGGGGCTTCGGCAACTACGATCAGGATATTAAAATTAAAGTCTATTACAGCTAAGCAGCATAGAAAAAAAGCAGAGCTCTTTTGGCTTTGCTTCAAAAAATAAACCGCAAGATACGAAAATGGCTACCAACATTTTCAGTATTTTACGGTTTATTTCTGATTGAGTAGTTACCTCTGCATGTCTAATGATTTTCGAGACAAATCGTCAGGTTCCTACAGGCTTTTTTTGATTCTCGAAACAGATAAAAATCAACCCTGTTTAGTCCATTTTAAAACACAGAAAAGAGTCTGGGACATAAACAAAATCCCAGACTTTTGACATCCCTAAAACCGAATAAACGGTATTCCAAAAGCAGCTTTCTCGGAAATAAGCCGAATCATCTCAAAAATATGAGAAGCTATTTTCGAATTATTCTTCTTATTTCTCGGAGCTGAACACTTTTGTCACAACCTTTTTTTCAATTAAAGAGAATGTTTTTCTATCTACTTATTTTTACAGATTTTCGTTCAACAACTTGAGGAGTATACAGGATACTCTCCCCAATCATTTTTTTCTCAATCGCTGTAACCATCCAGCTTGCTGCATCTTTTCCCAGCTGTTCTTTTGGATGAGTAATCGTTGTCAGTGCTACTTCTCCTGCCGTGCTTAAGTAAGAGTCGTCTTGTCCAATCACAGAAAAATCCTCCGGCACCCGCTTACCGGCAGCCGCCAGCTGCTGTACCAGTTGATTGGCAATCTCATCATTATAGCAGACCACCCCTTGTATAGCGGTGTCCTTTTCTAAACAAGCGACTACACGTTCAACCACAGCTGCCTTTTCTCCAGTAGCATAGGTGAAAATATTACTGGATTTAAAGGTGAGGTTCTCCTCTTCAAAAGCTTCGATAAACCCTTTCATCCGAAGCTTCCCTTGTAAATCATCAATTTTTACAATCAGAGCCAGTTCTTTCAGTCCCTGTTCAAGCAGGTAGGAAGTCGCTAAAAAGCCCGCTTTCACGTCATCCAGACTGATGAAAGGCAAATCAATTTCTTCATAACAGGAATTAATCATCACCACAGGTATCCCCCTTTCTTTAAAAGAAAGGTAGTAGGATAAATTCGGGTTGTACTGATTACTCTTAGTCGGTTCAACGATAAGCCCATCAACCTGCTGAGCCAGCATATTTTCCAAACACTTACGTTCTTGTTCTGGATCATTACTGGTACTGGCCAGTAGGAGTGAATATCCCCTCGTACGAAGCTCTTCTTCAATACCACGAATAATCGAAGGAAAAATATAATCAGATAGGTAGGTGGTAATCACTCCAATTGTTTTCGTCCGTTTTACTGATTCTCCTACTTCCTTGTAACGGTCATCCACATAGGTGCCAGAACCTTTTTCTTTACGAAGAAATCCCTCATTAACTAATAAAGCAATCGCCTGTCTAATAGTATGTCTGCTCACCTGACAGATTTCCTGCAGCTTAAGCTCCGGCGGAATCACAGAACCGTCAGGATACTCGCCGCTTAATATTTTAGCACGTAGTTCGTCAGCAATCTGCTGATATTTAGATACCATATTTTTCCTCCACATAAAATTTGTACGGTCATTTTTTATAATAGGTCTTTTTCATAGAGGAAGCAAGTCAATAATGCAGATTTTCAGTTACCTAGTTTCATTTCCTTTACTCTTTGCTCTAAAAGAAATTACCCCTTCACTAAAACAAAATAACTAATCTTAAATTTCAACTAACAACTCAAAAAAATGATAAGGACAGAACTGCTACTTCGCAGTATTTACGGATGTGTTGTAGGTAAATTTCTGATAATGATTTCTCACTATAGAGTACTCAAACGGAATCCCTGTTTCAGTGAACACAACTTCTTCTGTTACTGTTACAGGTTCATGTATTTCAAGGCCTAATTCCTTTTGATCTTCTTGATTTGACGGCATAGAAAAAATTGAAACATAAGAGTTTGTTAATAAAATCCCTAGTTCCTTAACTGCAAAATCATAAATAGAGTCCTTGATCATCTCCTTTGTCAAACGGGGAAACAGTTGGATAGGAATATAATCTGTCTCGATGGATACTGGGCTATTATCGATGTATCTAACTCGCTTAAAATGATACGTAAAATCACTTTCATTCAAAAGCAAAGCTTTTCGCACCTCTTCAGGCGGTAAAATCACTTCAAATAATAAGATAGTTGACCGAATCTCTCTCCCTTGTTCTGAAAAAGACTTAGTTAACCCAATCGGTCCTTTACGCTGATGGCTGTAATCTTCATAATTCTTTTTAAAAAGTAAATTTACAAATGTTCCAGAGCGTGCTTTTCGTAAGAGTAAGCCTTCTTCTACTAATGAATCAATTGCTTTTTTCATTGTGCTTCTGCTTACTTCAAATTCTTCACTTAAAACCCTTTCATTTGGGAGTTTTCCTGTTGCATACTGATCATTTAGAATATTTCTTTTTAACTGGTCAGCTATTTTTTCATATAAACTGAGAGAATCCATTTCGCCCTCCTTAACTGCAACTTTACTGTTTATTCTATTATAGCTAAGTATTTTTCTTTTTTCAATCAAATTGGTACGTTCCAAAAAATAATTTGGTTGACTCCAGAAAAAACATATGGTTTAATATTTTTGAAAGTGCTTTCTAAAAAAACAAAAGGAGAACTACTATGAAAAAGTTAACAGCTGTATTGGAAAAATATCTACTGCCTTTTGCTGATGTTTTTAGTAAAAACCGCTATTTAGTCGCAATTAAAGATGCCTTTTTGATTTCCCTGCCTTTTACTGTTTTCAGCTCTATTTTTACCGCAATTGCTAATATCCCATTTTTGCCAAATCTATTTGGTGAAGAAAATATTACACAATTCCAGACTTTTGTGTCCCCTACTTTTTCTTTAACAATGGGTGTTATATCTTTTATTGTTGCTGCAGGGATAGGCCATAGTCTATCCAATCATTATAAAATAAACGGAATTTACGGTGCTTTGGTGGGATTGCTGTCTTTCATCATGATCACACCTACTACCACTGTTACAGAATCCGGAGAACTAGTAGTAAGCGTCCTCCCTTTATCAGAAATTGGGGCAGTAGGCATGTTTTCCGCCATTATTATGTCAATTATTGCTACGGAAATTTATCGTTACGCTATTCAGCATAACTGGACTATCAAAATGCCCAGTAGCGTACCAAAACTTGTCTCAGATTCATTTTTTTCTTTTGTGCCAATAGCTGTCGCTTTAATCGCTGCCTTTACAGTAAGAAGTTTATTTGAACTCACTCCTTTTGAGACAGTCAATAATCTGATTTATCAGCTGCTACAAAAACCATTAACCTCTCTAGGTACCTCACTACCGGCAACCATCATTGTTGGGGTATTAGTAAATCTCTTTTGGTTTTTTGGTCTTCATGGACATGTTATTGTTGGAAGTGTGATGGTACCAATCTGGAATACCCAATCCTTTGACAATCTGACAGCTTTTCAAGCTGGAAAAGAACTTCCTCATATAGTAACTGGACAATTTACAGATTTCTTTGTACTGAACGGCGGCTATTTATCCATACCAGTACTCATTTCATTGTTGTTTTTCTTTAAAAAAAGATCCGATTGGAATGACCTCGGAAAGATTTCATTAGCTCCAGGAATTTTCGGTGTCTACGAACCGTTAATCTTCGGGCTACCAGTCATGCTGAACCCAATATTATTCATTCCGTTAGTAGCAACACCGATTATTACGACCGTTACTTCTTATTTTGCAATGAGTGTCGGGTTAGTTCCCCTCACCACTGGAGTAGCACTACCTTATACCATGCCCTTAATTATTAGTGGTGCTATTGTGACAAACTCTATCCGCGGTGCACTTTTACAACTTTTATTACTGGTTGTTCTAACATTTATGTGGTATATCTTCTTGAAAGTATTAGATGGACAAACTAGATTAAAAAAGGAGCAAATTAATGACTAAAGAAAAAATACTTGGAGCTCTTTATGGCGCTGCTGTCGGCGATGCCTTAGGTGCCCCAACAGAACTACGAAATACACGGCAAATTATTGAACACTTTGGGGGCTATGTAAAAGAATATCAAGAAGCTCCCAATGATACTTTTGCTAGGGAATATCCTGCTGGAACTATCACAGATGACTTTAGTATGTCCTATTACCTTATGCAGGCAATCCTTCAGCATCAAGGAATGTTCAATGAAAAAATCGCAAAAGAAGCCATCATTGCTTGGGGGAACGACGGATATTATTTTGATAAGTTTGCCGGGCCAACAACTAGAACAGCCATTGAAAAGATGCGATTAGATTTGCCAACAGATGTTGATCCATTTGGGCTAATTAACTATAGCGGGCTTGCTACAAATGGCGGAGCCATGAAAACCATTCCTCTGGCCGTTCTAGCCAAAGGAAATAAAAAAAGAGCTCTTGAGTACACCATCGCAATGTGTCAATCTACCCACTTTAACAGCAATGCTATCTCTGCCGCCGCTGCTATCTGCTGTGGTGCAACGGAGGCATTGACTAACGAAGCGACTCTCAAAACAATCATTGAAGCAGCATTATGGGGGGCACTAGAAGGGCGTAAATATGGAGAAGAACAACAGCACATCTCGGTTGGACCAGATATTGAATATAAAATTAGAAAAGCTGTTTACATAGGTAGACAGTCCAAGGATTTTGCTGACTTATTACAAAATACTGCGGATAAAGTCGGGACTAACTTTTGGGTTCAAGAATCTATACCTGCTGTTTTCAGTTTACTAGCTGGGACAAAAGGCCAAACCATGTCTGGAATTTATGCAGCTGTAAATGTTGGAGGAGATACTGATACCATCGCATCAATGTTGGGAGGTATCACAGGCGGATTAAACGGTATAGACTCTATCCCAAAAAGATATATTAGAAAAATGGAGCAAGCAAATCCCAAACTCTCCATCCAAAAAGTTATTCATGATTTTACTGCCCTCTGTTTATAATCGTTGCTCAATGTAAAATAAGTGTTTATCCCAACCTTACAACTCGCTCAAGAGAACCCAGATAAATAGTAGAGCATTAGCAGCACATAACTGGACTTAACTGCAGCAAGTATCCACAGAAGCAATCCCTTCGAAAATAAGCTGAGCTTAACACAAACTAAAAACATATTTTTTGTTAAGCTCAGCTTATGGCTCGGGACTATACATTTTCGTTCCAGTCCATATTAAATTACCCATGACAGATTTATTAAATACAAGGAGAAAATATGAATTCAACTGCTCAAAAGAAAACCATTCTTCATTTACCAAAAGTCGAACTTCATTGTCATTTAGACGGCTCAGTTTCAATAGATACCTTGAAGAAGCTGGCTAAAAAAGAGGGTCTGCCAACAGCAAACCTTGAAAAAGCTGCTGCGCCTAAAAAGTGTCTGAACTTAAAAGAATATTTAGAAAGCTTTGATATAATCCTCCCCTTGCTTCAAACAAAAGAGAGCCTGTTCACTGCCGCATATGATGTTATTAGACAGGCTGCTGCAGAAAATATCTGCTATCTTGAAATTCGCTTCGCCCCTTTACTTCATCAACAAAAAGGCTTATCCCTTAAAGAAATCATAACCGCTGTATACTCGGGAATAAATCAAGCAAAACAGGACTTTGCTGTCCACGTTAGTCTATTAATTACTGCCTTACGCCATCATACAGAAGAAGAACACAAGCAGCTAATAGATACTCTTGTTGAACTAAATCAATGCCCCATTGCTGGATTTGATTTCGCTGGTGATGAAGAGCAGCTGACGACCGTCAAGCTTAAATTATCCGCTGAACATGCCCAATCCTCCGGTTTGAATCTAACCATTCATTCTGGGGAATGCGGTTGTGCTCAAAATGTAATTGAGGCAGTTCACTTAGGTGCTTTACGTATCGGTCATGGGGTGGCAATCAAAGACAACCTTATTGCTCAACAGCTATGCCGAACCTCTGGTGTACTTTTAGAACTTTGCCCTTCGAGCAACCTACAAACAAATGCAGTGAAAAACTGGGCGGAATACCCCCTTCGTCATTTTTTAAAAGAAGATATTGCGTGCTGCATCAATACAGATAACCGTACAATATCTCAAACAACATTAACCAGAGAATATCAGCTTTTATTTGAACATTGCAAGTTAACCTATCTCGAAATGGAACAGCTGAATCTCCATGCCGTTAACCATGCTTTTACCGATGAGCAGACAAAAAGTGCCTTGCGAAAAAAGATAATATCAGCTTATGCAACAGTTACCAAATAAGAGAAAATATGATAAGGACGAAAAAGTCTCTATCTCAACATTAAAATATGATTCAGCAACATACCAGACCTAATCATCTCTTCGCCTATTATTACAAAAAGTGAGTAGAACAAACACCCATGGTGGGTTACCGCCACCAAACAGAATGAAAATAATCGACCTACACGCTATTTCCTGTCATACTAAAGAGAACAGGAGTAGCTTGTAGGTCGATTACTGATTGAGGTTCTTCTCCAAGTTGACCTTGAGGGACAAACTAGACCATTCTACTTATTTGTACCAATCATTCGGTCATAGAACCTGCGTATAATAAATAAAATCCCGAACGTTTAGTATGTCGAAACTCGAATAAACGGTGAGACAATAACACATATGGGCACTTAACTGCGACGAGTAACCGCAGGAGCACTCGCAAAGCACTTAACTGCGACGAGTAATCGCAGGAGCAACTTCTTCAGCAATAAGCCGAATTTGAACAAAAATTGGGAAAGCACCAGGTAGGAATCAGTCAACATCGAATGGTTTACTTCGTGTTTCCTGTCATTTTCGTAAATTCCTTCTCATTGCTTTGAATCACTGTGATTACTTACTATGTAAGTAGAGCTGCTGAAAAGTACCTACTTGGTGTTTGACGTTAACCGTTCTAGCGCAAACTCTATAGTTACCGTTACGAATAAACTCTTGATACATATACATTCTGATATTGATTGGTTCTCAATAGGTCTGGCTAAACCGGCTGTCTAGCAAATGCAAAAAAAGTTCGTCTATTTATTAAAAATCTTCGGACCTTTGCGCATGTTTTTAAGATCATTTTTAGGATTAGCCATTTTCTTAGAGCGGCCGCCTGCCTGTTTCTTTTTAATTAGCTCTAACATTTTTTCTTTTGAATTCATTTTCTACACCGCCTTTAACAGTATCATTATACACTCAAAACCGCATTGAAAGATACAATTAATTTTCTGAAACTGTAAGAAAAACGTTTGATCGGCTAGATTGGGAAATAGCTGGGCTATCTATCATTCTATCAACCCTAAAGGACAGTCGAACTTTACAGGCACTCATTTCAGCTAATTTCAATACGCTTTTTAAAAGAAATTTTTTATCCCTCAACAGAGGTTTGTTGAGGAAATTCTCCTCCTTCATTATAAAGGATACGGCCAATTCTTTAAGCAGCCCACTTCACATAAGCTTCATTGGAAATAGCATCACCTTCTACTTCTTCAATAACATTTAACTTTTTCAACACCTTATCATATTCTATCGTTCCATAGGTTAATTCATTTGGACCAAACAAATATACCACTTTTTCATCATCTTCATACTCTTTTGTCATTAACATATAGATTGCCATTACCCTTTTATCGCTCCATTCAAAATGCTTTATATGCTAGGATTAAACAGACTTGTCAATTCAAAGCCAGTGTTCATTTCAGAATAAATAGAACAAACAACAAACCGCTCTTTCCCTGCAAATTCCACTAGCTTATATCGGCCAAAGGCAGCTGGAATATGATGATGCCCATGAATCACGCCAATGATATTATACTGCTCAAACAGCTGTTCAATTGCCGGCTCTGAGCAAGTATAGTCCTTATTATACGACTTGCTTCTAGGAAAAAGCCTGCTTAGCTCGTTAAATAAAGGGGCATGGGAAACAATCACTGTCGGTATACTCTGATCCTTAGCAAGCAGCGGCTTTAAAGCCTTCAAAATAAAGCGCTGCAGCTCCTTTTTACGCCTAACCAGTGCTACCGGAATCGTCAATCCTATGTAGCGAATTCCGCCATGAACCACACTATCATTATTTAACACCTTCATTTTAGGGAACCTTTTTTCAAGCTCACCTTTCACAGCTTCATAATAATCATGATCTCCTGTCGGCAGCAGCGGCCATGCGTCATCAGGATTTTCCCGAATTAATTTAAACCATTCATAGTTAAGGAAAGGACGCCACTTCTCCCACTCTTCAGCCTTTGTATCAGGATTCTCTGGTAAAACAGCGACCAATTCATGATTTCCTATAACATAGACTCCACTGATTTTCTCGTTGGTCACTTTAGAATTCTGAACATCGCCAGCTAGTATATTAAAATGTTGATTACTGAAAGGAAATTTACCATCCAGTATATGAATATCCGAAACAACATTCACCAAGTTGGTGCTCTCTGTTGGCAGGACATTTTCAAAATACTGTTTTAGCTCTTGCGGATCAACGCTATGTGCAACGTAATTTTTTCGAACCTCAGACAGTTCGCTGCCAAATTCTGAGCGCAAAAGCGGCCGATTATTCGTAAGCATGGGCTGAGTGGTATTGATGATTGAATGATTAATCGTTTGTTTAATTTCCTGAGGAAGCAGCTCCAAAGCCGGCGTAATATCTGATTCAAAGGTGAGCTGTTTATACATCTCTTTATCCTCTAAGGAGGTATCCGGAGTCATCGATTCTAACAGCTGCAGATTTTTTCCATCGGTTGTGATTGGCAAAGACTGAGTAAGCTGAACAACAAAATTAAGATATTCAGAGACATAGCCTGCTATACCTGTTTTGGCATTTTCACTAAATAAAAACTTCCCAGCCAGATTTGCGGATAGAGGTCCCGTCTCATCATGTTGCAGCATCCGACCTAAAATTTGAATTTCAAGCAGCGGATTTTGCAGAATGGCATTGTACGCCCGCTGTACCTCGATAGAATCCTTCGCCACTCGCTTTTCTGTGACTTGAAAAATACTCAGCACTAAATACTGTTCAATATTTGTTTTATGCAGCTCCAGATAATGGCGTACCTCCTCCGGATGAAGCAGGTACTGAATCGCTGCACGTTGAATATAGCTTCGGGCCGTATCATAAGGAATGGCAGAATAGACAATATCTCCTCTAGATGAAACACTCATTGACTGTTCTCTCACATTATACGTCAATTGAAAGTAGTCATTTCTAAACAAGGTCTTGTTCACCGGCCGCCGTGTATTTTCCGGATAAAGCGCCAAACGAGCCCCCAGCTCCGGCGGCAACACAGCCTTTGATGCCAAAGGCATATCAGAAGGCTGCTTTTGTACAGCTAGCGAATCATTACTTTTATCTGATTTCACCAAATCACCTCACCTCTGTAAAATAATTACTGTTTCTCTTATTGTTCACTTCATCTGTGATTAATTATCAGGTTTATTATATCATGCCTAAAATAAAATCATTCCACAAAAAAACGCTTCACAATATGAATAGGAAACGTTTGTGCTGCTTATAGGTAAATGTAGACCAGTAGACTTTTACATGTCCAGCCTATAGGCATGCTCCTGCAATCCAGAAGATCAATCCTATAGGCAAAAAAATTGTCACTCATCTGCCGAAGCTTTATCCGGCTGTAGCTGCTGTAAACAATACTCCATCACGAAAATCAATAGCAGCGCCAGTAGACTGCCAATGATTGCACCGGACAAACGCATCGGGATCAGTCCTAGCGGTGTAAAATTCGTACCGATTGTCATTAACAGCAGAACCTGTGGATTGGTGAAGAAGTTCGCTACCATGTAATTGACAGGCATAAAGAACTCAGTCAAAATATTCAAAGCAACCAGTATCAGTGCTTTGAACACCAGCGGCAGCCCTAAGGAGACTAAGAAAAAACCCAACATAATCCCAACAACACCGCCCACTACCCGGCCAACCGTTCGATCTTTAATTTTGTTCATATGCTCACCCGCCAACACAGCTGCAGCTGAAATCAATATCCAATAACCGTTGCTTTCTCTCAACAAATAGGCAATGTAAGCCGCAATAAACAGAATCATTGAATAGTGCAGAGCCTTCAACAGCGTATTAGGGTGTTCATACATCGTCAGATAATATTTATCCATCATAGACAAGCGCTGAAAATGATCTTTAGGAATTCGATACGGCAGCTTTTCCAGCAATGAAATCAAACAACCAGACAACAAAGAACCGCCGATTCCATATAATAAATAGGTACTATGATGAAAAATCTCACCAAAAGAAGCCGCCTGAAAATTAAAACCCGTCGCATAAAGCATAATGACAAAAAAATAATCCGGTTTTGGAATGCGGAAGACCTTCGAAGTAATAAACGCAGCAAAAGACAAGGTGCTAATAATAAAAGGGGCACTCCAAGGAAACATAGCAGTGCCTGCACCTAATATAAATGCAGCCAGTAGAGCCAGACCATGAATAGAAATAGCCTTCATGTTATACGCAAATGAACGATGCTGAAACGCCAAATAAGAAAAAGCTCCCATCGTTCCCACTGAACTTATCCGCAAATCCTTCGTCAGGATACCTATCGCTAAAGGAACTGCCATCGCCAAACCAGAGCCCAGCGGACGCAAGATATTATTTTTATCCTTCATACATATCCTCCTTTTCTATTTATGTACTACAAGAACTATCTTTACTTTTATTAATAAAAAATGAGTGTTAATGACTATTGAAGCTCATTTTCCGATAAAATCAGCTTTTTTATTTAATTAAGCAGCAAATAAAAAGCGCAATGACTATCATAACACCCTTAATAATTATACGGAGAAAAACTTGGATTTACAAATGTGTTTGACCATTATATGGAATAGCTATTATCACTTCAAACAGAGGAACATCCATGATGTAAAAAATACCTTTCAAAATACGAAAGGCAGAAATTCGATGATTACTTAGACTACTAATAAAAACAATATTGCTGTACAACCAAAGATATTCGAGTAAATTTATTCAAGATTTTTAACAAGAGAATTTATAATTTCGCTCCCTCGATTTTTGATAACAGATTGTGTGTTCGAGTAATCACTACCTTTTGCTTCAATTTCTCTTTTAATCGATTGAAGATTTTTCTTTGATGGATAAAAATGCAAATCAATAAAACTTTGCTTAACCTCAAAAGCATCATCATCTACATATTGATACATAAATTGTTCTTTCTTACCTCTATTAGTAATTTGATCTAGAAACATCAAATTCCCTAAAGTTCCACCAGAAATCACTGCTCGATTTGGAGTTTTAGCTATTAGTTTGCGAGAAATTACATGTTCAAGATCATATTTTGAGCTAGTATATGCATTGCTATCAAAAGAAGCATTTACAGTGTAAAGCATTTTAGCAATTGGTTCGAAATTGATTGAACGTTTTTGTAATTGTTCATCATACCATTTCATTAAAGCATTATTAAGATTTTCTGATAGAATTTCATTCAAATACTTGTTATTATGATCAATAGCAATTTGATCCAGCTTAGTATCTCCTGAACCGGACCAATTACTTTCTACAATATCATAAAGATACCATTTCAATAAGTTCTTTTTAACACACTCATACTCCTTACTAGAACCTTTTCTTGATTGTAATGTTAAACGTTCTTTATTTAATTCATATCTGATATTCCAAAGTGCAGCGAAATATGACAAAATTTGAAAATTTGTTCCCAAAGCATATTTGAAATTTGATAAGTTGCCTGGTGTATGTAGATATTGTTGAAACAACATATTTATGTCTTTATAAATGACTAGTGCTGCTTCTAAAATTTCTTCGATTAAATCTGATTTACTAAACAAAGCTCTATTTTCTTCTGCAATAATTGTGCTCAACTCTTTATTTTTAACACCAAATATAATGGCCATTGAGGAATAGCCAATTTCGTTTGCAGTATCGCTCCCACTACCCTCCCAAAAAACAGGCGTTTTTTCGAGAATCATTTGTCCAAATGCAAAACAAAGCTCTGCAATATTTATTTCAGACTTTTCTCGCATTGTATCTGGTTCAAAATTTTCGATTTCAATTCCACGCTCATTTTCAAGCATCTCATACCAGTTAATTGTCTTCTCTAGAAGTCTTTTGTTATATTTTTCATCTGATAGTTTCACATCATACTTATACCATTGGGCAGCAAATACTTGATATTTGGATAATTTCTTACCTCCACGATTTAGATTCTCAAAAACTATAGCTAATTCTGTGTCTGAACCAGTAAAAACAATCGTAGGAATATCAATCCGTCTAATATCTAAATAATTTGTAATTGATTTAGTAAGATCATCTTTAATTTGAATTATTTCTCTTAGATGATCAGAAATTTGTGGGAAACTACTCAATAATTCTTCTTCAAGCAGATTAAACAAATCAAGTGATTGTGTATACTTATCTAAATCGTTGATATACTTTTTGAAGACTCTCTCAATTACTGCTTTACAGTTTGCCGTAGTTGTAGCCGGTGTATTCTCAGTTACAAACAGATTTAAAGTACGCTCAATAAACTCATTTATAGGAATATATTCTTGAGGATTATCCCTATAATCTCTAATAGTAGTAAAACGCTGTAATCCATCAATTAACGAAATTTTATCTTCATTTGGATACTGGTAAACTAAAATTGCACCGAACGGGTAGCCGTTATGTAGTGTTTCAATAAAATTTTTCTTTTCTGTTTTTGACCAAACCAGTTTGCGCTGAAATGAAGGCAATACTACTGTCCTATCTAACTCATTAAAGCCATATTTTTCAATTTTATATTTTGAGCCGATTGCGTCCATAAAAATCCTCCTTTTACATTCATTCACTTTTATTAGATCATAAAATAATCAATAATACCAGATAGATTTGAAATATGTACTTTAGAAATTACAATTTTTATAAAGTGTTTATTATTTAAAAATTTGCAACTTCGTATGAATACATTGAGAATTTAATAAAACGCATAAAAAAGACACCCTCCAAAATATGGAAAGTGTCTCGAAAGTCTTGATAATACAAGTCTTAACGTTTTGAGAACTGTGAAGCTTTACGGGCTTTCTTAAGACCTGGTTTTTTACGTTCAACCATACGGGCATCACGTGTAAGCAAACCAGCGCGTTTTAATGCAGAACGGAAATCAGGATCTACTTCCAGCAATGCACGAGCGATTCCGTGACGGATAGCTCCTGATTGTCCAGCGTAGCCTCCACCGTTTACGTTTACCATTACATCGTAAGCGCCTTTTGTTTCAGTCACGCCGAAAGGCTGATTGATAACTTCACGCAAGTCAGCGTGTGGAATATATTCTTCAACATCTTTTTTGTTTACAGTAATTTTACCAGTTCCTGGTACTAAACGTACGCGGGCAACTGCATTTTTACGACGGCCAGTGCCGATATATTGTACTTGAGCCAATGAATTTCCCTCCTTAAATTAGGTTAGTAATGTCTAATACTTCTGGTTGTTGTGCAGCATGTGGATGCTCTGCTTCACCATATACGTTCAATTTAGTAAATTGTTTGCGGCCTAAAGTATTTTTAGGAAGCATACCCTTTACAGAATTTTCGATTAGACGGCGAGAATTTTTCTCACGCAATTCACCAGCAGTAACAGATTTCAAACCACCTGGGTATTGGCTGTGACGGTAGTAAATCTTGTCAGTAGCTTTTTTACCAGTTAATTTCACTTTGTCAGCATTGATTACAATTACAAAATCTCCAGTATCCACATGTGGTGTGAATGTTGGTTTATTTTTTCCACGTAGTATAGATGCTACAACTGTTGAAAGGCGTCCCAAAGGAACATCAGTTGCATCTACTACGTACCATTTACGTTCTACTTCGCCAGCTTTGGCCATATATGTTGTACGCACAGTTCTTTCCTCCAATTTTCGTTTCGATGTTTGACATACACTTGAGTTTCCGGGGCTCATCGTGGGGCAAACAATACCATTTAACATAATACCCCGTATCCCTTGTAAAGTCAATGAATTTCTGATTATTTTTTCGATTACAACGGCTTTTTTTCACCATTTTCTGCAAATGTATTTCAGTTTACTTTCCTGCGCTCTTTTCCCTTTATCTTTTGAAAAATAAAAAGAAAAGAACAACAGAGCCATTCATTCTTTTCTCTTTTTTATTTTACTGTAGCCTAAATGCCATCAGCTTTCGTGCATCCTGTAGAATTTTTTCGTTATCTACATCGAAGAGCAGCCATTTGCCGCCGTTCATATACTCATAGGTTTCGTAGGCTTCTTGAATCTGTTCATCGCTTTTCTCAATTAAGGCTTCAATCTCAGCCTGATACTCTTTATTGGCAATAATCAATATCCGAAACGTTCCCTTTTTGGGATAAATGGTACATATGCTTTTTCCTCTTTTTTTAAATTTCAGGTTCCAGCCGGGGATCGAGCAACGGCTGTGCTCCAGCTTTGGTTTGATTTTGAGCTCTTCCGTCAGCTCATGTAACAGCTGTTCCCATTCTTTTGTGTGGATAAACGCAGTTACGTCCTCAAGCTCTGGTTTTGTTTCTCTATTAAATGTCTCATTCCAGTCCATGTTATCCCTCCTTCATCTATTGTCGATTTTTCTTCCAGTCTTCAATCGTCAGTCCTTTGATGACGTCTGTTACTGCCTTTCCTTTGGCTAGACGAGCGTTGGGAATGCGCCCTTCTTCCTTCATGCCGATTTTATCCATCACTCGACCTGAATTTGGATTTTCTTCATCGTGTTTGGCAAATATCCGTATCAGCTGCAGCTTTTCAAAGCCCAGCTCCAACAAAGCTTCACAGGCCTCTGGCACCAGACCATATCCCCAATATTTTCTACTTAAGCTATAGCCGATTTCGGCAATTTTATTTGCTGGTTCAACGCGTAAATCAATCGCCCCAATCAGCTTTTTATTTTCCTTTAGTTCAATACCATACTTTCCTAACGGGTTACTCATAAAATAATCAGCAATCGCCGCTTCTGTATCTTCCACTCGTTGATGAAGTGGAAAAACATATACAACTGTTTCTTCATCAGAGGCATATTCAAACATATCAGAAGCGTCGGCTAAAGTTACTGGGCGCAGAACTAGCCGCTCTGTCTCCAAACGTTGATTTTCAGCTAATATCAAATTATAATTCACCATTACTTCCATCTACATCACCTGCTTTTTATACTACTTTAACGAAGGATCGCTGAAAGTTCAACAGCGTTTTACAGAATTTTTTAATTTAAGTCAGGTTTAAGCTTCAATCATTATCGTTGAATCATCCCAAAGAATGAAGAGGTCTGCATCGTATGAGCATTCGTTCCCGAAAATTCACCCTGACAGTTTTATTATTGATAGGCTTCGCGGCTATTTTCTATTTCGATTTATTTCTGGCAATCATTGGCAACGGTACTGAAAATGCAGAGACAAATACATCAGCTGCTCAATTGACTTTAACCGCTGCAGAGAGTGAAGTCTCTGAGGTTAACCTAGATAGCCAGACCCTAACTGTTGTGCAGGTTGGAGAAGAAGATATAGTTTTATACAGTCAGCCGGATACCGGTAGTGATGTGATTACGACGGTGACACATGGTGAATATCTTGAGTATATTGATGAGATTAATAGCTGGTACCACGTGGTTGTCAACGATCAGTACGAGGGATATATTTCAAGTCTTTATAGTGAAAAAGCAGTAATTGATGTTGCAGCTCCCGCTACTTCACTAAAGAATACAACTGTCGTTTTAGATCCGGGACATGGCGGACAGGATACTGGAGCTATTAGCAACAACGGCTCTTTCTATGAAAAAGATATTACCTTAGCTACTGCGAAAATTATCAAAAACACGCTGGAAGCTGCTGGCTGTACCGTATTATTAACCAGAAATACAGATGCTACTATAGATTTGGAAGATATATGCAGTATCAGTATGCAGAATCAGGCAGATTTCTTTATCAGTCTTCACTATGATTCCACTGAATATATGAACGAAGCCTCTGGCACCACTACATACTATTATTATGAGAAATACGAAGCACTAGCTGAAGCAGTCAATGATTCTTTAAAATATATGCTGCCCTTGGACAACCGCGGCGTTGAAGTCGGCAACTTCCATGTCCTGAGGGAAAACACCCGTCCTGCACTTTTGTTAGAGCTTGGGTATATGAACAATGATTATGACTTAGCCGCTTTCACTACTGAAAATTATCAGCAGCAAGTAGCTGAGGGGATCTTAGATGGAATGAAAGAATATCTTGCTCAAGAAAATGAGGAGACTGGTAGATAATTACCATAAGAAAATAAAAATAAACAGCTAATTACTTCAAAAAATTGGAGTGATTAGCTGTTTTTTTGAAATAACTATTTTTTAGAGAGGAGAAAATAGCCAATAGCCCATTTATAGCTTTCAACGATTAATAACATAACTAGACTCAGAAAAAATTATATCGTTACAAAGGAAACAGAAGTTGCTATACTTAACAGTAAAGTGTTGTTTTGTTGGTATATAAAAAAATATTTATTTTAAAGGAGGAAATTATGAAAAAGAAGGTTAGGTTAAATGGGTTAAAAATAGGAGTGCTCGGAGTCCTTTTCTTTACATTTGGTTTAAAAGCGGAAGCTGCTCCTGCTCGAGAGCAGCCTTTAATCGTTCAACAGCCGACTGGAGAACAATTGACAATTACAGAATATGGGGATGAGCATTTCAACTATGTTGTTTCTGATTCAGGGGATATTGTAAAAAAAAGCACGGATAACTATTGGTATTATGTAACATCCGATTCGATACGAGCTAAAGAAGCTTCTCTGTCTTCAGCAAAATATGGAGTTGACCTCCGTCCATTCAACACGTTGACTGCAGAAACAATTCATGAGCATCAAGAAGAATTAACAAATAAAACAGAGGCTGCTCCTTTGCTGGCAACAATGAAACAACTGACAGGTTCTGAAGTACGCGTTTCTTCACAGGGAGCCCAAAAGCTTTTAGTCATTCTAGTTGAGTTAGAGGATATGGAGTTGAAATATTCTCCAGATGTATGGACCGAAAAAATTTTTAATAAAAATAAGCAAAGTTTAGCACATTATTATGAGGACGAAACTGGCGGAAGAACTCATATTATTCCTGCATCGGAAACAAATACAGGAGAAGCAGGGATAGTAAAAGTAAAGCTGGATATGAAACATCCAAATACTGAATTTAGTATCGATAATCCGATGATGGTAAAAAAAGCATTAGAAGCACTAGATGGAAGCATTGATTTCTCAACATATGATACAAATGGAAATGGTCAATTAGAAGCAAATGAATTGCATATCATGACGATTATTGCCGGCTATGAAAGCACTAGCAGCTTTCTAGCGCCAGCGGTTTGGGCTCATTTTGCATACTTACAGGGTCAGACTGCGCTTAAACTTGATGGTGTTTCTTTTAAATCCTACACTCAAGTAGGAGAACGCGATTACAATTATTACCAAGGACACTATTTTCCAATTGAAAGTCCAGTTAATTTAGGCGTAATTTGTCATGAATTTGGACATAGCCTTGGCCTGCCCGATTTATACCATTCTTCAGACGGTAGTTTTGGTCGAACTAGTTTAATGGGGGCTGGAAGTTCTGGTGCAAAGAATGGCGAACTAGCCGGGGCGACTCCTGTTGGATTAGATGGCTATTCAAAAATGAAACTAGGTGTCCCTGTACAAGAAGTCGATTTGAGCGAAGATAGCATGCTCGAAATTGATTCTAGTAATGCTAGTGAAAATTTAATCTATAAAATATCTACAGAAAATCCTTATGAATATTTTTTAATTGATAATAGGCAATTTGACGGCTACGACCAAGGAATGGAAACATTAAGTGTTGCCCATCCTGGTATTGGTCTTTACAAAGTAAACGAACAGTTTACTTCTTTTGGCCACCCCCAAGAAGCCATGCTGCTTTCAGCTGATAAAGCTCTTAAACAGTCAAACGATAAAAGTGATCCATTCTACTTCATAGGAACTGGAACCCATGGTAAACCTCAGCCTACAAGCTTTAATAAAAGTACAATACCTGCAAATCAGCTTAGTGATGGAAGTTATTCAAACTTTGAGCTTGAGGTTTTATCAAAACCTTCAGCAGCTATGGATGTAAAAATTACGAAACATCGTCCTGTTGAAAATATCTCATTTAATTTTTCAGAAAAAGAAATTGCTGTGAGACAAACGCTAACTGTAGCACCGTTATTCAGTCCAGAAAACGCGACGAACAAAACTGTTTTTTGGAAAACTTCTGACACATCGATTGCCACAATAAATGAAAATGGTCAGGTGACTGCCCATAAAGAAGGAACTGTAACTATTTTAGCAACTAGTCAAGATGGAAATAAAGAAGCAAGTTTTAATCTAAAAATTAATAAAGCGATAGATGATCACGGAAATAACTCCAGTGAAGCCACAGAGCTTCAGCTCAATACGCCTGTGCACTATACTGCAGACTTTGAAAGCGATTATGACTATTTCAGCTTTACTGCTCCAGTAGATGGGTATTATGCCACAAAACTAACATTGTTAGTTACCAAAGGGATACAGCCGGAAATTCGGCTCAAAGGCAGCAACATTGGAAATTGGTTTGATACAGAAAACAATGAAGACTGGATTGTTTACTCTCTGAAAAAGGGTGAGCGTGTTGCTGGTGCGGTAACATACCGATCATCGTCTATACCAGAAGGTTCTGAAGGAGAAGTCAGCATGGTCAAACTAGATCATTCTGTTGAGATTGTGCCGGAAGAAAAAACCTTAGCTCTTAACTTAGGGGAAGAAAAGTTGTTGTCCTATGAAGTAAATGTACCCGAGCAGCTGCCCGCTGCCTTATTAAGTTTTAAATCAAACAATCCTAAAGTTGTAGAGATAGACAATCAGGGAAATCTTAAGGCTGTTGGGAAAGGGCAAGCTTTGATTGAGATAACTTCCAGCTTCTTCCGCAACAACCGAGTAACTATCAATGTGACAGTTCGGGATGATCATGGAAATAACTCCAGTGAAGCAACAGAGCTTCAGCTCAATACGCCTGCGCACTATACTGCAGACTTTGAAAGCGATTATGACTATTTCAGCTTTACTGCTCCAGTAGATGGGTATTATGCCACAAAGCTAACGTTACTGGTTACTAAAGGAATACAGCCGGAAATTCGGCTCAAAGGCAGCAACATTGGAAATTGGTTTGATACAGAAAACAATGAAGACTGGATTGTTTACTCTCTGAAAAAGGGTGAGCGTGTTGCTGGTGCGGTAACATACCGATCATCGTCTATACCAGAAGGTTCTGAAGGAGAAGTCAGCATGGTCAAACTAGATCATTCTGTTGAGATTGTGCCGGAAGAAAAAACCTTAGCTCTTAACTTAGGGGAAGAAAAGTTGTTGTCCTATGAAGTAAATGTACCCGAGCAGCTGCCCGCTGCCTTATTAAATTTTAAATCAAACAATCCTAAAGTTGTGGAAATAGACAATCAGGGAAATATTAAAGCTGTTGGAAAGGGAGTCACATATATTGAAGTAACTTCTAGCTTCTTCCGTAACAACCGAGTGAATATTACTATAACGGTCAAGTAAGTGAATAGAAAACGTTGATTTTGACTCAATCAATAAAACTGGAAGAAAAATTTAAACTTAATTTCAGCTCCAATAATTAACTATTCTAATTCAATTTTGGACAAACAAAGTGTTGAAGATGTTGCTTTAGATTTCAGCCAAACTGCTTATTGATGTAACACGCTCTTTGACACCAACTATAAGAAAAGGAACAGGCTGTTTAACGACCTGTTCCTTTCTTCTATTATTTCTGCCCGTTCTCTACGTAGCTCATATCATTTACAGAGTTTACTGTGAATTTTCCATCCTTATAAGTCACAGTAGAAATACTGGCATTGCTTAATCCAGTTGGCGGCAGTTCTGCATTGCTGTCCAGTTGTCCTAGTAAGGTAATAATGCTCATGCCATGAGAAACAACCAGGATATTCTTATGTCCTTCTTTTTCTGCATCCTTCACAATATCATCCAGAGAAGCGGTCAGGCGGTCAATAATCGTCTGGCTATCTTCTGCCGGCCAGTTAACGCCCTCTTCTACATTGTCTTTATCCAATTCAGCTAAAACATCGGCAAAATGCAGAATTGATTTATAAAAACCGTCTTTCTGCATCCCCTCCATGAACTCTTCATATGTTTGACCATCGGCTTCTGCCACAGCCGTCTGCATCTCTTCATTCATCATCCCTTCGTAGGTTCCAAAGTTATATTCCCGCAGACGTTTGTCCTTGTTGATTTCCATACCATTCTGACCATTATTGGCTAAGACCAGCTCAGCTGTTTCAATAGCTCGTCCACTATTGCTGCTGTAAACCTTATCAAACGTAACGTCTTCCAGCCCTTTTCCTAGATATTCTGCTACCTCTACGCCAGCCGGCGTCAGCGGCGCATCAATCCAGCCCTGCGAACGGTCCACTGTATTTAACATCGTCTTCCCATGTCTGGCAAAATAAATGGTTATTTCCCCGCTCTCTGCTTTTTCGCTGCCTACCGTTTTATCCGCCTTCTCAGTTCCCCCAGCACAGCCTGTCACAACTAATGCTGCTGCGGCTAGTCCTACTAAAAATTTTTTCATGCTCATTCTTAAACTCCTCCTCATTAATTTATTGAAAGCGGACAATGATTTCTTTACATACCTCCCTTTAAAAAAATAAAAAACCTAATTATGCCGATTCAAGGAATCCGCATAATTAGGTTTAGCTTGCCGAAAACAATCACTATCCTGCATATTCAACTGATTTCATTATAACTTTTTATCACCAAAATGAAAACCTTTTCTTATTTATAAAATAGGGGATTTTACAGAATTTTTCAGTTCATTTGATTTTTAACAGTTTATTTTCCATCTGGAGCAGTTTGTCGACTTGCTCCGGCAAGTTTCATTAGATTCCAGCTATTTCACTGACAAATTGAGCGGCCTGCTCACCGCTGCCTTCGCTTAATAGCTGAACGATTTTACTACCTACAACAACTCCAGCACAGCTTCTTCTAAATCGTTGGGCATGCTCCTTTGTTGAAACACCAAACCCGGCTAAAACCGGCTTGTCGCTAATTTCTTGAATAAACCGCAAGTGGTCATCCAATTCTGCCTGATAGTCTCTGCCAATGCCTGTTACTCCGTTTACAGCTACTGCGTAAATAAATCCTTCCCCGTCAGTCACGAGTGTCTTAATCCGCTCCTGTGGTGTCGTCAGTGCAATTAACGGGACTAACGCAATGTCCGTATTTTTCAGCAGCGGCGTCAAGTAGCCACGATGTTCATAGGGAAGATCTGGAATGATTAATCCTTTTACTGGTGTCTCCTTTAGCTCAGCAATAAGCCTTTCCAAACCAAACGAGTAAATCGGGTTGAAATAGGTCATCAATACCAAGGGAATGTCTGTTTTTATTTCTTTCAATGTCTCAATGATTTTAGCCAGCGTTACCTCCTGCTTTAGCGCAGCTAGTCCAGCCGCTTGAATCACTGGACCATCAGCTACTGGATCTGAAAAAGGAATGCCCAGTTCAATCGCTCCTGCTCCGGCAGCTGCAAGCTGGTGAATTTCATTTGCCAGATTCTCCAGTCCTTGAGCCCCCGCCATGATATACGGAACGATAATCGTTTCGCCATTTTTCTGTTTTTTAGTCAGCTGTTTCGTTAATGTCTTCATTGTATTCCCTCTTTTCCAGTAATGTTTTAATTTGCTGAACATCCTTGTCTCCTCTACCTGAAAGGCAAATAATCAGTTGTTTTTCAGGTCCTAGCTCTTGGGCGACCTTCACGGCATGACTAATTGCATGAGAGCTTTCCAATGCTGGAATAATTCCTTCTGTTCGACACAACAGCTGAAAGGCAGCCAACGCTTCATCATCTGTAGCAAAGGCATATTGCGCCCGACCGCTTTCATTTAAATGACAATGCTCTGGTCCTAGTCCTGGATAATCTAAGCCGGCTGAAATCGAAAAAGCTTCCTGTACCTGTCCGGCATCATCCTGCAGCAGCTTCATCATTGCCCCATGAAGAATGCCTACTCTGCCTTTATTAATAGAAGCTGCATGAGCCCCAGTTTCCAAACCTAAACCAGCGGCCTCCACTCCAATTAGCGCAACCTCCTGATCGTTAACAAAAGGATAAAAAATCCCCATCGCATTGCTGCCGCCGCCTACGCAGGCAACGACTGCATCCGGCAGCTTTGCTTCTGCTTCTAAAAATTGACGACGAGCCTCTTCCCCAATAATACTTTGATAATCCCGAACAATTTCCGGAAACGGATGCGGTCCCAGAACCGAACCCATTACGTAATGGGTGTCCTCTACATTAGCAACCCAAAACCGCAAAGCCTCATTGACGGCATCCTTTAGGGTTTTACTTCCCGATTCCACACTCTCTACCGTAGCGCCTAAAAGCTCCATTCGAAAAACGTTCAGCGCCTGACGCTCTACATCGACTGCGCCCATAAAAATGGTACATTCCATACCGAACAGCGCCGCCACAGTAGCAGTAGCTACACCATGCTGTCCTGCACCTGTCTCAGCCACTACTTTGCTTTTGCCCATTTTTTTAGCTAGCAGAATCTGCCCGATGGTATTGTTGATTTTATGGGCTCCTGTATGATTGAGATCCTCACGCTTCAAATAGATTTTTGCCCCGCCGATTTCTTTCGTTAATCTTTCTGCATAATAAAGGGGATTTTCTCGTCCCACATACTGTTTTAAATAATAGGCAAGCTCTTCTTGAAACGAGGCATCTGTTTTGGATGCTTCATATACTTCCTCCAGTTCCTTCACTGCTTTCATCAGCGTTTCCGGGACAAACTGCCCGCCGTAAGAACCATAAAATCCTTTAGTTGGTTGACTATACATCACATTTCCTCCTTCGCTTTTTTTAAAAATTCGGCAATCTTCTCGCAATCCTTTTCGCCGTTCGTCTCTACTCCGCTGGAGATATCCACAGCATAGGGGTTAAACAATTGTCTGGCAGTCTGAACGTTATCCACAGTTAATCCACCAGCAATAAATACTTTTTTATCGCTCAAATCATTAAGCTGCAGCTTTTCCCAGTCAAAGGTCTGACCGTTGCCTCCCACGTATTTTTGAGGCGGGGCATCAAACAACAGATACTCTGCTGGATCATTAGCCAGTACAGCCAAGTCAAGCGTATCCTTAACAGCCACTGCCCGAATATGCGGAACGGAAAAGCGGTTTGCTGGTCGCTCTCCATGGATTTGAACAAGATCTAAATCAGCGGCAGTAATGATTGCTTCCAATTCATCTAGAGTGGGGGAAACAAAAACGCCGACTTTCTTCACACTCTTAGGAATCATTTTGCTGATTCGACGTGCATGTTTGGGTGTAATCCGCCGCCTGCTCTCAGCAAACACAAAACCAATGTAGTCTGCACCATTCCTGACTGCGGTCTCCACATCTCCCTTTGTTTTCAATCCGCAAATCTTCACCTTCATCTTGCCGCCCTCAGCTCTCTAACCTTTGCTTCTGGTGAAGCAGCCCGCATTAATGTTTCCCCTACCAAAACTCCCTGATAACGGTCACTGATTGCTGCTGCCTGAGCACCGGTTTCAAAGCCCGATTCGCTAATGTATACTGCGTTGGTTTTCTGATGCTTCCCTAGTTCAATACTTGTTTCAATCGTCACCTCAAAGGTCTTTAAATTTCGATTGTTTACGCCAATCAGGGGAGCCGCTAAAGCTTCTGCAATCGTCAATTCCTCTCGATTATGGACTTCCATCAAAACCTCTAATCCCAGATCCTGTGCTGCTTGGAACAGTTCTGCCAGCTTTTCTGGAGATAATGCCGCAACAATCAACAGAATCATTGTGGCCCCGGCATTTCGTGCTCGAATCAGTTGTTTTTCGTCAATAATAAAGTCTTTGCACAAAACTGGAATAGCCACAGCCGCTGCAACCTCTTTTAAGGTTTCTATCGAGCCTTTAAAAAACACTTCATCTGTCAAAACAGATATAGCCGACACCCCCGCTGCTTCGTATAGCTTTGCCTGCTTGACTGCATCTACTTCCATATTTATCTGTCCTTTTGAAGGTGATGCCCGCTTGATTTCTCCAATGATATGAACATACTCTGGTTCATTTCTGACCCGTTCACAAAACGAAGGAGTCTGACGCAGTGTCTTCAGCTTTTCTCTAGACATCTTTGCGGTTTCCTGTGCTTTTTCCTGAAGTATCTTTTCTAAAAAATCCGTCATCAGGCTACCTCCTTTTGGATACGAATAAATTCCTGCAGCTTGTCCATCGCTGCCCCATCTTTAATGCAGTGTCCTGCAATCGAAATACCTTCTTCAATTGTCTGCGCTTTTCCGCTGCTGAAGAAGCCTAGACCTGCATTCAACAGAACCGTATCCAGATAAGGTCCTGCTTCATTTTTCAAGACAGAATATAAGATTTCAGTATTCTGCTGAGCATCGCCGCCCCGAATGGCAGTTAACGGCAGCCGCTGAAAGCCTAGTTCCTCTGGTTCTATGGAGTTTAAGGTAATCCTGCCATTTTCCAGTAGTGCATAATGAGTGGTTCCAGCCAACGAAGCTTCATCCAAGCGGCCGCCGCCATTGACAACGACTGCCCGCTGGCGGCCTAAGCTTTTTAGTGTAGCCGCCGTTTCTTCCAACAAGTCCAGACGATAGGTTCCCATCAGCTGAGAAGTCAATGGAACCGGATTGGTCAGCGGACCAATCAAATTCAAGACGGTCGGAACGCCTAGCTCTTTACGAACCTTCATCACATGCTTCATATTCGGATGCATAGCAGGGGCAAAGAGAAAGGCCAATCCTACCTCGTCCAGCAGTGTACCGATTCTTTCAGGAGACAGTCGAATATCCACGCCTAAGCATTCAAACAGGTCAGCACTGCCGGAACGGCTGGAAATACTGCGGTTTCCGTGCTTTGCTACTGTTACTCCGCCGGCAGCCAGAACAAATGCTGCTGTAGTGCTGATATTGAAGCTCCCTGACTGATCTCCTCCCGTACCACAATTGTCCATCACTTCTTCAGCCTGACAATTGATTTTTAACGCCTTGCGCTGGATAGTCTCAGCTATGCCTGCCATCTCCTCTGCGGTTTCTCCCTTACATTTCAATGCGGTCAGAAAAGCTGCCAGCTGACTATCTGTTAAACGCCCCTCAAAAATCTCTTCAGCAATACCTGTGGTCTCTAGTTTAGATAAATGTTGTTTTTGATATATTTTTTCAAATAGCTCTTTCATACTTTTCCCCTCCACATAACTGAATAAATCTCTGTATCATACTTGCTCCATCGGCGGTCCCAATAGATTCCGGATGGAACTGCAGACCAAAAACAGGATATTTTTTATGTTCAACGCCCATCACTTCATTGTCTTCTTCTGAATAGCCGGTAATGCAAAATCCTTCTGGTACTGACTGCTGCTTAATAACCAATGAGTGATAGCGAATAACCTCAAATGCCGCCGGCAGCTGCTGAAATAAATAGCCTGCTGTTTGCCTGACTGTCGATGCCTTTCCGTGATAAATACGATTTGCCTGCTGAACTTGTCCGCCGAAAACTGCACCAATTGCCTGATGTCCCAGACAAATGCCCAAAATCGGCTTTTCTTTGTAAAAGCGTTCAATAATTGAAAATACTTGTCCAGTCTCTTCTGGCTTACCCGGTCCGGGAGAAATAATTATTCCGTCAGCCTCTTCAGCTTTTCTCAGCAATTCAGGCGCATCATTCCGCAGAATACAAATATCAGCAAATTGTCCAGCCAGCTGAGCAAGATTATGTGTAAATGAATCATAATTATCAATTAGTAAAATCATTGTCCTACCTCCAATAATGCTTTTGCTTTTTGTAGGGTTTCTTCGTACTCTTTTTTCGGATCGGAATCATAAACAATCCCCGCACCTGCCTGTACATATGCTTTTTTCTGATGGATGACCATTGTCCGTATGGCTATGGCAAAATCCGCCTGATCATCTTTAGATAAATAACCAACCGCTCCGGCGTATATTCCCCGTTTAACCGGCTCCAGTTCATAAATACGCTGCATTGCTCGAATTTTCGGGGCTCCGCTGACTGTTCCTGCCGGTAGAGTGGCTTTTAACGCATCCATCGCTGTGCAGTTCTTTTTCAGCTTACCCGTAACAACAGAAACAATATGCATAACAAAGCGGTATTTTTCAATCGTCATATACAGAGGAACTTCTACCGAACCAATTTCGCTAATTTTTCCAATATCATTCCGGCCTAAATCAATTAACATCAGATGCTCGGCCCGTTCCTTTTCATCGGCAAGCAGCTCCTTCGCTAGTCGGTTGTCTTCTTCTGGCGTCGCTCCTCTTTTCCTCGTTCCAGCAATCGGGTTGGTTGTCACTGTCTGATTTTTCACACTCACTAAACGTTCTGGAGAAGAACCAACTACATAAGTATCAGTAAAATCCAGAAAATATAAGTAAGAAGATGGATTCTCCACTCGAAGTCTTCGATAATAATCAAAAGGATTATCCGTACAATCAGCACTTAAGCGTTGGGAAGGTACCATCTGGAACATATCACCTTCAGCAATATAGCGTTTGATTTTCTTAACCGTCTCTTCAAATTGATGTTTCGAAAAATTACTGCGGTAGTCAAGCGGATTTAGCTCGATTACTTTTTGCTCCTCAGGTACAGGAGTTCTTAATTGTTCAGCAGTTTGAGTTAACGCCTGTTCCAACTCTGCTTCTGTTCGTTGGGAATAGCTGTCAGCCTCTACCAGCAAAATGGTTTCTTTCAGATGGTCAAATAATAGAAATGAATCGAATAAATAAAAATGGATATCGGGAAGCCCCGTCTCATCATGGGGAATCGGTCCCAGCTCTTCATAACTGCCAATCACATCATAGCCAACATAGCCGATTGCTCCGCCCTGGAAAGGCAAGCCTTTGATAGGTGTCTCTGATACAAGAATCTGTTTTTCCAGCTCCTTTAACGGATCATCGATTTGATAAGATCCAACACCGGAAACCGTAAAGGTCTTTTCTTTTACGGTAATTTCTTTGACCGGACTCCAGGCAATAATTGTGTACCTTCCCTGGCTTTTATCTCTAGGTATACTTTCCAACATGCACTTGTTTTTTCCTTGTACTCTTAAGAATGCTGAAACAGCTGTTAAAAAATCGGCTTGTATTTCTTTTGTTTTCTGCATAATCGTTTCCCTCCATTTCTCTATTTGATACGCTCCGTTTCCTTTGTCCATCAGAAGCTTGCTTAGCTATGGTTCCGGTAACTACGCTCGCTTCGTTCGCCTAGTGCTGTTCATCATCTACTCTGCCTTCGGCAATCTCAGTGATTCCGCTCGGGTGACTACGCTCGCTTCGTTCGCCTAGTGCTGTTCATCATCTGCTCTGCCTTCGGCAATCGCAGTGATTCACAGCAAATAGCCCTCAAGAAACAGCCTGGCTATCCAGCTATTTCTTGAGGGCGAATAATTCGTTTATCCACGGTACCACCTCATTGAAAAGATTATTCAATCACTTCTGAACTGTCCCGAAAAAAACAAAAAACCCCCAAACCATAAAAAACTATGGTTTGAGGGTGAAAAGTCACGGTGCCACCTCAATTTGAAAGAATCCTTCTTTCCTCTCTGTCAGTCGTCCAACAACGACTTTTCTCTATAACGGGAGTTCCCGGAAATGCCTACTCTGATTCGGCACTTCGCTCGAAAGTCCATTCACAATCCCTTCCTTGCTGATTCCCACCGCCATCAGCTCTCTGTAAAGTACCGGAAATTGCTACTCCTCTTTCTCGAAGCTTTAATATTGTTACTCAGTTTATGCCAGTTCCTGTATTTTGTCAATAACTTTTTCTTACTTTTTTCAAAAAATTGAAAGTAGCTAGTATTTTCTAAGCTTAATTGTCTAAAAATTAGTCCAACGCTTTCATTGCATCTTCAATCATCAAGTGGGTTGATTCCAGTCCGCCCCCGCTCAAATACCAAACATCCGGCTGCAGGGTAATAACTTTACCGTTCTTACCAGCGTTTGTCTGCTTGATTAATTCATTATCTGTGATGTTGTCATTGGTTGTATCACCACCGATTGCCTGCGTCCGGTCAACAACAAACAAAATATCTGGGTTGTTTTCTAAAACATACTCAAATGAAACACTCTGTCCATGAGTTGATGCTTCAATGTTTTCATCGGCTTGTTTAAAACCAAATGTATCATGGACAATACCAAAGCGTGAGCCTTCCCCATAAGCAGAGAGCTGTCCTTCATTTAATAAGACAACGAGTGCCTTTTCGTCAGTAGCCTCAGCCTTTGCTTTTACCTCAGCAATTTCCTCTTCCAAAGAAGCAATTTTTTCTTTTGCTTCTTCTTGTTTGTCGAAGATTTCTGCCAAGGTCTCAATATTTTTCTTTGTAGAGTTCCATGTATCAGCTGCATCCACAGATAAATAAATCGTTGGTGCAATCCCGCTTAAGTCTTCTTTAAAATCGCTTTGACGGCCCGAAATAATAATCAAGTCAGGCTGAAGCTGATTGATTTTTTCCAAATCAGGTTCTTTGATTCCTCCAGCAGATTCTACCTCTGCATATTTATCTAGATAAGCAGGTAGATTGGCTGTTGGCGCACCAATTACTGTTTCCCCAACACCTAAGGCATCTAATGTATCTAGTGAGCCATTGTCGAATACAACGACTTTTTCAGGATTTTTTGGTACCTCAACAGAGCCGTCTGAATCCTCTACTGTAATTGTTTTAGCTTCCCCACTGCTAGCCGCAGTAGAGGAATCACCTGTTGCTGCTTTTTCTCCGCTGCCGCAGGCACCTAGTAATAAAACGACAGCCATTGAGCAGACTGCGAATGCTAATAATTTTTTCTTCATCTTCTTCCTCCAAAATAGTTATTTAGCCAGATAATCCCCTAGTTAATCCACTTGTTTTCTATCTGACTTTTTTCAAGCTTCTATTGCCTCGTTTCTCAACTAAAATACATACAGAAACGTTTTCCTTCAATTTCACAAATTCGGATATTCATATCATAGAGCTTATTCAGTGTTTTCGATTGAATAATTTCATCAGTAGTGCCATGAGCGAACATCTTGCCGTCTTTCATTGCAACAATCTCATCGGCATAGCTGGCAGCAAAGTTGATGTCATGAAGAACAATCACTACCGTCTTACCGAAATCATCCACCAGCCGACGCAGAATCTGCATCATCTGAACTGCATAATTCATGTCCAGGTTGTTCAAAGGTTCATCCAGCAGAATGTAATTGGTGTCTTGTGCAATGACCATTGCAATATACACCCGTTGAAGCTGTCCGCCGGATAAGGTATCAATCATGGCGTCTGCCAGCTCTGTTAAGCCAAGATGAGCCATCGCTTCTTCTATTTTTTCATAATCTTCTTTTTTTAGACGGCCTTTAGTATAAGGAAAGCGGCCAAAGCTAACAAGTTCTCTGACAGAAATTTTTAAATCAATATTATTTGCCTGCTTTAGAATCGACAGCTTTTTTGACAGCTCGCTCTGCTTCCAGGATTTTACTTCACTATGATCTAAATAGATTTCTCCGGTATCTTTAGGTATTAAGCGGCTCATCATTGAAAGCAGTGTACTTTTCCCTGCACCATTTGGCCCGATAAAAGCAGTCAGCTTTTGCTCGGCAACCGGCAGTTGAACCTCTGAAACAACGACCTTTTCTCCATAACGTTTTGAAACATTTTTGATTTCGATCATTTTTTCTGCTTCCTTTCACTGATGATTTTTCCGACAAAATAGACACCGCCGCCAAACTCTATCACAATACTCAAGGTTGTGTTCAAAGCAAAGATTTGCTCTACCAGAAATTGACCGGAGACTAGCAGTAAAATTGCCAGCAAACTACCGCCGATAAATAATTCCCGGTGACGGTAAGTGCCCATCAGCTGATAGCTCATATTTGCCACGATAAAACCTAAAAACGTTACCGGACCTACTAATGCAGTTGAAATTCCGACAATCCCGCTGACCGCTATCAACACAAGCAGCTGAAAGCCTGAAACTTCAATCCCCAGATTCATCGCTTGATCATGTCCTAGATGAAGGACATCCAGTGCATGACTTTGATGCCAAAGATATCCGGCAAAAACCGCCAGTAAAAGACCAGCCAGCAGCAGATAATGACTGTTGACGTTGCCAAAGCTGGCAAATAGTTTCCCTTGTAGTAAGTCATACTCGTTCGGGTCCATTACAACCTGTAAAAAGGTACTGATACTATTAAAAAATGTCCCTAATATCATTCCTATCATCAATAATAAAAATAAATCATTTTTTCCTCTACCCAATAAAAATTTGGAGAGCAGGATGCTGATTCCCATCATCAGCAGAATATTCCCCAGAAACTGAAGAAGCGATTCCTGTCCTAAAATTACTTGTCCGCCTAAAAAGAAAAATAAAACGGTTTGAATAAAAACATAGAGGGAATCTAAGCCTAGAATATTCGGTGTCAGAAAATGATTCTGTGTCATAGTCTGAAAGCTGATGGTTCCAAAAGCGGAGCCAATCCCTACCAGAATAAAAGCTGCCAGCTTCTTCCCTCTCAAAGCCAAAGCAAATGACCAATTTCCGTATGTTTTATACGTAAGATAAAGAAAACAAACTGCAATCACTGCCAGCAGCAGTAAAGCAATCTTTGTACTTGAACGTCCGGCTAATTTTCTCATACTGAACGCCTCCTTAACAGAAGTGCGATAAAGATGATACTGCCCAATACACCGACAACCACACTAACAGGAATTTCATACGGCGCTATGACCACACGAGCCAAAATATCACACAACAGTAAAAAGATGCTGCCGGCTATTGCAGTAATTCCCAGTGTATTTTTCATATGATCCCCATAACGCATTGCGACCAGATTCGGCACAATCACTCCTAAAAAAGGAATACTGCCGACCATTATCAGCACAACTGCACTAGCTAAGGCCACGATGCTTAACCCTAGAAGCTGCGTCCGCTGATAGTTCAGCCCAACACTTGTTGCCATATCTTCACCCATACCCGCAATCGTAAAACGGTAGGCAAAAGCATAAACCAGAATTAACAAGGGAATTGTCAGGTAAAGCAGCTCATAGCTGCCCTTCATCACTGTTGAAAAATTTCCCTGAAGCCAGCTGGACATGTTCTGAACCAGCTGAAACTGGTAGGCAAAAAAGGTAGCGATTGATCCAACGATATTTCCGAACATCACACCAATCAAAGGAATCATCACCTGATTTTTAGCTGGCAAAAAACGAGTCAGCGTTAGAAAAACCAAAGTTCCCGCCAAAGCGAAAATAAAGGCAATAAACGAACGGAACAACAGCGGAGCTGTAGGGAAAAAGACCATCACAACTAAAATACCCAAACGGGCGCTGTCCATCGTTCCAGCTGTACTGGGCGAAACAAATTTATTCTGTGTCAGGTGCTGCATGATTAGACCGGAAATACTGATTGTACTGCCGGCAATCATCAAGCTGACCGTTCTGGGAACTCGAGTAGTCAACAGTACCAGCTGCTGCTCGGAATCCCATTGAAAAAGCTGAGTAAAAGAAATGTCTTTCACTCCAACAAATATCGATATGAATGCTAAAAGGAGTAAAAACAAAAATAGGCCTATTTTTTTCACGCATATGCTCCTCTTTCTAATTGAGAATGATTTTCATTCTTAGTTTATAGTTTAGGCGAATTTCTGAGTAAATGCAACTGTTTTCAGAAGTTTTATTACTATTATTGTCAAAGCTTGCGGCTTCAAAAAAGCTGGTTTTACTGAATTTAGCTTTTTATTTATGCTATAATTTAGACAACTAAATCTAGTAAAGGAGGTCCCGCATGGGTGACGAACTGCAAAAACATTTAGACAACTCCCGTTATGGCACACCACAGCTAAAGCCTGATGAGCAAAGAAAATACTTAGGTACTTTCAAAGAGCGCTGCTATGTAACAATGACTCTGGCTCAAATGAAAAATGAAGAGGATAAAAAGAACTTCTTAAAGGAACTAGCTGCTCACCCGGCTGGTACAGTTTTGCTTAACGGAAAAATGGATACACCTTTACAAGCTGCTTATATTAAGCTGATTAATGAGCACAATGGTCGTTTTACGATTGTAAATGAGGCTAAAAACAGTGATCCCGATGCTATTGGCTTAATTCTAGCTGCAGATCAAGCAGTAAATGAAGACGAAATCGATATTGAAAAAAAATATCCTCACACAACAGATGAATCAAAATCTACGGAGAAAAAAAGTTTTTGGCGAAGTTTATTCTGATGATAAGAATGGAGGAGTACAGAAATGATTGAACAACATTTATTGAAAAGGGAACTGGCTGATGCTTTAACCACCCATATTCGCTTACTAAAGGATGTAGATGAAATCGAAATGGAGCATAGCGACGCACTGGCTTTTATGATGCGCAGCTTTGGCTTTATGCTGGACGGGGCGCCGGAAATTCTGGTTACCGAAGATGAAGAAGCCCTGTATTATATGATGTTTCAGTACTATAGTTTGTTAACTGAGCTAAAATATAATTTGATGCTGAACTTCCCTTATGCTCGTTTACAAGGTAGAGAAATTATGGCGGTGGTCAATGATTTCCCTGTTGCTTACGAACGTGAGATGAAGGAATGGTGGGAGCGCATGACTGGTCTGGAGGTAGAGGAAACAAAACAGACGATTGCTATTAAGGAATTGGATTATTAAAATTTGATTTTCTGTATCAAAAAATAAGTCTGGGATATAAATAAATTCCCAGACTTTTAATATCCTTAAAACTGAATAAGCGGTATTCCAAAAGCAGCTTTCTCGGAAATAAGCCTTACTATATTGAAAATGTGTAATCATTTTCGTATAGTAAGGCTTATTTCTTAAAGCAAATCACTTTGATACTGCCTCTTATTTTCTA
Source organism: Enterococcus sp. LJL51 (assembly GCF_054871795.1). Classification (NCBI taxonomy): domain Bacteria; kingdom Bacillati; phylum Bacillota; class Bacilli; order Lactobacillales; family Enterococcaceae; genus Enterococcus; species Enterococcus sp. LJL51. The sequence goes on along the minus strand of NZ_JBTXLW010000012.1, from coordinate 73,406 downwards.
TTTAAAAACTTAATTCAAGGCACTAGCTGCCTCTTTATCTAATATCACAGTTAAATTAGGATGCAGCTGCAAAACGGATGCTGGGACATCTTCGCTAACAGGACCAGTTAATACTCTGCGAACCATTTCTGCTTTTTCAGAGCCGTTAACAATCAAAATCAGATGTCTTACTTTCATCACACTGGCAGGTCCCATTGTAACAAACTCCAGGCCTTTTTCCATCATCTCAGGAACAAACCAAGACTCGTCTCCCGTTACAGTAAGCTTGTAGGTTAGATTATTAAACTTTGTTGTTCCAGGCATATTTCCACAAAAATGCCCATCTTTTCCTAGACCAATCAGCATCCCATCCAAGCCGCCGACATTCTCCAGAGACTGGTCTTGCTCAGCATAGTTTTCTACTGTTAATGGATGAATATTTTTTTCATCAATTCCTGCTGGGGTTAAATATAAGCGTCTTAAGTCACTAATTGTTACCCCTTCAGCTTGCCCTTCCACTGGAATCTCATCAAAATTGTAGTAATGAACGTTCGTATAGCTAGAGTTGCCTTTCATAATATTTACCAGTTTTTCATAGACCTTGACTGGTGTATTTCCACCTGTAATGGACAGATTGACACGCTTAGCTTGTGACATATGGCCTAATAGAATATTTTTAGTTGTTTCGCTCATTGCTTCGAAATCGCTTTCAATAATGATTTTCATTTAAACACTCCATTCTATAGTAGCTATTTTTTCTATTATAAAATGTGGGAACATTCCCATGTCAATAGGAAAAACTGGATGAATCCATGAAGCTGGACATGAACTATATACCTCTCTCCAGCCTTTGCTGTTACTGAGTTTACAACCATAAATAGCATCTATTTCCTTTACTCGCAAGAAAAAATTTAACTTTAGGAAACTCAAAAAGCCATGGACGATTTTCAATCTGAAAATTCATCCATAGCTAAAAATGAATACCTTCACAATGGAACGGAGCATTTCTACCGCTCAACTAACTGATAATAAATTCTGGATGTGCGCCAGTAAATGATGAAGTAGCAGAGTGCAAAGGCACCTACACATAAGGTTGTTGTCATTAAGAGCAGGCTGCTGTTAATGAGTCCAAATAATACTAACAGCTTTTTAATAATTGGAAAAGCAATTGTCAGATGGAGCACAGCCACCGCAATCGGCAGGAAAAATACCAGGAGAATCTGATGCTGAATCGTTTGATGAACTTCCTTGTGACTCAGACCTACCTTCTGCATTATTTCAAACCGATCATGATCATCATTTCCTTCGGATACCTGTTTATAGAAAATAATCAGCGTAGTTGCGATAATGAAGCTTAAACCGAAAATTACCCCAATAAACAGGAAGCCTCCCATCAACGCCTTATTATCTTCACGATCCTCATCCAAAGATGAGACAAGATACGTACTACCGTCATTTTGCTGGGCGAGTATACTCAGTCTTTCCCGAAGCATACTTGGCAGGTTTATACGGTCTTTAAGAGAGCCCTCTGTTTCAAACATGAAGTTATTCTCAACCAGATTTTGGACTGAGTAAGCTCCAGTTTTAAAGTCTGCTTTTACCTGATCTAAAATCTGCTGAAACTGCCCATCAGAGACTACCAGCAGAAAAGAACTAATTGTTTCATCCTCTTTTTTAGGCGATAGACTGAACTCCTCCAGAACTTCTTTCACTGAGAAATCTTGTGAGCCAATATGAATGTCCTTTGATTCATAGCTGCCATAAATCGGATAGACAAGTACTTCATTTTCTGTTAACTTTTTCTCGGTCTGCTCAATTCGATTGTATTCGCTTAATGGGATAAACTGAAAGCCGGTCATATTCTTAAAATCACTCATGGCTTCTTTGGCAGCTTCGAAGCGGTTCTCTTTTGCTTTGATTGTGACCACTGCTGTTGACGTACGAAGCGTCTGCAGGTTTTTCACAGTTAGATTATTATCAACTGCAGTCTGCTGAAGCAGCTCCTCTACTTCGGCTTCTGGTATATCGGCAGTCTTGATTGTATTTTGAAATGGATTTCTATTACGAACAATGTCCTCACGCCCAACATATAAAGAGACTGTGGAGGAAATTGTCACTAGTGCCATTGTACACAGGATGCAAATCGTTGCTAAGCCAGCACCGTTCTGTTTCATTCGAAAAATCATACCCGAAACAGAAATAAAATTTGACGGTTTATAATAGAAGCTTTCTCTTTTCTTCAATAGCTTCAGCAAGGTAATACTTCCAGCAATAAATAGACTATATGTTCCAATAATCACTAAGACTACCGCTACAAAGAACAGCGTCAAGGCTTCTACTGGCGACTGAATGGTCAAGGATATACCGTAGCCGGTACCTAGACAGACCAGTCCGACTAAGGCAAACAACCATTTGGCTTTAGGCTCTTTTTCACCAGCTTTTGACTGTCCTAGAAGCTCTATCGGTTTCGTCTTACGAACCTCCCACATATCGTATAAAAATGTACAGAGAAAGATTCCAGCGAACAAGACGATGACTCTTACTACTGATTCAAAGGATAGCAGATACGTAAAATCCGTTCCAATTCCCATCAGTTTTTTTAATACCAAAAACATTAGCTTAGAAAAAATCACACCTGAAATAATACCCAGAATCAGCGTAATTACCAGTGCATAGATGTTTTCAAAGAGCATCATTACCGTTAAATTGCTTTTATCCATCCCTAAAATGTTATATAATCCCAGCTCCTTTTTTCTCCGCTTGATAAGGAAGCTGTGAGTATAGAACGTAAAGACAAATGAAAAAATCATGATGACTATACTACCAAAACCAAACATCATCTTAACCGAATCTGCCTGAGGCAAATTATCCATCCCTTTGTTGTAAAGCATCACCTGCATAATAATATTTAAAACAACAGTAAATATTGTTGCTAGGACAAATGGAATATAAACTGTCCGATTTTTCTTCAGATTATTATAAGCTAAACGCATATACAGCATCTATTCTCACCCCTTCGCCAGCAATGTCGTCATTGTCTTGGAAATATCTGCCAGCAGCTCTTCATTCGTCCGCTGCCCCCGATACAACTGATGAAACACTTGACCATCTTTAATGAACAAAATTCGATTGGCCCGGCTAGCAGCCAGCGCACTGTGTGTAACCATCAAAATCGTTTGATTTTGCTGATTGATTTCTTGAAATAATCCCAACAGATTTTCCGAACTCTTCGAATCCAGGGCACCTGTCGGCTCATCGGCTAAAATAATCTGAGGCTTCATGATTAACGCACGGGCAACTGCTACCCTTTGCTTTTGTCCGCCGGAAATTTCATAGGGATATTTTTCCAGAAGATCACTAATTCCCAATATTTCTGCCAGAGGCTGTAGACGGCGCTTCATCTCACCAACTGCTGTCTTAGAAAGAACCAGCGGCAGAAAGATATTGTCCTTAACAGAAAAATTGTCCAATAAATTGAAGTCCTGAAATACAAATCCCAGGTTCTCCCTTCTAAAAGCTGCCAGCCGTCCTTCTGGAATTTCAGTGATATTCATTCCTTTTAGCTGTACAGCTCCTTGTGTAGGGATATCTAAAGTTGCCAGAATATTCAATAGTGTACTCTTGCCTGATCCCGATTCTCCCATTATGGCTATGTATTCTCCTTCTTCTACTTGAAAAGAAATATCCTTCAAGGCTATTACCTGATTTCCGCCAAAACGGGTCTGATATATTTTTTGTAAATGTGTAACCTCCAACATCGTCATTGCTGCTCCTCCTTCAGTTATCAAAATAAATCGGCCTTTTAAACTGGCTGATTTCCTCTTCTTTATATTAAAACAAAACAGCCGCCAAAGACCACTTACACTTTGACCGCTGTTCTTACATTGCTGTAAGCTTTATTCTATTTGGTATCGGTATTGACTAAGGTCCAGCCAGACCTTGGTACCCACACCAACCTCTGAGGTCAACTGAATCTGATGCCCTAGATTTCTCATGACTTCTTTGCTCATTGATAGTCCCAAACCAGAGGCTTTCTGATGATTGTGTCCATTATACCCGGTATAGCCTCTATCAAATACTCGGGAAATATCTTCCGGCAAAATGCCAATACCTGTATCTTCAATGACAATTTCCTTTGGTTTGAGCGGATTACTGTAAATACGAATACCGCCGCTTTCTGTATATTTAATCGCATTAATTAAGATTTGCTCAACTACAAACTGCAGCCATTTTTTGTCGCTGATTACCTTTTGACCCGTATCTTCCATTGAAAAAGACAGCTCTTGATAAATAAAAAAGGTGGCGTACTTTTTAATCGTTTCCTTGATGAGCCGATCCACATCTACTTCTTCAAAAACAAAATCCGTTTCTGTATGACGCAAGCGCAGATACTGCAGCATCATCTCCAGATACTGATCAATTTTGAACAGCTCCTGCTTTAATACGGTATGATCCAGTTTGTTCTCCTGCATCTTCAAATTTAAAACCGCCAGCGGTGTTTTAATTTGATGGCTCCACAGACTATAGTAATTCATCAGCTGATAGTTGGCATTTTTCGTTTCATCAATATCCTTTCGATAATCCTGATCAAGCGACTTAAGCAGTTCTTCGTATTCTTCTTCAAGTAAATATCGGCTGCTCTTTTTACTTTGAACATAAAGCTTAACCGACTTCTTACCAAGCTCCAGCTGCTTATATTTTCTAACATAACAGTAAAACTGAAGACTCATCATGATAACCAGAAAAAATAGTGAAAACAGCAACGCATCACTATAGACAACAAAAGGGACATCATATAAAAAGAAGGTTGTGCAAAACAGCAGAACCATCCCTATATAGGTAAGAATTGTTATTCTTCTATCTGATAAGTAGCGGAAAAATAATTTCATCTTAGTCTTCCTTTCCTAAAAGGTAGCCTTTCCCTTTCTTCGTCTGAATGTACTGATCCAAACCAATATCACTGACCTTCTTTCTCAAACGAGTCATATTCACCGATAAAGTATTGCTGTCGATAAATGCCTCGTTCTCCCAAAGCTTCTCCATAATTTGCTCTTTAGGTACAAGTTTTTCCGGCTGCTGAAACAACAAATCCAAAATCTTAGTTTCATTCATTGTAACTGGCACGCACTGTTCCCGATGACAGACTTCAAAGGCCTCTAAATTCAACACATAATTCTCATAGCTCAGTACCCTTGCTTCTGTGAATCCGGGATTTCTTCTGAGAATTGCCTGAATTTTTGCGACAAGCACCTCCAAGTCAAAGGGCTTTACAATAAAATCATCGCCGCCCATGTTCATCGCCATTACAATATTCATATTATCCCCTGCTGAGGATAGAAACACGATCGGCACCTGGGATTCTTTACGAATTTCTGTACACCAATGATACCCATTATAAAAAGGCAGTGAAATATCCATTATCACCAAATCCGGCTGACAGGTGCGAAATTCTTCTAATACTGCTTGAAAATTCTGTGTAGACTGCACCTCAAAATTCCATTTTCTTAGAAAATCTGCTACTGTCTCAACAATGTGCCGATCATCTTCTACTATATATATTTTTTTCATCTAATGACTCTCCTCTCCACACGAAACTGCTTCTTTTTCAGTGTACCATATTTAAATTTTATAGAGACAGCTATTTAGAAAATCAAGATGATTACTGCGCTGTTTGTGACAAATTGACATCTTTTAGCAGTTAAAGAGCCTTAAAAACACCTGCCGAAATCGACAGGTGTTCCAAAATCTATATTTATTTGAATACTAAGTTCTGATTCTACTTAAAAGATTTACAGCACTATCTCCAACGAATAGGGATTTGTGCTTCACCTGAAAATTCGTTATTTCCTTTTTTAATTGACCAGTTAAATAGTAAGAATTCTTCAGTTCCAGTTAGTCCTTCCCACTTCAACTCTTCGCTGCTTTCATAAGGTTCAAAATCATAATTATCCACAATCTGGGATACATAATTCATTGTTGCACCATCAAACTGACTAGATGAAATAATCGGATCATACAGTTGATAGCTTGTTGTTCCTCGCTTCAAGGTAATCGTAGGCAAGACACCTTTACTATATACTCGAACTGAACTCAAATTGGTTGCATTTGACAATGCAGAAATATCAGTCAATGCAGCTTGAGTGTAAAGCGGCATGCTTTTGTCTTGCTCTCGTGCGTGCTGCTCCGCTTCTTCCCTCTCTTCTTCAGAAGCAAAACCTTCACCAGATAAACGCAAAACTTCTAGATTAGTTAATTTTTTAAACTCTCTCAACGTGGCTTGATCTGCGTATTGAACCCAGATTTCTTTCAGCGTAGTCAAGTTTTGAATCGGTCTAAAATCAACAATCCCATTGATAAATTCTCCCCCCAAGGATTCTAAATTTTCAGCATATTCAAGACCATGCAAATGAGCATCTTCCCAATCATAATCGATTTCTCTCATTTCTTTTACTGTATCTTTTTTTATCAAACTAAACTGATTAATCAATTCTTCTTCTTCAATTCTTGCCTGCTCCAGCTGCTCATATTGCTCATTAAATTCTTCAGATGTCAGCTCCCCATTACCAAACCGTTCTGAAAGTACCTCCATTTTTTCATACCACTTCTCTGAAGATTTATCAGTTGTTTCACGAATCAAACGATCCTTTAATGTATATCCTGGAACATGAATATATTCTTCTCCTTCTGCATTTACTCCCATAGGAGAAGCAAACACCAAACCTAACCCAATAGTTCCAACAAGTTTTTGCCATCTTTTCATTTTTACCATCCTTTCTTTTTACAAAAAAATTATAACATAAATTTTATAAACTGCTCTATTTAATTTGAAATAAATTTGTTTTTTTATGCTATTATTCAAATTTTTATGTTCAAGCTGGCCCAAAAATCTAATGGTATCTTCGTGAAAATTTACAGAAACGGATTGGCTTTTCCCAGCGGCCAGTAGAGAGAGGCTCTTACTCATAGGAAACCGAACAAACGAGGGGGAGCAAAAATCTCTTCTTAACAAACAAGCTGAAATGCTCAAAAAATTGAAGAGCGGCGAACAGGATATAGCCAACAAAGACTCGCTTACCTTCGTGCTTCCTTTCATTTTCGTACATTTCAGCGGACTCTCGGGATAAAACACTTCTTTTAAATTCGTTTTACCTTAAAGATTTATTTAAATCAGCTCTTTTCACTCATTGTTCAAACACTTCCGGATACAACAATTTTAATACATCCATAGTGAGTCTTCGACCAGTACCAGCATAAGTATACGCATGCATATGCATCGCTGGATTAAAATTTGCTTCAATGATACCATACGTATTTTTCCCCTGATTAGCTGGAATAGACTTGTCCGGTATGATTAAATCAATCCCGCAGATTTTCGCTCCCAGCTCTTTGACTGCAGCAACAGCTATCTGCTTGTAGCTGTCATCAATCTGATCTGTTACATCAATGGAATCCCCGCCAGTACTAATATTTGAATTTTCTCTTAAATAGACAATCCTGTCTTTTTCAGGAACCGAATGAATAATCAAGTCCTGCTCCTTAAGCATTAGCTGTTCCAGCTCACCTAACTGGATCAATTCCAGCGGTGCACGGTGATTTGTTCCTCTAAGCGGATGAAGATTCTTTTCTGCTACCAGTTCCTCCACTGAACGGATACCGTCTCCCACAACATTGGCAGGAATTCTCTGCAGGATAGCTTTGACCTGATTATCTAATACAAAGAAGCGGTATTCTGTTCCTTCAATAAACTCTTCCACCAGCACCGACTTATCCTCTCTAAAAGCTAATTTCAATGCTTCCTGATAGTCTTTTCCAGAAGCGCCCTCTTTAAAAATAGAAATGCCTAATCCATAATTTGTTGACTTTGGCTTAACTACAAAAGCTTGTTTTTCATACCGCAGATATGCCCGTTCCGCTTCCGCTTGTGAAGCAAACTCATCACCCCGAGGGACTCTGAACCCTGCCTTTGCCAAAACTTTTTTAGTCACTGTTTTATTTTCCATAATCAACGGAACAATATAACTATCTTTACTAGTCATATTCGCATTTTTAACATATTCTACATGTTTTTTATGCTTCAGCTTCAGAAATTGCTCCTCCTCATCTAAAATCTCAATTTCCAATCCCTTTTGAATGGCATCGAATAAAAAGAGCTGAGTGGATAACTCCATATTTCTAAAGCCAGCTAGCTGATAAGGACGCTCAAAGGCTTTTAGCTGATATTCTTTTCCATAAACAATTCCCAGCTCATTGTTGGAATTTGCTTCAATAATTGTCCACATTTTTCCGGAAACTGTCATGTGCGGTGCTCTCAGCTGCTCCTGATAAGTTGTCAACAGCTCTTTTCTGCCGTAAATCCCCAACTCAGTAACCATTTCACTCATTTCTGTAAAGATACGGTCGCCCTCTGAAAGTAAATTAATCATCGAGTATGGATGTCCCATTGCTACCTGCTCATTAAGGAATTCTCCTGTTGCTACCCATTCATCCGCACTTTCCTTTTCCTCTGTCCATAAAAGAAACAGCATAAACAATTGAAGAAAATCCAACGTTTCCTCATCAATACCAAAAATAGCGAACGGATTCAAATCAATATTTCTCAATTCAATATAGCGAATACCTTTACCCGGTAAGTCTGCCATGCTCTTGCCGCCTCGAAGTCTGACTGATGCATAAAATTCCTTTTCCTCCGATAGAATACCGTTCTCAACCATCGTCTGAATATCCTCAATATACCCTTCAAGAGAAGCATAAGAAACCTTGACATTTTCCCGGTTTCGATAGCCGAACGAGCTATTGCGGATGCTTCTAACAGGCATTTCCGGCTGTTCTTCATTCTCATCAAAAAAGCCTTCCTCACTCACTGGAGACGCACCAAATAAATAAGTAATCAGCCAGCGATAACGCAAGTAATTTCGTGAAGCTTTCATATACAGCATATTTTTAAACTGTTCAATCGTTTTATACTCTTCCTGAGCCTGATACATTTGAACAACTAGGCTTTCAGCATATTCAAAATTGAAATGAATACCGCTAACCATTTGTTTTCTTTTTCCGTATTCTCTGGCAAGATAACGACGATAGAGAACATCCTCGTACTTATCTAATTTAGCAATTTTAATTTCTTTATTGTCATTCGGCAGCTTCGGCGGCATGCTTAACGGCCAGAGCATTTCCTGATGACTCATCGAACGGAGTGCGACATCGTGAACTGCGGCTAAATAGCGTAAAACGCCTGTGACAGAATCTGCAACAGGGGTTATCAGCTCCATTTGCGTTTCACTAAAATCGGTCTGAATATATGGATGATAGGATCTATTACCTAATACCTCAGGATGATCTGTCTGCGCCAGCTGACCATCCAGAGTCACACGCTGACTTTCTTTCTCAATACCAAAACGTGCAGCCATTGCATAAGGACGCACAGTATCTTTTATTAATAGCTCTTTTAACTTCATCTTATCGCCTTTCTGTTCATAGAACTGTTTACATTACTTACTATTATATAGAAAAACCTTCTGAAAGAGAATCTTTCTGTTTAATTAAATAATATGAAGTCGTCCGCAGATTAAAATAAGCCCTTGAAAGCTGCTTTACTCACCACCTTCAAGGACTTATTTTCATTATTTTATTCTTCAGTAGAATCTTTCCAGTAAGGGTCTTTTGCTTTTTGCTTTAACCACCACAAATAGCCAATAAATCCAGCTATACAGAGAATTAATAATACAACACCAATAATTAGCCCTTCTGGCAAGAAGACAAATTCAACCGTATGTTTTCCGGCACTAATCGGCAGCGTCAACAGCGCTTGTTTAAAGGTTGGGATATCCACACGTTTTCCGTCAATATATGCTTTCCAGCCTTTGTCATAAGGAATACTGGTAAATAATACCTGATCTTCGTCTAAGTCAACCTCGGCAGTCGCTCGACGACCGGTCACCTCTAAATCCACGCCCTTTTCCTTTGCTTTTTCTACAGCATTTACAAATTTATCTGTATCTAAAAAGGCAGCATCCGGCTGAACAATTTGAAAAACATCCTTTTCGTCTTCTCTAAGATTAGAAATCGTCATTTTAAAGGTTACTTTTTTGGCTTGCTCATGGTAGCCCAATGAGTAATATTGACCAGTTTCCGCCACAGAGCTTTCATATCCTACACCATCTACCTCTAATTTTATTACTGGTATTCCAAAAGTAAAATAGTCTACTGGATAGATACTGACGTAAGCTTGCTTTTTCGCTGGTACATCTACAGCCCATTCTAGTTCAATCGGCTCATCCCAATTCTGAGGCGTATAAGTCACAACATCTGTCACATTTATTTTATCTTTTTCTATGTCCACATTTTTAGCAGAAACTAGTTCAAGATCATCAAAGGTAAAGAAATCCTCATTTGTTTCAGCTAAATGATTCAAAAGCGTTGCCTGCGTTTCCACAGCTCCGTCCTCATAAATACCATCATCTGTCAAAATACCTAGAGGAAGCGCGTTTTTGTTCTCATAAAGACTAAAGTCGCCATGCTCGCCAATTTTTTGATAACCAAATTTTAAAACATCTTCCCGTGCCATGTTATATTTGATTGCCGTCAACGAATCCATTAACAGTGTATTGTTCGCATATCGTACATTCAGGTTGGTTCCTAATGAACGATAGCCTAACGCATTCAGATAATAGGAAGAATGTCGATTTCGAATAGAAGAAAACATATTTATCCCGCTATAGCCGTAATTAAACCCATCATTAGCAGAAACAGGATTCAAGTTTTCCATTCGATAAAAGGATGTATTGTCTTCTTTTGTTTGATTTACCAGTGTTTCAATTGATTCATATGGATCTGCGTAATAGCTGCGGCTTGGATAATGCCATTCCACAGCAATCCCATTAATAATGCCATAACCGTTCAACCCAGCCTCTAAACAAACAATTAGAACCAACAGAGCACCTAGCCATTTTTGTCCTTTGATTTTTTTAATAAAAAAGAAGCTGAATAAATAGAACATCAGAAAAACCAGAGTTAAGACAAAACTAAACCAGCTTAAGTAGCTATATTTCCCGTCGTTGTTTGTTAATAGCCTTACGACTAAGTAGGCACCCAAAAGACCCAGTACCAGGGTAACAAGCTGATCAAAGTCTTCCTTTTCATACTTTTCCCAGCCATATCCAGCTAGCGTCAATACTAAAAATGAAAAAAGAAAACTAAAACGGAAATTAAACATGTTCGGTACATGTAGTCCTTGCCACAATAAATTCAATGGTTCTATATAGAAACTGACAATCAACACAATAAGGAGACCGGCAAAACAAAGTTTTGTTTGACGCGGAATTTTTTTTGTCAGAAAGAAGAAAAGACAAAATAGTAATCCAAGTAAGCCCACATAAATGAATGGGGTAGAATACAATTTTGTACTATCATAAACACCAATCATATTCTTAATCACTAAATCCCATGGACCAGTTGTTTGTGTTTTCAGTCGTGTAATTGTGCTAAGAGCTTCTCCATTATTTCTTAAATCAAGAATCGTTGGTAAAATCATGACCATGGAAGCCCCGCCTGCTAATAAGGAGGTAATAAAATACATGGTAATGCTTTTTCCATAGCGCTCGCGATCAGTGAATAGTCTGGTGAAATAATAGAAGAAAGAAAAGATTCCTACCATAAACGCCATGTAGAAATTCGAGATAAATAATAAAAAGTAGCTGATAAATAATAAGGCCGGTTTTTTCTTATCCATCACTCGGTGAATGCCTAAAGTAATCAAAGGAAGATACATCAAAGCATCCAGCCACATAATGATTTCTGAATACGCCAGCGTAAAGGACATTAAGGCATAAGAAACACTCAATATCACGTGACTCCATTTTGGTAAACGGAAGGTCTGCGCTGAAAAGACCCAGAACGCTCCGCCAATACAGCCTATTTTCAGCAATGTCAGATAGTATAGAAAGTCCGGCATTTGCAGGTTATTGAAAAAAACAACCAGCGGACTAAAAATTCCTCCTAAATAATAGGCCATAAATGCCCAGTAATTTAAGCCCATTGAACTATTCCAAATATAGAAAATACTCTGCTCTCCCTTGAACACATTATTCAAGCTGGCAAAGAAATTGGAATATTGTGAGAAAGCATCGCTGGCTAAAATCGTTCGATGTTCGCTTCCTGGATAAACACCAATTTTTGCATAAACAACCACCATAATAATAACTGGCAGCACAACACTTAAGCTGATAAATATCCCTTGTGTTTTAATAAATGATCCTATTTTTTTCTTCATAATACCCTCCATTCGTTAGTGGACAAAACCAAAACGGTCAAATGGATAGAAGCGAAAATTAACTACACCTTCTATTTGCTCTTGATTAATCAGCCCGATAGAGCGACTATCCTTAGAATTGCCCCGGTTATCGCCTAAGACAAAGTATTGCTTCTCAGGTATCTCTACCTTATTTTCCAGTGCTGCTTGACTTTCTTCTGAAAGGGCAACAACTGTTGTACTGTCAGGCAGCTGTCCAGCTTCTATCTGCTTGGCAATATCAGCTTGACTAAGCCCATTTCTAAAAAGATACAGGCGGTTTTCCTTCACATAGATGGTGTCGCCGGGCAACCCGTATACCCGCTTCACATAAGAGCTGCCCGGCTCATCTGTTGGTTCAAAGGTCACAATGTCATAACGCTGGATATCCTGCCCCTTATGCGTTAACAAGCGGTCGCCATCCTGAAAAGTCGGCAGCATCGATTGTCCATCTACTTCATGAGACCTAAAATTAATCATAAAATAGAGACACAGGCAGACAAAAAGAAGAAAAATCACTGTTTCCATTATTTCTGCAGCCTTTTTTACTCGTTGCTTCCACAACCGCAGCTTTTTCTGTTGCTCAGTCTCTCTTTTTTTTACCGCCGTTCGTTTTCGCCGCCGCTTCTGCGGAACTGGCTTCCGTTTCCTGCGTATTTTACTGATTTCAGACGAGCGACTGTTTTTCTTTTCATTATCCATCATTCATCCTGTCTTTCTTACAGTTTCATCATTTCATGGAGAGGAAACAGCTTCATTGTAGCCACTCCAATAATATCCTGTTCATCAACCAATCCATAAAAACGGCTATCTGAAGCAAAAGTTCGGTTATCTCCTAAAACAAGGTACTTTCCTTCTGGAATAACACCCCGTTCAGCTCCAGAAATATCCTGACTTGTAAAATCCTCTGTCAGCTGATACCCTGCTTTTTTTGCAGTCTGAACCTGCGCAATCAAGAACCGCTCCACTTTTTCTTCACCATTCACCCATAATCGGTCTTCCTTGTATGCTATCTCTTCACCGGGAAGCCCAACCACACGCCGAATCGAGACTTCTTCCTTACGTCCAGGTACTCGAAAGTAAACAAGGGAAAATCGATCGATTTTCCCTAGGCGATTGACAAATAAGCGGTCTCCCTCTTCAAGCACAGTCATCATACCGTAGCCAGATACTTTGGGGAGTGCAAAGGTAAACAACGAAATAGCATAAACAAGGATAACCACAATTACACTGCTTAAGAGTAATTCTGTCAGCAGTTTCTTATAATTTCTACCGCGCTTTTTTCTTTTTTTTGAAGACTGAGGTCCTGAAAAAAACGAACCGCGTCCAAATTCAAAAGGAAAAATACGAGAATCACTTTTTCGCTTCCTACTAACATTCTTCTTACTTTTAACTGAACTCTTTTGAGTTTGCCGTTTTTGGGACTGTTGAACTAAAATTTTTTTCTGTTGTTTTTTTTGTTTCCCTTGCTGCTCTGATTTTGATGATGTCCGTCTACTATTTTTTTTTGAAGATTGAGTCATCAGACAAACTCCTTTATTTCATCCTCACTTATTTTTCTTCAGTGAGTCTTCGTTGATACGGAAGTGTTCAAACACTTTCTTTTGATTCGTTTTTGTTTTCTCTAAATCAGCCTGATATGCTTCCAGCGTTGTCTGGTCACTTAACGTTTCAATCGTTTGACTCCCTAAGTTCAACCCTAGCTCCTTCATGTTTGCATAGAGGCGGTTTAAGTCTTTTTGCCCTTCTGCACTCAATCGGCCATCGGCTGTCCGCACACCATAATTCGCCAACCGAGCAGACAGGTCATAAATATTCCCCTGGATTTTTTTAGGATTATCGGTTCCTGGAATTTGATTCAGCTGCTCTTCAATGTTGGCGATGAGGTAATAGCCTTGAATCAGCGCTTCTGAGTCTTCTTTTCCCAGATTTGTTGCTTGATAATAACGGGCATAAAAAGCCGTCCCTCCTCCTAGAGAGGCCAACACAAAAAACAGGACAAAAGAACGAATCGAAGCACTCTTTTTCTTCTCAAGCATCCGGCAGGCACGACGCCAGCGTTTCCGCTTTTTCTTTTTCTTCGGTTTTGTCTGCTTCATTTTCTTTACTTTAGAACTGTTTACAAAAATTAGAACAAAGTAGACCAGTGCAAGAACCAGAAAGAGAATGGCAGCAGAAAGTGCGCCAATAAACAGCCAATCAAGTATTTCCATTAGTAAGCCTCCTCTATCACTCTACTTTTTCTTTTTGCGTTTTGAAGAGGCTTTTTTTCTTTTGTTTTGCTTGTTCTTCTTTTTAAGTAAACGTATCACTAAGAAGATGATCAAAATCAATAGTAGTAGTCCACCAACAATCATGATGATTAGCTGCCAGTTGATGCCGGCATCCTGAACCAAGGTCAAATCTTGTTCGTTGAACTTGTCTGCTTCTTCGTCTGTAATCTTGAAGTTTTCTTCCCATTGCCACTTGCCTCCGGCTTTGGTTGTTACGAGGATTTTCGCGCGGTAATCACCTGGTGTCATCCGTTCTCCGTTCATGGAAACTGGAAAATCAATCATCGAATTAGGAGCCATCCGCATATTGGCTTTTTTCGTGTCATACAAAACTTCATCGGAATCCTTGCCCATGATTTGCACATCCACGGTCATATCGTCTGTATATACTGGCTGAACATTGGAGAAATTAACAAAAATAGCATTACGGAAATTATTTAGCTCTGGATATACTCGATTTAATTTCATATCTGGACTGAGTTCATTAGAATCAGCTTCACTTAGCAGGATTCCTGTCTGATAGGCTAGTTTGTTCACAATCATTCCTTGATCTGTATTGGTCTCCTGTCCCTCTCCGTCTTTTTCTTGAATGGTTACTGCACCTGAAATATACCCCTCAAAGGAAGCCTCCGGCATGGTAATCTCCATGTTTAACATTTCCGAGCTGTTGGCTGGAACAACCACTTCTTCTGGTGCTTTCACTATATCCGCAAAGTCATATTTCAATGATGCATCATTTTCAATCTCATTTTCGCCATATTCAATTACACCGTTACTGTTGGTTTTTGCCCCATTTAAACTAACCATAATAGTTATTTCTTTATCTGAGCTGTTGTTTAGCTGCATTTGAATCGTTTGCTGCTGACTAGGCGTCATACGTAAATCGTAATAGCCTACGTCAGGATTATGTTGGTTTTCCGGTAAAACTACTTTGTAGGAAAATCCTTTTAATTCCTGCTGAGTTTCCGCTGCGCTAGCCGTTGTTGAAAACCCGGCAAGCATACTGATTATGTACACTAAGCTTACTAGCTTAATTGCTGCTTTTTTAATCATTCATTGTTCCTCTCTTTTCTTGAAAATAAGGCACCGATTCCGAAGAATCGGTGACCTTTCAATCAATTGCTAAATGAATCATAGATTAGATAACTTCTGCAATTGTCCAAGTAATTTCAGCTTTATATTCACTAGCTTTCAATACGTTAGTTCCTGGTACATTCAATGTAATCCCATCGTATGTGCCAGCTTGTGCATTTGCATTATCATCAAACATTAACTCAAAAACACCGAAACCTTTACCAGCTTCTCTGTTAGTGTAAAATTCTTTTTCTGCATTTAGTGCTAATGTTTGAGTCGAAGTTGCTGGAGCTAATGGTTTAGTTGCTGCATTTGTACCTGTTACTAATGTGATGTCTTTGTAATCCAAAGTTGCACCAGTTAACTCTTGGTTATTAGCGTTTGTGAACTGTTTAGTCATTTTAGCTTTTACTGTCCACCAGTTGTTTGTTGTTGCTGCATCCGCACGAATATCTTGGAAACGGATGAAGTGAGCAGTCGTTTGACCAGTACCTGGATCAGTAAATGGTAGTGCATCATAAGACTTATCTGTATCATTTGCTACGATTTTATGTGTATCGAAGTCCATGTTTGTTACAGAAACGATTTTCAATGGTCCTGGATTTGGGTTTTGTGTTGGTTCAGTCATTGGTGTTCCAGTAGATTGACCTGGCGGCAGGTTCGTTGGGTTTGTTGAATCGTCTGTAGTAAATTTGATTTTACCTTCGCCAACGCCTGTTTTTGCATCTGGATATCCTGGTGCTGCTTTTGTCATTGATGGTGCTGCAAGTCCTAGTCCTAGTGCTGCTAATAGTGCAGCTCCAGCTAATTTGTGTGAAGTTTTCATTTGTGTTTTCCTCCTAATATGTGTGTGTTATTTATGGTAGCTCGGACAAAATCCAAGTTATCACCGTTGAGTAAGCTACCGGATCTTTTTTGGTTGCCCCCGGTATAGACAAGCTTAATGCTTTATTTTGATAAATCGCTTTGTTATCGAACGTAGGATCAGTCACAGGATTGCCTTCAGCATCCAAGCGTGGAATTAGGGTATCTGTCATGCCATTTTCATTTTCAATTGATGCCCCGAAAATGATTGCCCATGAACCTTCTCCAGTTCCAGTCTTTGCCTCAGCCAAATTGTAGGTCTGTCCAATATTATCGATACGAATCACATCTTTTTGGACGATGGGTGCCTCATCAGCACTTCTCGTTGAATTTGCCCAGGAATCCCCAAGCGAAATCACCGCACCATCCAGTTCTTTACTCTCTGCTGTATCATTTTTGAGCTGCGTTTCTTGGCGAACCTGCAGCAGCCAGCCTTTACCAGTTCCGCGAAAATCCGATACTTGGACAAAGTTGCCTCGAGCACCTGTATCTCCGTGAAACAGCTGCGCATTGCCGTAAATCATTACATCTTCATCCACCTTGGCATTTGCCCAGAAGTTGAATTGCGGGACAAAATCGATACGTAGATCGCCGTCTGTTGACGGGCTGTCGCCTGGATCAGCAGCTTGATCAGGATGTTCCGGGTCTCTAATTTCTTTTTCATACGACCCTTCAAAACCGACCTTTCCGTTGCCAGACCATGATTCTGCTCTGGCCGTTTCAGAAAAACCAAACAGGGCTGCAGAGAATAGCGGCAGCAACAACAACGTTGCCAGTTTGACTTGCTTCATGTTGTTAAGACCCCTTTCCTTCTCCAGATGCCTGTTCTTTTCTCCGTTTGACGTAGAACAGAATTAGCGCAATCAGTACTAATGCCGCTCCGCTAATACCTAAACTTTTCTTCACCAGTTCACCGGTTGAAGGGTATTTTCCAGCCGGCTTAGAGCCGGAAGGCTTTGTTGGCGTAGTGGTTGGCTCTGTTGTAGTGCTGGGTTCTGTTGAACTACTTGGTTCGGTTGTCTCTTCATAGAAAGAGACAACACCGTTCGTTTGTACTGCACCGCCGTTTTCTGCTGCCAGGCTAATTGCTGGTCTGCCCATAAAGATAAACGCCATGACGACAACAGAAATAAAGAGCGATGAGAATAGCTTAAATCGTTTCATGTTTCTTTCCTCCATTGCGTTATTTCGTTTCTCCTAATGTCCAGACGATGGTTGCTTTGTATTCGCCTAGCTCACGAACAGCTCCGGCAGGAACATCCAGCTTGAAGCCGCGTTCGCCTGTCGCCCATTTTTCACTGACATCATATTGACCTGGTGTTGAATGGGTGTCCACCGTAATATCTTGATCCGTATCGTTCAAGATAATTTCACTGTCTTTCCCGTCACCAACTCGATAGCGAATAGCATCTGGTAAGACTTTTGTGCCTGTACCGCTGCCGCTTGTCAGATAATCATCTAACCGTGCTTTTAGAGTCCAGCTAGTTGGTGTTGTTCGGTTATCCCAAACAACGAGTTTGTCATCAAAGCTTGGATTATCCACACGAACACCAAAGATTCCCGCATTTCTTGTACCGAAATCGATTGATGTCGGATAAGAATAGATGAATAAAGTACCGTTAAATACATACTGAACAGTTGACGCATTTTCCGTTACCGGAATGGCATCTTCTGGAGATGGGCTTGTCTTCACTTGATAATTCTCTCCAAGTAATGCAGTTATCACATCTTGAACAGCTGTATTCGTAGTCAAATCAACTGTACCGCCAATATTACCGCTGACAGCAATTGGATCACGGAGCTTTTGACCTTTGTCATCGATAAATTCCACATTTACTGTAGAAATACTCTTATTGATTGTAACTGTAATTTCTTTTTCAACCTTCGAAGTACCACTTCCATACGAAAGAGTTACTTTATAGGCGCCATCTGGTACAACACCGCCGCCAGTTGCCGGTCCAGGCAATGTACCTTTATCGATGGAAATTAATGTTGGATCAAGTTTAGTATTTGATGTAGCATCAAATTCCCAAAGCTCCAGCTTTCCTTTATCACGAATCATCGTTAAAATATCCGCATCACTGGTTGGGTAATCCTTCGCTGCTACGGCGAAGTCTGAACCATCCAAAATATATTTATCACTTGAAACAGCTTTATCCTTCACAAAGATTGGAACAACCACTTCTCCAACATTTCCGGCTTCATCTGTCAGGTTGACAATAAATGATGCATTGCCTTGTTTAGATACAATATTTGCAATATCCTGCCCAGGTTTCAAAGAAGCCGTAATCTTATCGTTCGCTGAAATGTTATCTGAGTATGCATTTAAGAATGCTTTGTAATCAGCGGCATTTTCAATTGCAGCTTTGTCACCTAAATCAATAATTGTAAATTTACCTGTTCCAGTCGGTTTGGTCTTATCATTGAACGTTACGTAAATAGTATGGGTTGCTGTATCACCATTTGACGTGACAGTCAATACAATCGGATAGGCTTGCTCTTCATCTGTTCCTACAGCAGAAGCATCAATAGTCAATTTAGCCTTGTCATCTGTGACATTTTCCAAAGCATTGTTAATAACTTCCCAGGCTCGAACATTCCCTTGGGCAATCACATAAGCTCTCAAGGTATCCGCAGTTGCCGTATTCGTCGTCCAATCTGAATAATCAACTCTAAAGTCGTTACCCTCGACTGCTACTGAACCATTAGGCATACTATCCACTACATAAACCGGCACTCTGATTGGTGCACTGTCATTGCCAGCCAAGTCGGTAAGAATAACGAAGAACTCGCTATCACCAGTATTAGCAACAATGGCATCAAAATCAGTGTTATCTGCAAAACGCACAGTAACTTGATCTTTCGGTGTTACATCATCATTCCAGTCAAGCAGGAATTTAGTTAAGTCTGTTTCATCCCGAATATATGCAGCATTTCCTTTCGGCGCCAGTGTTAGTTTTCCCGTTCCTGTTGGCGCTGTCTCATCTAAGAAAGTCACTGTGATTTCCTTCGTTAAGTCCGTCGCCAAACCAGAATCTGCTGCTGTAACAGTTAGAGTTACTTTGTAGGAACCACCCGTTGAGCTGGTTGTTAAACCACCCAAATCTGTTACTTGAATTTTATCGGTTAGATCCGTTTGAACCCCATCCACAATCTTGTAAGATGCTGCTTCACTTTCTTGAATAATATATGCCTTAAGCTGTGCTTCTGTCATACCATTCAAGATTGTTGCGCTAGCTTCGACATCTTTCGCTGTAAGTGCATTTAATGTTTCATGAACAATCAGCTTCGATTTAATCTTTGTTTTGTTTGGAGCAGGAGCGCCAGTGGCATCTACTGCTTCATCCAAAAGATAAACATACACATCATACTCTCCCTGAGTTGCCATCATTGCAGCAACCTGAGCTGGCGTATTTTCTTCAGCAAATTCATAGCCAAAGTTTGGTGTTACAGGGTTAGTATCTGTTGGATTTTGAACAAACTCACTTGGTGCTGGAGCTGTTTCTCCCACCGCTGAATGAACAGTCCGGGGATCTCCTGCAGGTGGCGTTGTATCCAAAACCGTCTTGATATCAAATGCTTCTTTCCCGTTTAACCAACCAACAGCTTTAATTTTCTGACCTGCTTCCAGAGTAACGCCTGCAGGTAATGTATAAGAAAAGCTACCAGTTGTTGGATCAGCAATTGTATGGAACTTTCTTGAATCTCCTTCAATTGGTGAATCTGTTGTTGCTGGTGTTAACAGCACATCCTTGCTCGGATCATTTTCATCCACAACCAGATAGAACAAAATCGCTGTTCCGTTCATATAGTCTGGATCGGGATTCACAACCCCCGAAAGAACTTTGCTGGATGTTTCCGCTGGATTATCTGTTGGTTGATTCAAACCGATAATAACATCCGGAATATACTCATAAAGTACCCTTGAAAACCCAGCATGTGGTGTGCCTGTCGCAGTTGTTCTGTAGTTTGCTAAGAAATCATTTGTAACTAGCGTCGTAACACTTTGTCCAAGAACATTTGTAGTATTTCTTCCACTATAGGTTACATCTACTCCGTAAATCGGGTTCCATATTTTAAATGGATCGTCGCTTACTGGTGTTTTCACCCAAGCAGATACCTTTTGAACATCTGCAATAAAGTGACCAGGATTAGTCATATTAATTAGATGAGCATTAGTGTTCGCACGAGCATCCAAATCAATAGAGTAGGCATCCGCGAAGCGGAAGATCCCCCGAGCGCCAACATTAATTAGATTCCTCACACCAGTACCGTCATGAAGTTTAATATTGAAGGTTGATTTCTTACCAACAACAAACTCACTATCTGCACCTGCTGTGATAACATCACGTGTATTTGTTCCCTGATTTTTCAAATCAATTGTTAGCTTTCCTTCATCAGAAACGTTAAACTTGGAGTCACTTCCCAATGTAATGGCATTTTCACCATCCATTGGTCCATTAATCGCAATATTGAACTCTGCACGGTCGGCAATAGAGATGGACGTATCCGAACGAAGCCACACACCGCCACGAGTCGTTCCGTCTCCAGTAGTAACCTTTACTTTGGCATCTTCTTCCAAAGTTAGACTTCCTTTATAAAGACCCATTGCATTATCACCCGTTGAAACAGCTTCTCCGCTATTTCCATTTGTGGTAATATCCAATACTGCACCTTTTTTTACTTGAGCATATCCTAGCTGACCACTTGTTGACCCTGTGTTTCCAAGGTAACTTGCCAAAATAAAGCCGTTACCGTTTTGTACAGTAACTGTGGTGTTGCTGCCTTCTTCATAGATAGCGCGGAAAGCTTCTAATCCAGACTGATTCGCCCAAGTATTTTTAGTAGTTCCAGGATTCAATGGCGCCTCATAAGAGTTCACTGAATGAAATTCGTTGGTACCTTTAAAGTACATTGTAGCCTGCCATGAAGCACTCAACTGAGACCCTCTGTAATACACATTGTCATAAGTAATTGTTGAAGTAATTGTTGATGTATCACCAATCGCAAATGGTCCATAGGCACTTTGTCCATACATCTTAATATCTTTGATATAGATGTTTCTATCTCTAGATGTACTTGCTGCCCATGTATATCTAACTGTATTGAAATCAACGATATGATTTTGTCCATCAATAACATAATCCACACGAGTCGCTGGTGCATTCCTTCTCGTATCACCTGTACCAAGGTTCCCAGGATTTTCGATATCCGCAGTTATTTTGATATAATCCGCATCATTTTTGTAAGCCTCTGCTCCTGTATAGGTGTTCATAATGGCTTTATTCAGTTCATCCCAAGTACTAACCTCAACAACATTTGTCGCTGCAGCTTCTGTCCCCCATCCTGCCGCAGCCATTGGCGCAACTGCATCTAGTGTCTGAATTGGCGACTCCAATGGTTCCAGTTCAACTGATTCTTCAGAAGTCTCACTTTCTACAGAAGCCTCCTCAGAGCTCATCGTGGAAGAAGTATTCGTCTCCTCGTTTGCCTTGATTGGTTCAGAAATACTCCAAAAAGCTGTTAGCAGTAATCCTACTGATACTATCCCTATAAGATAACTTTTTTTTCCGATTTTCATTATTTTTCTCAACTCCTCCCTTATATAGATAGTTGTGTGTCTTTGAAAACACACTATATTTCAATTTTTCAATCCTTCATCTCTACTACTAGAGTGACTGATGAAAAAATGAAACCTAATTTACTAGATTTTGTTATACTTGTTAGTCAATGTAAGCTATCCAAATTTTATTTCTACTATTGGATATAGTAGAAAAATTCTCACACCACCGAAGCTCAGACTAAGTCAAATTAAGAAAGTAGCCTTTTGACCGCACTGTAATAATGAACTGGGGCTGATCAGGATTATTCTCCATTTTTTTTCTTAAATGGAAAACCAGATTTGATACTCTGAACTTATAATTTTTATCCGGCTTTTTCCAAAGCCTCTTAAACAACTCTTCATAGGTGAAAGCCACATTTGGTTTACTATACAAAATTTTTAAAAGTTGGTATTCTAATTTGGTTAATGGTATTTCCCGTTCGTTGTCGATGACGACACTAACATTCTGATCTATCAGTTCGAAGCTACTTTGCTTTTCAACAACAGGCGTTTTCTTTAATTGATTGGATGGTACATTATTCGCTTGACGATTGATGGCATTATTAATAATCAGTTTAAATTCATTTGGATCTACTTGAGAATTCAAATTTCCGTCTGCGCCCAGCTGCAAAAAAATCAGACGGTTAACTGGATTTGGTTCCTTTGTCATAACCCATACCAAGGGATTCCTATCTGCTTTCAGCTCCAATAGAATACTGCAAATTTGCGCAACATTTTCCTGAGTGTCATCATTAATAATGACTGCATCGACCTGCTCCATTTTTTTATTAATTTCAGATGGGAGAACTTCGATGACTTGGGTTTCGTTGGTTTTTAGTGCATTTATGTAATTGTCGCGAATACTACCTGAAACTGGAATTACTCCTATGTTAAACATGTCTATCCCTCCAAAATAAAAAGTCGGTATTAACGTAATGCTTCAGTTTCTTGTTTTTTATACAAACAAGAAACTCTCTTAAAAACCTTTAATGCAATTATAGTTTTTCATTTGCTGACGGCGATTTTGACGATGTATCTTGGATTATTTTTTTCATATCTTAAAAAAAAAACATATTTTTAAGATAATCAATAGATTGCCTATATTTTTTTATTTCTATTCAAAAAAAGACACAACAAAAAAGCTAGTCTATATAATATTTCTTACAAAAACTAACTTTTTTTAACTAATTCAATTTTATCTAATTATTCAGAAACTAGTTCAATTGCTCTTCGTTCATTGTTTCTATTTGAGTTCGCATAAATATCTAATGTAGTTTTTACTGATGAATGTCCTAACAAAGTTGCGATAACAGCAGCACTTACACCTTTTTCTAAACATTTACTAGCAAAGGAATGACGTAGAGAGTGGAAATTCATCCAGCTCATATTTATTTTTTTCATTATTTTTTTAAAATAATTTGTTATCGTTCGAGGTTCTGTCGGTTTATTATTAATTGAAATGACATAGTCACCCGCACTAACTGCTGCCCTCTTTTTAAGAAGCTTTACCATTTTTTCTGACAAAGGAATTTCTCTTTGAGACAGAAAAGTTTTAGGCGTATTCTCTATAATGATTGTTTGATTCATTTCATAATTTTGTATTCTTTGACGGGTCCTATTAACAACCAAAGTTTTGCTAATGAAATTGATATCCTGCCATTTCAAACCAGCTATCTCTCCAATGCGCAAACCAGTCTCCAACGCTAGTAAAATTGGTAAACCTTTTTCGTCTTCGTTTGCTAAATGACGAATTTTTTTTTCATCTTCTGTTGTTAATGTTCGAATTCTTTTTTTATGAATTTTTGGTAATGAAACAAACTGAAGAAGCCCTCTTTTCACAAGGCTTTGCTTTTCTGCTTCATATAGTCCAGTTTTCACCACTTGAAAGACAGACTGCACAGAACTTGAAGAGATTTTTCGGCCTACTTCTTTTACAAAATTGTTTAAATCAATACTAGTTAGCTCATTAAGTCTTTTTTTCCCTAAAAAAGGCTTGATATGCTTTTCAATTTTACTTTTATAACTGCTGTAAGTACTTTGTTTAATTTCTTTTTTAGCAATTTCTTCCAACCAATAATCAAACCATACACCTGTAGTCCCACAAAAATCTTTAGTAGTCGGATCTGTTTGGCGAAGGAGCAATTTCTTTTCAAGTAATTTTTCTTTTACTCCTCGATAAGTCGAATCATAGACATACCCATAGTATATACGACCATTATTTTTTCTTCCTTTAATAAATCGACCTTCCCAGCGACCATCTTTACGTTTATAAATGTTCTCCCCTTTTCGACTCATAACTCTTCCTTCTTTCCTATATAATTGACGGAGATTTTGACGGCGAAAAAAAAATTCTAAATAAAAAAAATTTGTTTTCTCTCATTTTTTTATTTTTTTTGTAAAAAAATTGATAAAACTTTTCCGAAAGAATGTTGTATAATGATTTTCGAAGTAAAAAATTAGAATTTTTTCTCTGTTTCCTATTATTTTACCTATCAAAAAATCATTTTTTTGATATAATTGCTTTTTTGATGCTTTGCTATTCAGTTCTTGTTTGTATAAAAAACAAGAACTTTTTTTATTTTCTATATAGTTATTATTTAAAAACGCCGCTTCTCCATCCTCATTCCACACATCAACCTGATTTGTTATACTTCTTTTTCTGAAATTAGTATGATAGTTTTTGTTATTTTTTTCACTTACATTTTTTGTAAAAGATAAAACAGAAACTGATAATAACTAAATATAACTGATGTTACACTAAAAAGACTTGTTTTTCTTTTTATTTACGGTTATAATCACTGATATTTTAAACTAGGGAGATTAGTTATGCTATTAGATATACAAGACCGCAGAAAATTGAAATTGCTGCACTCTTTATTTACCTATGAACCTCATGAAGAAATTTCTTTAAAAGAACTGGCACAAGCTATTCATATGGATAAACGTAGTATCATTTCTCGAGTGGAAGAACTTTTTGAAGACATTGTAAACAGTAAATCCGGTCATGCTGAATATTCTATTTCAGGCGGGCAATTAACAGTTTACTTTTCAAGTGATTTTGATGAGTGTAAGGTATTAGCTTTTTATTCCCAGAGATCTGTTCTATTTATTTTAAGTCTTCAATTATTGAAGGGTGAATTCACTACTATAGAACGTTTTTCCGAAGAGCATTACATTAATCCGCTGACTCTTTACCGCAAGCTACCGATTCTAAAAAAAGAACTGGCAAAAATGAACATCTCCATAAATTGGAAAACCTCTGAGAAGTTGATTGGAGAGGAACGTCAAATCCGCCTGTTCTATTACTATCTTCTTATTGATATATTTAACTATCTTGACTTTGATTGCGAATCGTTGATGATGAATAATTCAGTCTTTCTTTCCACGGAAAAACTTTGGTTATTTATTACTTATCATCGATTGAAAGGAAATCACTTTGTTAAAATAAAGGATGAGATTGATAAAATAAGTACATTTCCTGTTTCTTATGAGCAATTTACTCTGAAATATGCTGCATCCCTACATACTTTTTTTGAAGAATTTAGTCTTACTAAATCAATCTTAACTATTGAACTTCGGGTAATGTATAACTTTTTTGGCTATTACTTTCTTATTACCTCCGACTACCACACTCTGTCCGCCACAGCTCTTAGCCGTAATGCTGACGATTATCTCAGCCTGATTGAAAAAAATTGTGTATCCTGGATTGATCTATTTTCTGAGTTTTTTGGTCTAAACCTCAATAACCAACAATTTTCTTATTTATTTTTTTTGATTTTAGCCAAACAAACAACTGAATATTATATTAATAAAGAAGACATGCACTGGTTTTTTAGAGATATTAATATTGCGCTTTTACATCGACCTGTATCTATGCTCAAACAGAAAATTACTGCCTTTTTAGATTTTCTAACTACTCGTCAGTGGTTTGAAAAAGACTATGACCAAACCAGCAAAGTTTGGTATGGCGAACTACTCTTATCCGTATTGCCTCAATTAATACCTCCGTTGAAAGTATCAATCCTTTCAAAACATAAGCCAGGTCATAATTTTTACATACGCAACTTAATTGAATCTATCAGTACCGTCCCTATTAAAATTACCAATAATTTCTTTGAAGATATCCAGTTAGTTATTTCTGACTACCATACTGATTTAGATTTTTCTGTTAAAGTTATTAGAATTGGGGTCCGACCTCATATTTTAGAATTAAATAAAATCAAAAAGTTACTTGAAGAACTTTATTACCAACAATTATAGCGGCAGTTGTTAGATTTCATACTCATCGGGCATAGAAGATGAGGCAGTCGCTAATTTTTTGATGGTTTATATTTTACTAACTAAAAAACACAGAAGCGGTCAACCTATAACTGCTTCTGTGTTTTTTAGTAGATATAATTTTTGGGTATATATCTGATTAAGTTATTCAATTGGGTATTGCCGCCACATGGCTAACAGCTTTTTATCGCATTTACACCAGTCTCTCTCTTAGCCTTTACGACGTCGGGCAAATTCAATAAAACGAAACTTGTCTAGCCGGTGAATCGACTCAGTGTATTCAAAGCAATTCGTATCTTCCAAGTAAACCAGACTGCGGACAACAACGACATGACTGTCACCGTGGAGCGTCATCAGCTCCTGCATCTCTTGAGTAACCGGTTCGACAGTAATCTCTTTTTGTGCATAAGAGATGGCCAGCTGCAAGTCATTTTCAAAGTAGTCATAGATTGAGTCCTGCGCCCGCTCCTCAGGCAATTCCGGTATCACCGATTTCAACAGATAGTCCTTATCCAAAATAACGATTTCTCCATCAATTTTACGTTGACGAATAAGCTTCCAGGCTGGCTGCCCCACTGTCCAGCCAGTTTTTTCATTCAGCTTTTCTGTCACAGGAACCTCCTCCAGCACTCGGACAATGGTTTCACTGGGAATACGCTGAGCTTCTTGAAGTTCTTTATAGCTGGTTAGTCCAGCAATTGGAAAGTCAAAACGATTCATATCTAAAACAATCGAGCCTTTCCCTTGTTTCTTCTGAATGTAGCCGGCATTCAGCAGCAGGCTCAGTGCTTTACGAATCGTTTCTCTTGAAACACCGTAAATCTGTATTAGCTGATTCTCGCTAGGCAACAGGGTATGCGCAGGATATTCATTAGCTAGTATTTTCTTTTCCAGATCCAAAAAAATCTCATTAAACTTATTCATCATGATCCTCCTACTTCCATAGGGTAATTATTGTAAGTTCTTCTTTAAGTAGTCTACAGACTGATTTGGGTTATTCTAGTATGCTGTACTAATACCAAAACCTTATTCAGTCTTTTCTCTAATTGTCATTGCCCGTGTCAACATATGGTTGGAGACACTTGAAATGATATCATTTGCGGTTGTACCATCTAGATTCGGCGCTTTAATCGTCATGTAGAAAATGTATTTAGGGTCTTCTCTCGGAACAATCTGTACCACTGAATGGAGATACTTCTGCTTATTATACGCACCATCTTCAAAAAACTCAGCTGTACCGGTTTTAGCGGCAACATTTATGCCATCGATGGCATATTGTTTTCCTGTCCCGTACTCTGGATCGTTTACTACATCTCCCATGTATTCCAGCACTCTGCCGGCAACCTCTTTTGAAATCGGGGTGCCTACTTTTTCCGGCTCAGTGATTTTTTCGCTGCCGTCTGGATAAATAATCTTATCAATCAGATACGGCTTCATCATGTTTCCTTCATTTGCTACTGCGGTATACGCCTGCTGCATCTGCAAATGGGTGACTGAAATTGCCTGACCGTAAGAAGTCATCGCCCGGTCAACTGTTGTTTCATTTTGAATCGTACCTGGAAGCTCATTAGATATGCCAATGCCGGTTGGCTCTAAAAAACCAAAGGCCTTAATGTATTCCTGCCATTTTTCCGGCATTCGTTCATGGAGATTGACCATGCCCACATTACTTGACCAGGCAATCGCCTGACGAAAAGTCATGGCGCCTTTCCCTTCACCGTTATTCCAATCATTGATTACACTGTCATAGAACTCTAGGCTTCCAGAAAGAAATTGTTCATTCTCCTCAAAGACACCTTCTGACATTGCTGCTGCAACTGTGAATGGCTTCATCGTTGAACCGGGTTCATAAACATCCTCGGTTAATAGATTGAGCCAGACGGCATCCTCCTCATCCAACCCTTTCAGTGTTTCCGGCTCAAAGGTAGGACGCTGGGACAATGCCAACAGTTTGCCGGTTTCCGCCTCCATTAAGCTGGCCGTGATTAGCTGAGGCTTATACTTCTCAGCTGTTTCCCGCAGCAGCTCTTCCAGATTAATCTGCAGCACGCTATCTAGTGTTGTCACAATCTGAGCGCCGTTCTGAGCAGGTTCAATGACCTGCTCCGTTCCTGGAACACTCTTTTGATTTTTATCTTTTTCATAGGTGATGGAGCCTTCCGTCCCCTTCAGTATCTCATCATAGGCTGCTTCGATCCCCATGACACCTATCTCTTCTTCATCTACTATATTCGTATAGCCTAAAAAGTAAGAGGCAAATTCACCATTCAGATACAAACGTTTTTTACTTTCTCTAAAGTAAATACCAGAAATCTTTCCTTTTTTCAGTTCATCCTCAACCTTCCGCTTTACTTCAAAGCTGAGTCCTTTTCCTTTTTTACCGAACTCCACAGTCGTAATTGCTTCACCCGCTTCATTTTTTTGAGGGGTCAGCTGCTTTATAATCAAATCCTTTTCGATGCCGACGTGGCGATGGAGTATATCTGCAATTGACTGTCTGTGCTTTTCCTGTACGTATAATTTTGTACCATCTACCTGTACATATTCTTCGTCTAAAACCGCATACAAAGAAAAGGAGACTGAATCCTCCGCCAAAATATTGCCCGTGCGGTCTAAAATACTGCCCCTACTTGCCCGAACCGTGTCCATACCATTATATAAATCATTGGTTTTTTCTTTTAAGGATACTCCTGCAACCTTGCCGCTTCCTATAATAACAGATAGCCTAACTGCAAATACTACAAAAACCAGCAATGTTGTAAATAATAGAATAATCCCAACTCTTTTTCTATTTTTCTGCGGACTATACTGATTTTTCAATTTCATACCAACACCTCCAACTTTTTTATTACTTCATTATTTCACCTTTTTGATTATCTCCCATTTTAGCATAAAAAAATGATCCCTTGGCACTCTGAAAATAAAAAGTCACCCTCTTCTGAGATATCTTTACAGAAAAGGGTGACTGTTTAATTATCTTTTCAGCAGCTGTTCAATGTCCAATTCGTCCAGTCTGTGTACCTGCTCATCTGCACCAATCAGCTTCTCCTTTTCAATGACGCCTACTGCATACATCCCTGCAGCCTTGACGGCATCAATTCCAGCTTGTGCATCTTCAAAGCCAACAGCTTCCTGTGGTGTAATCTGCAGTGCCTCAGCAGCCTTCAGAAAAATTTCCGGATCCGGCTTTCCTTTGTCTAGGCTGTCCGGATCAACAATAGCAACAAAATCAGCGATAACACCCAATTTTTCTAAGATGACCGGTGCATTTTTTGAAGCTGAAGCCAGTGCACAAGGGATTTGTTTGTCCTTCGCTTGGGCCATGAACTCACTCACGCCGGGAAGTAAGTCCGCTGGTGTTAAAGATGCCAGCAACTGAACATAGTGGTCATTTTTCTTTTTCGCTAACTCTTCCTTTTCTTCAGCAGAGAACTCTTTTGCTTTGCCGCCATATGCCAGAATTCTATCTAGTGAGTCCATACGGCTGATCCCTTTCAGCTGCTCATTAAAAGCTAAATCAATAGTTATTCCTAAAGAAGCTGACAGCTCTTTCCAAGCAATATAGTGATATTTTGCTGTATCTGTAATTACACCATCTAAATCAAAAATAAATCCTTTTCTCATCACACGTTGATCCCTTCATAAAAGACTTCCTGTACTTTATTTTTCTGCAAAGCAATTTCTCTACCGGCTATTGTTAACAGTGCATCCTGATCTGCCTCAACCTGAACAGCTCTCTTACTGATTTTAACCTTGTAATGAACACCACGGATATTTAAACGGAAATAAATATTCTCCCATTGTTCTGGTAAATGTGGATTAATTTCAACCTCCTTTTGGCGGATATCGATTCCCCCAAACGTGGTCAGTGTGATGAATAATGTAGCTGCCATTACTCCTGCATGAATCCCCTCAGCAGTTGTCCCGCCTTGTATATCCTGATAATCAGAATAAAGTGCTTCCTGATACATCTGCCAGGCAAGTTCTCGATCCCCGACGATGGAAGCCAGTTGAGAATGAACAATCCGCGACAGAGTAGAGCCATGAGAGGTTCTAGCTAAATAATAGTTCAAATTCTTATCCACGTAATCTGTCGGCAGCTGATAACCCAAATCGGTCAAAATCCGATCCACTGTATCTTTGCGGAAATTATAAAATATCATCAAGCTGTCTGCTTGCTTGGCTACCTTATATTCATCTGCTGAGTGACCTTCTGCACTAAGGATTCGGTCCATTCGATAGATATTGCCATACTTTTCTTTATAGTAATCCCAGTCTACTTCTTTCAAATCAAAGTATCCAGCATATTGGGCGATAATCCCGTCTTCATCAATTTCAAGGTGTAGTTCTTGACGAATTTGATTCATCTGAGCCAAGTCTTCACGAGTAATCCCGACTTTTTTCTGCACCGTTTCAATTGCCTCAGCTGGATAGTCAATATACAGCTTTTCAATCTCTTCAAATAACCAGACTATCATCATATTGGTATACGCATTATCGGTTAAACCGCCATGCGTACTGTTAGGATATGCTTCGTGAAACTCATCTGGTCCCATCACACCGCTAATCGAATAACGTCCATTGGTTTCGTTGTATTCAGCTGCACTCAGCCAAAAGCGGGCAATTTCCATTAACAATTCAATACCGTATTGAATCATAAATTCCTGATCCTCTGTATTATTATTATACAGCCAAACATTATAAGCAACTGCCAATGATACATGCCGCTGCAAACTACTATGGTCCTCTCCCCACTCCCCGCTAATCGGATTCAAGTGAAGCTCCTGAGATTGCTCTGTTCCATCCAGACCAGACTGCCAAGGGAACATAGCTCCTTGATAGCCGGCTTTCGCTGCCCCGGCTTTGGCCGCAGCCAGCCGCTGATAACGGTACATCAACAGCTGACGGGCTGTTTCAGGAAAATGGATAATATAGAATGGCAAAATGAACAGCTCATCCCAGAAGATATGTCCCCGATAGGCTTCCCCATGAAGTCCGCGGGCTGTTATAGAAACATCCAGAGAAGGATTAGCTGTTGGCGAACCAGATACCAGCATATGATAGGTATGCAAATGAAGCATCTTTTCCGACATCATATCTCCGTCGACCATGATTGCTGCTTCCTCCCAGTAAGTCTTCCAAACCGCTGAAGACGCTGCATACATTTCCTTAAACGCTGGAATTTCAAAAGTGGTGAGAGAATGTGACTTCTGCAGTTCATCAGCCCGATATAAATGTACTGCTACACTCTTCTCCAGTGTATAGCGGTGTCCTTCCTGCAGTTCAGCTGCAACTGTCTGAATAACCTTTTCAGACGTCCGTTCGGATTCAATTTGAGCCAAATTCAGTTCTGGACTAAACAAACAGGCTTCCTGTACAATTGTCATTCCTGAATCCAGTGTTTTAGCTGTTAACAGACTTTTCTGTCCCTCCACAACTGTATCCAGCACCTGTAAATGCTCCTTGGTTAGGCTCCGGTAGCGAGCAACATTATAATTAAAAACTGTTCCGTCGGCTTCTGTTACAAATTTAACCTGTCCGCTAAAGTTTAACGGCGTTACTTCATAATGCAGACTATACTCATGCATATTTGCCATGCTGACTATACGCTTAGCTCTTATTTTAACTTGTTTACCTGTCTGCGTTTCCAAGATACTGACAGCTTCGAATAACCCCGTATACATATTCAGTGTTCGCTTGAAGAACTTAACCGTCTCCTTTGACCAAGTCAGTAGTTCTCCATCGATTTCTAAAGAGATATATTGAAGATTTGGTGCATTGACAAAATCCTCGTTCTTTATTTCCTGTCCTTCAACAATTGAGGTCGCTGTATTATAAAGTCCAGCTAAATAAGTTGCTGGATAGGTATCTTCTGTAATACACATTTCCGGAGAAGTTCCTCTTAAACCGATAAATCCATTTCCCGTAGTCAGCAAAGATTCCGCTGCATATTCGTCTTTACCTTCTTTATAGCTATAGTAAACGAGGTTCCAGCTGCAGGATTTCCGTTCTTCTGCCAATGCTGATTCGAAAGACCCGTTAGACTGATGAGCAAAGACCGCAGGTATATTCAAGCTTTCTTCCAGTAAAAGCCGAAAATTGTCAGCTTTTTGTAGTTCTTTTGAAACAGTCTCTTTTTCTAAGTAAATGATAACACCTTCAAAACATTCACCTTCTAAATGCTCCCTTATACTGTGAACCGTTTCCTCTGTAAATACATGCGGGAACGTATATTGACTATCAGCAGCTTTCACAGTCAATTGATTGGTTCCTTCAAAAATTTCTATATACATTATGCGCCACCCCTCCACTTGTCTATACATGTTCAAAAACATTATACAACCCTCCATCTTTTTTTTCAAGCGTTATCATACGGAATATTTCTGAAGTCTTTCGTTTTTTTATGTTAGTAGAAATAGTGGAAATTCTTTAACAAACATGATAATAAAGATTGAAATACTTACTATCAATAAAGTGTATAGTCATCAAAAGTTATTTAATAAAAAAATACGATTAAATAATTTTTTTGCTGTAAAACGCTTGCATTTTTATTTCTAAGCAGTTATGATTAAAGCGAAATAAACAACTTGCTTATACAAGTTACGAAAGGAGTTTTTCTGATGGGTAAATACAAAGCAGATGCAGAACAGCTGTTAAAGGATATCGGCGGGAAAGAAAATGTCGCAGCTGTCAGTCATTGTGCCACCCGTATGCGTTTTGTACTAAACGATCCGTCTTTAGCGGATGAAAAAGCAATTGAAGACATTCCAAGTGTAAAGGGTATGTTTACAAATGCCGGTCAATTTCAAGTCATTATCGGAAACGATGTGCCATTATTCTTTAACGATTTTTCAGCAGTTTCAGGGATTGACGGTGTTTCTAAAGAACAGGGGAAAGCAGCTGCAAAACAAAATCTGAATCCTGTCCAGCGGGCAATTGGAGTTTTAGCAGAGATTTTCACACCGATTATTCCAGCAATTATTGTCGGCGGACTTATCTTAGGCTTTAGAAACGTATTGGAAGGTATTGGGATGGGCTTCCTGGATGGCAAAACCATCGTCGAAGTTTCTCAATTCTGGAGTGGAGTCAATCATTTCTTATGGCTGCCAGGTGAAGCAATTTTCCACTTCCTGCCAGTCGGCATCACGTGGAGTATCTCGAAAAAAATGGGAACCACACAGATTTTGGGAATTGTATTAGGGATAACGCTTGTCTCTCCTCAGCTAATCAATGCTTATGATTTAGCAAATCATGGTACCAAGTTTTGGGATTTTGGTTTTGCACAAATAGACATGATTGGTTATCAGGCTCAAGTTATTCCAGCTATGCTGGCCGGATTCATGCTGGCTTATCTAGAGATATTCTTCCGTAAGCACATACCACAGGCAATCTCAATGATTTTTGTACCGTTTTTCGCTCTGTTGCCTACTATTTTTGCCGCTCATGTCATTTTAGGCCCTATTGGCTGGACCATTGGTAATTTTATCTCCAATATTGTGAATACAGGTCTGACTTCTGCCCTAAACTGGCTGTTTGGCGCGGTCTTCGGCTTCCTATATGCACCATTGGTTATAACTGGTCTTCATCATATGACCAACGCAATCGATACTCAGCTGATTGCAGATTTTCAATCTACAAATCTATGGCCGATGATTGCTCTTTCTAATATCGCACAAGGATCTGCCGTTTTGGGAATTATCTTCCTGCACCGCGGCAATAAAAAAGAAGAACAGGTCTCTATTCCTTCTATGATCTCTTGTTATCTTGGAGTCACAGAACCAGCAATGTTTGGTATTAACCTAAAATATGTCTACCCATTTGTTGCCGCGATGATTGGTTCCGGCTTAGCTGGTATGTTTGCAACATTAATGGGTGTACGAGCAAATGCAATTGGCGTCGGCGGACTGCCGGGTATTTTAGCTATTCGAGCACAGGACTGGCTGGCATTTGCAGCAGCAATGCTGATGGCAATCGTCATCCCGTTTGTTCTAACAGTTGTCTTCCGTCGTCAGGGTATCTTCAATAAAGTTGATCCAGTAGACGAAGCAACTGGCGAGCTTTATGCCGATGAAATGGCGATGGCTGGAAACGTTCCTCAAAGCTTTGCTGGAACAACTACAGAAACTACTGCTTCAACAGCTGCAAAAGCAGAAGCTCTATTTGCACCAGCACAAGGAGAGGTCCTTCCAATCACTGCGGTTAATGATCCGGTATTTTCTCAGAAAATGATGGGTGACGGTTTCGCAGTCAAGCCAGTTAATGGAAAAGTGTATTCTCCAGTCAACGGAAAAATTACAAATATCTTTGATACAAAACATGCGATTGGTATTTTAACTGATACTGGATTAGAGGTCTTGGTTCATATCGGTTTGGATACTGTAGAGTTAAATGGCGCACCATTTACAGTTAAAGTTGCTGTTGATCAGCAGGTGACACCACAAACGCTGTTGGCAGATGTTGATTTCGATCAAATCAAAGCAGCAGGAAAAGAAACAGATATTATTGTTGCTGTCACAAATATGGAAGTCGTTAACACCGTCACACTAAGTAAAACTGGTACGGCTTCTGAAGGTTCAGAAATTGGTACAGTTAAGCTAAAGTAAAGTAATCAAACAACAGCCCTGAAAGCCTTCCGCTTTCAGGGCTGTTATTATTTTCATCTATAAAAGTGATTTATGCTTTTCTGACTGACTAGCTATCGTCCACAAATACTGCAGTGCTTGGTTTCGATACTTATTTTTATTCAAGGCAACTGTTAAATCGTTTGTTAAGTGTACGTCAGATAGTTTAATTTGTTCCAGTCTGCCAGCAGCAAGCTCTGACTCTACTAAAACCTTTGGCAGAATACTAATGCCCAAACCAGCTTTGGCGGCTTCAATCAATGTCTGAGAATCCACGCTTGTCCACTGTGGAATTACTTGATAGCCGGCTAGAGTAACTGTTGATTCTAATATCTCTCTGACAGCACTTCCCCGCTCTCTCAACAACAGTTTCTCTTCCAGCAATTGTTTTATAGTCATGCTGCGTACTTTTTGACCATCAGGCGCCCGCACTGCCCAGATGTCATAAGAAGCAAATTTCTTGGTCAGAATATTCGGCTCCAACACATCTCCTTCTAAAAAAGCGATATCTGCTTTCCCCTGCTTTAATAGCGCTAGTGATTTTTCCGCACTGTTAACCATGACTTTTACCGGAGTTTTAGGATACTTTCTTTGAAAGTCTTGAATAATTGCCGGCAGCCATATTTGGGCAATCGTAATACACGAAGCAATCTGAATCGGAGCCTCTTTTTCAATAGTCTGCACCCGTCGCTCAAGCTTTTTATATTCTTCTAAAACCGGCAGAACCTCACTTAGCAGCAGTTCGCCCGCACTAGTCAGCCTCACACTCTTATGAAGCCGTTCAAATAGCTGTGTCCCAGCCTGTTCTTCCAATTCCTTCACTGCATGAGAAACCGCCGACTGAGTAATAAATAAATTGCCGGCAGCTTTAGTAAAATTTTCAGTCTTAGCTACTTCCTGAAAAATAAGATACTTTCTTAAATTCATACGATCAGCTCCTTTTTAAAACATGAATAAAATTCATGCCAACTATCATATTTTAGCATTTCACAAATGTCTATTCAATCAATATAATAAAGGGTATACGTTTTAAAGAAAGGGGCATTCTATGACTAAAAATTTGAAGTTATATCTATGGCTCTGTTATGTCAATTTATTTATCAGTACCTTCACTTTCGGAGGAGGCTATGTTGTTGTTCCCATGATAAAAAAATACTTTGTAAAAGAAAAACAGTTATTTACAGAAGAAGAGCTGATGGAAATGGCAGCCATTGCTCAATCCTCTCCCGGAGCTATCGCTGTAAATTTAAGTATTTTGGCTGGAAAACGAACAGCCGGTTTTTTCGGTGTGCTTATTAGTGCCGTAGCTGCATTGATTCCACCTATCGTCATCTTAAGCTTTATTTCCGGATGGTACATCGAATTTTCTGCTAATCTATACGTTGCAGCAGTTTTAAAGGGCATGCAGGCTTGTGTTACTGCCTTGATCATTGATTTAGTTATTGATATGTATCAGATGATTCGAAAGGAACGTTCGACACTTTTGACTTTACTAGTTCCAGGGGCTTTTATCGCCTCATTCTTTTTCAACAGCAACGTTATTTTGATACTGATTGTCAGCTGTATCCTCTGTGTAATAAACCTCTTCATCCGCAGCAATAGAACTAAAAAGGAGGATTTCTGATGCTTGCTCAATTATTTTGGATTTTCTTTAACATCGGTCTTTTCAGTATTGGCGGCGGTTATGCTATTATCCCGCTTATTCAGGAACAAGTGGTTTTTCAACAAGGCTGGATTAGTGAGCGTGTATTTACTGATATTATTACTATTTCACAAATGACGCCGGGGCCACTGGCAGTTAATACCTCAACCTTTGTCGGCATTCAGATTGCCGGCATTCCCGGAGCCATCATTGCCACTGTTAGTACAGTCATTTCAGGAATCGTAATCTCTCTTGTCCTTTATGAATTTTTCAAAAAATACGGCAGCTCCTCCTATGTCCTCAGCATATTGAACGGCTTGAAGGCATCCTCGCTAGGTCTCATTATCGCTGCAGCCGCCACAATTGCTTTACTGACTTTTTTCGGCACCTCTACTTATCAGGAGATTGATTGGCTAAAGGATATTGATTTCGCGGCAGTCATTTTGTTTTGCGGCTCCCTATTCTGCATCCGAAAATACAAGCTCAACCCCATTACTCTGATGGTGATTTCAGGCTTGTTAGGGCTGGTTATTTACTAAGTTCACATGTAAAATAACTTGCTGTTAACATTGCTTAAAAGAAGAAATTGTTGACGTCATCCCTTTTAGGCCGTTGTCTACAGTCTGCAGTTTTCATAATATGAAAATTTTTTTGTACTAAAAAGAGAGCGGGACAATAGTCAGAAGAAAATCTGATTATTGTCCCACTCCCTTTCCATCTCTCTTCTATTCTTCCTTCAACAAGCCCTTAAACAAACCTAAGGCAAAATCATTAGCATCAAATGGTTCTAGGTCGTTGATGCCTTCTCCTAAACCGACCAGTTTTACTGGTAGATGAAGTTCGTTACGGATTGCCAGAACAATCCCACCCTTGGCGGTACCGTCCAGCTTGGTCAGCACCAGTCCAGTAACATCTGTTGTTTCTTTGAACTGTTTGGCTTGTGCCATTGCGTTCTGTCCAGTTGTTGCATCGACTACTAATAAAACTTCATGAGGGGCATTAGGGATTTCCCGCTGAATGACCCGCTTGATTTTTTCCAGCTCGTTCATCAGATTAACTTTGTTCTGCAAGCGACCCGCTGTATCAACCAGTAGGATATCGGCGTTTTCTGCTTTTGCTCGGGCGACTGCATCAAAGACAACTGCCGCTGGATCGCCGCCGGCATTGCCGCGAACGACTTCTACTCCGGCCCGTTCGCCCCAAACAACAAGTTGATCAATGGCGCCGGCCCGAAAAGTATCGGCAGCTGCCAACAGAACTTTTTTACCGTCTTCCTTAAATTCATGGGCCAGCTTACCAATACTGGTTGTCTTACCAACACCATTCACTCCTACAAAAAGAATAACAGTTAGCCCGCCTGCCTGAATATTCAGGGCATTGTTCTCATCGACACCCTCAGCTTCATACAGGTTTACCATTTTTTCAATGATTGTATTTTGTACTTCTGCCGTTTTCTTCGCATTGCGCAGTTTTACTTCCTGACGCAGCTCTTCAGTAATTTTAATCGCTGTCTCAAAACCGACATCAGCACCGATTAGTGTCTCTTCCAATTCTTCAAAGAAATCTTCATCCACACTACGGAAATTTGCCATCAGCTCATTGAAGCGCTGAGAAAAAGTTTTTCTGGTTTTTTCCAGTCCTTTTTCATATTTCTTCTGAACCTGAATTTCTTCTTTTTCCTCTACTTCAGCTACTGGTTCAGTAAAAGGCGCAGGCTCTTCTGATATCGGCTGTGCAACAGATTCATCGGGTTCAGATAACTGATGATCAGCTGTATTTTCAGTATGTCCATCCGCCGTCGGGACAGTTTCCACTGATTCTGGTTGTTCTGGTTCGGCCTGAACTTCTTCTTTTAGCTCTTCTTGCTCCTGCTCGGCCTTTTTATCCGCTTTAAAAGCGTTTTTTATCTTATCAAAAAATCCCATCACTCTGCTCCCTTCAGTGCATCCAGCACATATTTCTGCACGGCATAGGCTACACCGGCCTGATCGTTTGTTTTGGTTACTACATCTGCTGCAGCTTTAACCATTGGTACAGCATTTTCCATTGCCACGCCAATTCCGGCATATTCAATCATTGGCAAATCGTTTTCTTCATCACCAATTGCCATAACTTCTTCTTGGGAAATAGTCAAATCTCTAGCTAGCAGTGAAATTCCATACGCCTTTGTAATGCCTTTTGGCATAAATTCCAATAAATTACTACGGGTTTTAATCACTTCATACCGCTCGTAAAATGCCGCTGGAATTTCTTTAATCCGTTCATCCAGATAATCTGCATCAATTGCC
Organism: Enterococcus sp. LJL51; assembly: GCF_054871795.1. Lineage (NCBI taxonomy): Bacteria > Bacillati > Bacillota > Bacilli > Lactobacillales > Enterococcaceae > Enterococcus > Enterococcus sp. LJL51. The sequence continues at coordinate 34,499 of NZ_JBTXLW010000012.1, read as the reverse complement.
ACAACTGCCTTATTATAAATCCGATCTGTAGTCATTTGTTCCAGCTTCGTCGGTTCAAAAGTCAATAAATTGTTCAACTGTCCGTAAATAGACGTGTACTCAGATGACGTAGGCAGTTGAAGAACTGTTCCGTCAGACAGAACGTCTAATGGGACATTTAATGCTACTGCCAATTCATGAAGCTCATGAATATTCTCCAAAGGCATCAATGCCTTTTCAATGATTTCACCCGTATCATTCTTTTGAACTAATCCTCCGTTAAAGGTAATACTATAATCTCCCGGCTCTGTTAAAGCCAGCTCTTCCAAATAAATTTCAATACCAGCCAAAGGACGGCCTGTGCAAAGGACAACCTTTATCCCTTGTGCTTTTGCCTGCTGCAGGATTTTTTTATCTTCTGCGCTAATTTGCTTTTGGCTATTCAGCAGTGTTCCATCCAAATCAATGGCAATCAGTTTGATCATTTCATTTCCTCCTGCTTTCTATGCACTGGTGGAGATTGCTCCGCCTTCTTTTACATCCTCCAAACGAACCGAAACTATCTTAGAGACACCTGACTCCTGCATTGTTACACCATACAGTACATCCGCAGCCTCCATTGTTCCTTTTCGGTGGGTAACCACTATAAACTGTGTTTCGTCTTCAAAATCACTAAGGTAATGACCAAAGCGGGAAACATTGGCATCATCCAATGCTGCCTCAACCTCATCCAGAATACAGAAGGGAACTGGTCGAACACGAATAATTGAGAACAGCAGCGCAATGGCTGTCAACGCCCGCTCACCGCCGGAAAGTAAACTCAGGCTTTGCAGTTTTTTACCTGGCGGCTGCGCTTCAATTTCAATCCCTGTATTTAACAAATCATCTGGATTGGTCAAAACCAGCTCGGCTCGTCCACCACCAAACATATTCGGAAAGACAACCTTAAACTGAGCACGAATTGCTTCAAAAACTTCACTGAAACGAAGCTTCACTTCCTGATCCATCTCCTCCATTGTTTCAAAGAGCTGATCCTTCGCATCCAGTAAATCGTCCCGCTGTGTTGCCAGGAACTCATGACGTTCGTTTACTTGCTCATACTGCTCAATCGCATTCAAATTGACTGGTCCTAGTCGATCAATTGCCTGCTTCAACCGTCGAACCTCAGTTTTAGCCATTTCAGCAGCCATTGTCAGCTGGTAGTCCATTACAGCCTTTTCATAGGTCATATTATATTCTTCCTGTAGATACTGCAGAGCATTATCCAGCTTAATCTCAGAACGATTCTTAGTAACTTCTATCTGTGTTTGATTCGTTAAGGTCTGCTGCTGCAGCTTGTGTTCTTCTGTTAAACTATTGTCCAAAGCGTCTACCTGATCCTGCAGTCCCTGACGTTTTATTTTCCCGTCCTGAATACTTGTTTCCAGATCAGCTCTTTTCGCTGCCAGCTGTTCCAACTGCACTTCTAAACTGCCTTCGGTTACCTGATGGTCAGTAGAATGATTACTCAGCTGCTGCAGCTGCTGTTTCAAGCCGCTTTCCCGCAAAAGCATTTCATCCAGCTGTGCCTGCTTGTCCGATGTTTGTTCCTGCAAATGCGTCAGCTGTTCACCGACAACTGCCTGTTCTGCCTGAATCCGATTTAGACGTTCCTGAGCATTAGCCTTATAGGTTTCCATCTGACTGGCTTCCTGATCAATCTGCTTCATTTCCTGATCAAGGCGTTCTTTTTCACCTGTCAGCTCCTGCTGCCGCTGTTCAAGCTCTTGATGTTTTTCCTGATATTCCTCTAAGAACTGGTGCAACTCCCGGCTTTCAAACTCAAACAGTCGTTTTTCCTTAGTCAGGCGGTTGACTGTTTCTTCTTTATTCGCCCGTTTGTTTTCCAGCTCCTGCTGGTTCAATCGGCTTTTTTCTCCAGCTGAACGCAGCAGTTCCAATCGCTCTGTCGTTCCTTTGACTTTTTCTGTCAACTGCTGAACCAATGCTTCACTATCAGCAAGCTGCTGTTCTAAGCGCTTCTGCTGCTCAGTTAACGCCTGAAGCTCTTGAGTTTGAGAAAACAGACTTCCCTGATTTCCCTTTTTGGTTGCTCCTCCAGTCATTGAACCGCCGGGGTTCATAACATCTCCGTCAAGTGAAACTACACGATACTGATAATGAACCAGCTTAGCTAAGCGATTGGCACTTTCCAAATTTGCGGCAAGAATAGTAACACCTAGCAAATTTTGAATAACTGGACTAATCTTCTCTGGATATTGAACACGTTCACTGGCAATTCCTAGAAATCCTTCTATACTATCTATTTTTTCGCGGACTGCTGCAGACATTTGTCTCGGTTTAATTGTTGTCAGCGGCAAAAAAGTGGCACGTCCGCTATGCTGCTGCTTCAAAAAGGTAATCGCAGCCCGGCCATCGGTTTCATTTTCAACAATAACGTTTTGGGCAGCCCCCCCCAGAGCAGTTTCCACTGCTAGTGCGTACTCTTTAGGTACTTCAATCAGCTCAGCTACAGCCCCGACAATCCCATTCAGCTGATTCTTTTGCTTCAGAACTGCTCGAACGCCTTGATAAAAGCCAGCATAATTCTCCTGAATTTCCTGTAGACTCTTTCGGCGAGCCTTCACCTGCTGCACCTGATTCATCATCTGATACATTTGCTTCTGTCTGGTTCCCAGCTCCTGCTGTTCCTGCTCCTGCTGCTTTCTCGCAGCTGTATATTCTGAACGCTGCTGCTCCAGCTGTGCTTCTGATTCTGCCAACTGTTCAATAAGTACTTCCTGCTCATTAGAAGCTGCGGTAAGCTGTGCTTCCAGTGATTCATGTTTTTCCACAGCTTGCTGATTTTTAGCTGTTTCCTGCTGATACTGGCGCTCCAAATACTTCAAGTCATTCGTTGTGTTTGCCTGGGACTGCATGACCTCTACATATTCGCTACGCAATTCTTCCAGCAATTCTTTTGAAGATTTGCTGTACTTCTCGACTTCCTGCTCCGCTTTTTCTATTTCGATAGTCAGCTCCTGCTGCTCCTGCTGTTTTATATTTCTTTTTTCTTTCAACTTTTGGAGCTCTTCACGAAACTGCTGAATCTTTTCTGCCGTTTCTTCCAAGGACTCCTGGTACTCACTAGTGGTCTTCAATGTATGCTTAGACCGTTCAATCAGTACCTGTTTCTGACCTTCTGTCTGCTTCAAAGCTTCGGTAATTTTTAAAAGCTGCTGCTGTTGTTGTTCCAGCTGTTCGTCCAGACGGTTTCTCTGACTTCTCAATTGAAGCAGTTTCCCTTCTGAATGATGAATCCGCTGACTGATTTCAGCTAATCCGGCTTCTACATCTGCCAGCTCTTTGGCTTTGCCTTCCCAGACAGCCTTGGTTTCTTCAATTTCAGAGACAGTTAAGCTGACATCAATTTCCGTCAGTGTTTTTTTCAGCGCTAAAAACTCCTTAGCTGCTTCGCTTTGCGCAGCAAGAGGAGTCAGCTGATCTTCCAATTCATAAATAATATCCTGAACACGATTTAGATTATCTTCTGTTTCAAATAATTTTTGTTCAGCCTTTTTTTTCCGCTGCTTGTACTTCAACACGCCAGCAGCCTCTTCAAAAATACCGCGGCGGTCTTCTGGCTTACTGTTGAAAATCGCTTCGACCTTCCCTTGAGAAATAATCGAGAAAGATTCCTTTCCTAAACCGGAGTCCATAAATAAGTCCTGAATGTCTTTTAAGCGGCATGCCTGCTTATTGATAAAGAAATCACTTTCCCCCGTCCGGCGATAACGTCGCGTTACGCTTATTTCAGAAAAATCCAAGGGTAAATAATGGTCTCTATTATCAAGAACCACTGTTACTTCTGCAATGTTTAACGGCTTTCTGCCTTCCGAACCGGCAAAAATAATATCCGGCATCTTACCGCCCCGCAGACTCTTGGCTGACTGCTCACCCAAAACCCACCGGACAGCTTCCGTGATGTTGCTCTTGCCGCTGCCGTTCGGTCCGACAACTGCTGTCACGCCGTTTTCAAATTCTATTACTGTCCGATCGGCAAAGGATTTGAATCCCGCGATCTCGATTCGTTTTAAAAACAAGAGTACATGCTCCTTCCAAGTAGTAAAAGCTAAAAAAGTCGGGTAGTCCACGAGCAATGTAGGAAACTAGACGATGATGCCCTTCAGCATCAGATAGAGTTTCTCTTATTGCCGCAGTGGGCTGACTTTTGAAGCTGGATAATGTAAAAGCTGAGCAAGCTGTCAAACTTTGAACAAATCAATAAATTTTAAGTAAGCCGCTGGCAGTCAGCTCATTTAAAATTCATTGATTCATATTTTACAGCTGCTTCTGTTATTCAGAGTATTCCTTCAATGCTCTTTCGGCCGCATCCTGCTCCGCTAGTTTTTTCGATTTCCCTTGACCTGTTCCAATCAGTTGATCATTTAGGAAAACCTCGATATGGAAGACACGTTCATGAGCCGGGCCCTCCTCCTTCACTAGACGATAGTCAATCGTCACATCTCCCTGACGCTGCAAAACCTCCTGCAGCCGGGTTTTATGATCCATCTCATGTGAAAAAGCACCTGCATCGATTTTCGGGAAGATAACTTTGGCTGCAAATTCCCTAACTGCTTCCAAATCCTGATCCAGATATAACGCACCTAAAAATGCTTCGAATACATCACAAAGCAATGCCGGGCGCTCTCTGCCGCTTGAATTTTCTTCACCTTTACCTAAAAGAACATAGGTATCAAAGTGACATTCCTTTGCGAATTTGGATAAGCTATCTTCACGGACAATTGCTGCCCGCATTTTTGTTAGTTTCCCTTCAGAAAGCTCTGGAAAGCTATTGTACAAATATTGTGAGACCAATAACTCAAGGACTGCGTCCCCTAGGAATTCCAGACGTTCGTTGTCGGAAAGCTTCATATATCGATGCTCATTCACATAGGATGAATGGGTAAAAGCCTGCTCTAATAAATTGACATCATGGAAAACAATGCCGTAACGCTCTTTCAATTCAACTGTTAACTGATTGTTCATTCTCCACATTCCTTTAAAATTATTTGCAACCTTCTCTATTATACTTTTTTTGATGGAATATTGAAAGGTTGTCACTTAAACTGTCCGCAATACTTATGAAAAAACAGCTGCTGAATCGTTCTAACTAAAAAAGCAAAGAGCAGGACTGTAACCACAAAGGATTACGTCCTGCTCTTTATTCACGAATACATAACTGGGTAAGCCAAGTATCCCATACTAACCATTTGACAAGAAGCACTCAGCAAAGCTCAGTATTTGCGAAATTCTTAACCTATTTCCAGCCTGCTCTATTTTATCAATTATAGATGATTGACAATATAATCTACAGCGGCACCCACGGTTTCAATTTGCTCTGCATCTTCATCAGAAATTTCTGTTCCGAATTCATCTTCCAACTCTAAAACAAATTCCATCACACTGATTGAATCTGCATTCAGGTCATCTTTAATATTCAGTTGATCTGTCACATTCTCTGCATCAACATCAAAGTGATTTGAGATAATCGTCGCTACTTTTTTTAATACTTCTTCACGAGTCAACTGCTTTCACCTCCACTGCTTTAACAAACATTAATCTTTAAAAGTCTTAAGCACTATGGTACATTTTACTCAGAAATTTATCATTTGTCTACATTTTTTTCAATTTTATTACAGTTGAGTTGCAATTCAACTGCAAAAATCAGCATTAGAACGCTGTTTTTACCTACTTGCCTTCGTAATATTCCACTAGCTGAGCAACAACATCCGTAATCAGCATTGTCCGAATTTGGCGAATCGTATAACGAACCGCTTCCGGCCCTGTAGCACCATGCGTTTTAACAACTGGAGCTTTCAGTCCAAAAAGAACCGCACCCCCATGCTTGGAATAATCCATCTCTTCTTTCATACCCTTTAAGGCATTTTTCAGCATCAAGGCACCCATCTTACCCTTAACACCTTCTGCTAAAATTGAAGTTTTTAACAACGACATCATGTTCAGCGCTGTGCCTTCTATTGACTTCAGTACTGCATTCCCGGTAAACCCGTCTGTCACAACAACATCCGCAGGTCCATTCAGTAAATCTCTAGCTTCTACATTACCAATAAAATTAATCGTTTTATTTTCAGACAGCAGCTCAAATGATTTCTTAGTTAGCTCACTCCCCTTATTTTCTTCTGTTCCATTATTCAACAGACCAACTTTAGGACTTTGAATTCCACGAACTCGACTTGCATAAAATGAGCCCAGCACTGCATACTGCACAAGATGCTCCGGCTTATTATCGGCATTCGCACCTAAATCCAGCATATCAAAACCGCCATTTGGCTGACCTAATACAGGTAGCGTAGACATCAAGCCCGGACGCTCCACATTTTTAATCCGTCCGACAATAAACAAGCCTGCCGCCAGCAAGGCACCTGTATTTCCTGCTGAGAATACTGCATCTGCTTGACCTTCTTTTACTGCCTGAGCCGCTAGAACCATAGAAGCCGTTTTTTTACGGCGAATTGCTTTGACTGGTTCGTCATCACTCGCTATTTTTTCATCTGTATGAATAATCGTAATATTTTTTTCATCTGTTACATATTCTCTGATTGCTTCTTCTTTACCATAAAGTAAAAACTCAATATCTGGAAAATCTTTCTTTGCCAGCATCACACCTTCAACGATTGCTTGAGGTGCATTATCTCCACCCATCGCATCAACGGCGATTCTCATAAATGATTCCTCCTATTTCTTTGCTCAATCTAATTAAGTATAGCATATTTTCTGCTAATCAAAATACTGATGCTCTCCTTCAGCGGGCTGAACCTCCTCAGCCAAATCCCTATAGTCGGGAAGCAGCCACCATTGCTTTTTCTTCCAGATTAAGCTGGCTTCCTGACGGGCTGCTTCCAGAATATTAAAGTCTGTCACGATATCGCCAATTGCAAACTCGGGCAAGCCTGATTGGCGGGCACCAAAGACTTCTCCAGGCCCTCTAAGCTCCAAATCTTTCTCACTAAGAACAAATCCATTGTTTGTTTCCGTCATAATCTTCATTCGCTCAATTCCCATCTCATTTTTAGGATTGGCAACCAAAATACAATAAGAGGCTTCTGAGCCACGACCAACACGACCTCTAAGCTGATGAAGCTGAGCCAATCCAAAACGGTCCGCATCCATAATCAGCATAATTGTTGCGTTTGGAACATTGACTCCCACTTCAATTACGGTTGTGGACACGAGCAGTTGCAGCTTATTCTCTTTAAACTGCTGCATAATCTCATCTTTTTCCTGATTTTTCATTTTTCCGTGAAGCAGTCCTACTTGATAGTCAGGGCTAAAAAATTCCGACATATGTTCAAAAATTTCTGTTGCATTTTTAACGTCTAATGCCTCAGATTCCTCAATTAGCGGACAAATTACATATGCCTGATGTCCACGGGCCAGCTCTTTTGTCGTCCATTCCAACACTGTATCCAGCTGAGGCGGACGTATCCAGCGGGTCTCTATGGGAATCCGGCCAGCCGGCATCTCATCAATAATCGAAACATCCATTTCTCCGTAAGCAGTAATTGCTAACGTTCTTGGGATTGGCGTAGCTGTCATAAACAGAACATCCGGCTTTTGTCCTTTTTCCCTTAAAATTTTCCGCTGATTCACACCAAAGCGGTGCTGTTCATCTGTAATAACAAGTCCAAGACGTCGAAAAACCACATCATCCTGAATCAAGGCATGAGTACCAATAATCACATCAATTTCTCCAGAAGCCAGCTGCTCTAAAATCTCCCGACGTTCCTTCGCCCGGGTCGAACCTGTCAGAAGTGCTGTACGAACCTCTAATGGGTCAAAGAGCTGCTGAAGGCTTTCCATATGCTGCTGAGCTAAAATTTCTGTTGGAACCATCAGGGCACCTTGGAAACCAGCCGTCATCACAGCATACAGCGCAATAGCTGCAACAACGGTTTTCCCGCTCCCAACATCCCCTTGCAGCAGCCGCTGCATATGTTGAGGACTCATCAAATCCCGACAGATTTCATTGGTTACTTTCTTCTGCGCCTGCGTCAACTCAAAAGGCAGCCTTTTAGTAAAAGCCTTTAACCGCTGCACGTCATATTGAATAGCTAAACCGTTTTTTTCTGCCTTCTCCTGCTTCTTCAGCCCCTGCATCTTCAGCTGAAAAAGCAAAAATTCTTCAAAGACCATCCGCCGCTTGGCTAAATGACTTTCTTCCGGATTTTTCGGAAAATGCATAGCAAACATTGCTTCCTGACGATCCATCAAACGATATTTCTGCATCAGCTCCAGCGGCAGAGTCTCTTCCACTAGATGACCATATGTATCAAATCCAGTGCGTATCAGCTGAATCAGACTGCTTTGGCGAACACGTTTATTCACATGATAAATAGGCGCAAAATCTTCGCCTTCATTTTTAGAAGCAAGAATCTTCATGCCATTTAGCGCTTTTCTTTTGGCATCCCACTTCCCGTAAACAGCAATTTCCTCTGACAAAATGATTTTGTCTTTTAAATAGGGCTGATTAAAGAAGGACACATTAATCACCGCATGATCCTGCATGATTCGAAAATTCAGCCGGCTTTTTTTATAGCCGTAGCGACTGAGAACAGGCTCTGAAACAACTAACCCTTTTAATGTAACTTTTTCCTGATCTTGTATTTCTTCTATTTCCTTCTCCTGAATATCTTCATATCGGAAGGGATAGTAGGTAAGCAAATCCAGCACCGTATAAATGCCCAGCTCACTAAATGCCTCAGCTCTTTTCGGCCCTACGCCTGAAAGAGTATGAAGAGGATCTGTTAGCTTCATCATCACGCCTCCTTTCTCATTATGTTTGTCTCTCTATGTATCACTCATTTACTCTTCTTAAATATCAGTAAAAACGACAGCTACTGTCATTAACCCCAACTGTCCGTACACTACTTGAATCAACTAGAAAATCTGCAGGAGTTTGTTCAGCTCTTGAGCAATTGGCAGGATCCAGTTCCATAATACTCCTTACCATGCATGCTACCAGCTCGGCTCATTGCCGAAAAGTGCTTGCTCATGAAGCTGGATATTCGCTAAATACTCCCTTATTTCTCCTTGATATTACCGATTTTATAACTATAAGTAGTTTATACTCCCTTTACCAATAAAATAAAGAATAGGACAGAAGCAGCCGCTAAGACAAGAAGTCTTGTAGAATTCTTCTTGTCTCCTGAAGCGAATCACTTCTGTCCCAATCGCAGGCTCTTTATAATTGTACGAGTAAAACGGTTATTTTAAACAATTTTTACTCACAGATGTACTCAATCATTCAGCTGAAAACAGGTACGGATAAACCGGCTGATTTCCTTCGTGAATTTCTGTTTCTAAATCTTCATACTCAGTGGTCAAGTCGGCAGCAAGTTTTTCAGCTTCTGCGGCAGTTCCGCCTTCACCGATGATGATTGTTACAATTTCTGTATCCTCATCCACCATACGCTTCAATGTATCTAAAGAGGCAGTATACATATCCGGCTCAGAAATCACTATCTTGCCGTCAACCATTCCCAGATAATCATCTTTTTTGATTTCAACATGATCTATTGTTGTATCACGAACTGCTGTCGTTACTTGTCCGCTGACAACACTATCCAGCATCGCAGTCATGCTTGCTTTGTTTTCCTCAAGTGTTTGCTGTTCATTAAAGGCCAGCATCGCAGTCATGCCTTGAGAGATTGTTTTAGATGGTACAACAACGACTGGAATATCTGCCACCTCAGCTGCCTGGTCTGCAGCCATGAAGATGTTTTTATTGTTTGGCAGAATGACTACCTTGTCGGCATTGACTTCTTTCACCGCTTTAAGGATATCTTCTGTACTTGGATTCATTGTCTGTCCGCCGCTGATAATGTAGCTGGCACCTAAACTTCTGAATAACTCTTGTACACCTGATCCAGCAGCAATTGCAATCACTGCGTATGGAACACGGGCTTTTTTCACAGGAGCAGCAGTTCCCTGCTGGTCATGCTCAAGAATTGTTTCATGTTGCAGGCGCATGTTGTCAACCTTTACTTTTACCAGAGAACCAAATTTTTGTCCGTAATTCATTACTTCACCAGGGTGTTCCGTGTGAACATGAACCTTGATGATTTCATCATCGTTGACTACTAACAGCGAGTCTCCCAGACCATCCAGATAATTTCTAAATGTATCGTAGTCAAAGTTGCTGTCTACAGTTGGTCCTTCACCAATCTGAACCATGATTTCGGTACAATAACCAAACGTAATATCCTCTGTTGACAGCTGTCCTTGCACACTGCGGTGATGCTCTGCATTCACCATCTCATCCATTTCACCTGGTGTCGGTTCATAAACTGCTGCTGGGTCATAATTACCGGAAAGAGCGTCTAAAAAACCTTCATAAATAAACAGTAGACCTTGGCCGCCGCTGTCGACTACACCGACCTCTTTTAGTACAGGAAGTAAATCCGGCGTCTTATCAAGGGCACGCTTGGCTCCCTTAACTACAGCCTCCATTACTTCAATACAGTCATCTGATTCCTTTGCTTTGCGTTCACCAGAACGCGCTGCTTCACGGGAAACCGTCAGAATAGTTCCTTCGACTGGCTTCATTACCGCTTTATAGGCTGTTTCCACTCCATGTGTAAGAGCTGCTGCCAAGTCCTTGGCATTCAAGGTTACAACATCTGGAATATGCTTTGAAAAGCCTCTGAATAATTGCGACAGAATAACACCGGAATTTCCCCGGGCTCCCATCAGCAAACCTTTAGATAACGCAGTTGCTAATTCCCCAACTTTCTCAGAGGGAGAATCGGACACTGCCTTTGCACCGCTGGTCATCGATAAATTCATATTTGTTCCTGTATCGCCGTCCGGCACAGGGAAAACATTCAACGAGTTGACATACTCTGCATTTACGTGCAGACGAGAAGCACCTGCCTGAACCATTTCTTGGAACTGACTTGCGCTGATTTCTGTTACATTCACCTAAAATATCCTCCTTTAGATCACTGCAGGTCTATTGAGCTGCTGCTCATTTCCGGCAGCAGGCTGTCCTAGTCTGGCAGCACACGAACCCCTTGCACAAACACATTGACAGAATTTGCAGTAACTCCCAGTAATGTTTCAAGATTATACATTACTTTTTCCTGCACATTGCGGGAAACCTCAGAAATTTTCGTACCGTAGCTTACGATTGTATAAACATCGACAGCCACGCCATTTTCTTCCTGACGGACCACAACGCCCTTCGAATAGTTTTCTCTACGTAAAATCTCATTCAGATTATCTTTAATTTGATTTTTACTAGCCATGCCGACGATTCCGTAAATATCTGTAGCGGCACCACCAACCACAGTGGCAATCACCTCATTGGTAATCTCAATGGTACCTGCTGATGTTTTGATTTTTACAGCCATTGATGAAAAGCCTCCTTATAAGAGCATACTTGCCCTATTTTCTTCCTTAACATTCTAACATAGCTGAAGGTTAATGAAAAGAAAGGAAATCCAAGAATCGAGGGAAAGCGCTCGGCTTTATACAAAAATAAACATTCGTCATTAGAATAAATAAGTCAATATGTCACTATTATTTTAGACGGCCTATGGCACATTCACCTATCAGGAAACACATTAAAACAGGATACCATCTAATAGAGTCAAGTACGCCCGCCGCTAACCCCTGTGATTTCAACCTTGTTTCTCAAAATAGGATGCTTTTACCTCAGTGTACATCAGTTGTTCTCATGGAAATTTTCAGGAAAGACCTGTAAAAACAAAAATTTTCTTGCAAAATTAATCTGAATATGATAAATTAGTCTGGTATGAGCAGAAGACTATCGCTCCAAGATCAAAGCAAAGGAGGAAATTAACAATGGCAAAAGTATGTTACTTTACTGGTCGTAAAACAAGCAGCGGAAATAACCGTTCTCATGCTTTGAACGCAACAAAACGTACTATTAAACCAAATCTACAAAAAGTTCGTGTATTAGTAGATGGTAAACCTAAAAAAGTTTGGGTGTCAACTCGTGCTTTGAAATCTGGTAAAATCGAGCGTGTTTAATAGATTATAATTCAAAACCTGTTTCCGATACGGAAACAGGTTTTTTTGTTTGGGCTGGGTTGACTTCTACGGGAACTTTTAACTACCAGCTGCAACTGAAATAGAACTGAAATTGTTAAAATCACTTTCTCTAAGGAGCCTCGCTGAGCACAAAGAATAGTATCTCCTAACAGCATAAGCAACTGGAACAGAACCCAGTAGAATTTCGTTACGAGGCGTATACAGCCCGATTTTAATCATACTCGATTTCTTTGCTGGATGACTTCTCGGAAAGAAACAATCCTGCTGTTGTCAAAAACGTACCCAGTGCCACTGCCGGTGTAAAGCTTTCTTTTAGAAACAGAACAGAAGTTATCACTGTAATGGCTGGAACAGCATAGATATACATACTTGCCTGCACTGCACCCAACACACTGACGCTGTAGTTCCATGTGACAAAGCATATTGCAGAAGCACCAATCCCCAGAAATAGGATATTGAGTACCGCATCGCTAGACCATTCAGAAATCCGAGGAAAAGATTCTTTTGAAAAAAGAAGAATCGGCAGCATAAAAAGAAGTCCGTAAAAAAGAGTCCGGCGTGTCGCCAACAATAAGTTATGTCCAAATTCACTGATTTTTCTGGATAAGAGCGAATATGCTGCCCAGATAAATGCTGCTAAAATTCCTAAAAAATCGCCAACAGGGTGTATTTTCAACTCGGAAAAGCTACCAAAGCTAATAATAGCAATACCTGATAAAGCCACTACTAAGCCCACATAAAAATAACCATTCACTTGCTTTTCCGCAGTCAGCCATTTTGCAAGTAATACTGTGAAAAAAGGGGCCAACGAAACAACTACGCCTACGTTAGAAGCATTTGTATAAGTCAACGCAATGTTTTCCACAAAATAATACGATGTAATCCCCAGCAGTCCGGCCAAAGCAAAAATCCCTTCCTCTTTTTTCCCTTGAGGCTTCAATACTTTGGGGCAAATCAGCCATAGAAAAAGATACCCTAATAAAAATCTGGAGAATAATAACTGAAACGGAGTAAATTCCGCGAGTAAAAGCTTGGAGGAGATAAACGTTGTCCCCCATACGCCTACTGTAAAAATCGCTCCAATGTGTCCTCTTACTTTTCCATTTATCCCTTTATGCATTTAATCCCTCCTGATGAAAAATATCCATATACTGTTTTGGTGTCACACCAATCAAATGCTTAAAATATCTTGAAAAATGACTCTGATCTGAAAAACCGCTGTCTGTTGCTGCCTGGGCAGGCGGAATTCCTTGTTCCAACAGTTTTTGTGCTTTACTAATACGAACTGTCCGCAAGTACTGATGAGGGGTAACCCCTTTATCCTTTACAAATTGGCGTATCAATGTAAACTGATTAACTCCGAACTGTTCACTAAGCTCCTCCATCACGATTGCTTCAGCATAGTACTTGTTAATATAGCTGCACACCTGCTCAACCACGTCTGAATATTCATATGCTTGTGTCCCCTCATAGTCAGAGTATTCAATAAGTATTCTTTTTAAACATTGATCAAGAGCCTCTGTTTTCCTATGACTATCAGCTGATGTCACCATGAGAGAATGCAGCTCTTTTAACGCTGTTAGATTTGTATAGGCTGGGATGACATTTTGAGAAAACAAGAGCCGTTTTCTCAACCCAATAATTCGTTCCGTCAGCTCCAGCATAACCAGCGGACTAATGTGAATACTTCGATAATCCAATGTCTCTTCACCTAGCTGTTCGCAAAAATGATTATCGTAAGGATTAATCAACAGCAAATCGCCAGCTTCAACTATATATTCCTGTTGCTTACACGACAAAAAGCGCCGCCCCTTTTCAATAAATCCAATAACGTAAAATTCATGAAAATGATTAGGGAATTTCTGTTTAACGCCTTGAAACTGATAAGCTTCTATAGATAAATCTGAATCAAATACGACAAGTCGTTTTTCCATACTACCCCTCCCCTTTGCCCTATTATACTTAAAATGACTTTAGTGTATTGTACAAAATTGACATTTTTCTAAAAAAATTACCGATCTCCGAAAGCTAGATTTGGGTCTAGCTTTCAGAAATCGGTTTAAATGAAAAAATTTGACTATTTTTATTAATGCTAGTCTTTGCTCTGGATCACTGCAATCACACCCGCTGTAAAGGTAAAGCTTGCAGTATCTCCAATAAACTCATTACTGGCGTACGAGGTAGGCACAGGTACTTGCTGCTCATGAAGTAAATACCTGCTGTCTTTTAATGTAAGATCACTAACAGCTGTTAAACAACAATAAGCTAGATAAGACATCTCAGGTTCACGATAAACAGTATACTCTCCTGGTAAGTAATAGCTGATTGTATTCTGCTGATTCTTCAAGTGAATCTGTCGAATAAACGGCTGAAAACGAGGCTCCAGCGGCAGCCATAAATTGGCTAAAAAGTGATCCAGCCGCCCGCCGGCAGCTCCAATTATTGTAATCTCAGCATTTGGCATCTGTTCCAGCACCTTTGCCAGCGCTAATTGGGTGTCAGTGTCATCTTTTTCCACTTGGGCCGGATAGAATTCTTTCGCTTCCTTTTTCACAAGCTGCTTCTCCTGATTGGACAAAGAATCAAAATCTCCTACAGCTAGATCCAATGGCCAATTATTCTCCAATATAAACAAGCTGCCCCGGTCTACTCCTGTAAAAAAGTCATAATCTGTTTTCTCAAGCGGAGGCCAGTCAGCAGATGAGCCTCCGGCGACAATCAAAACCTTCATTTATTCAACACATCTCTTAACGCATCGATACGTTCCTTTGGATTTTCCGCATTATAGATATAGGAACCGGCGACAAAAACATCGGCACCAGCTTCCTTACACTTCGCAGCTGTTTCAGGTACGATACCGCCATCTACTTCAATCTCATACGTATAGCCTTTCGTTTCCTTCCATTCCTTCAGTTGAGCAATTTTATCCAACTGACTCTCGATAAAGCTTTGACCTCCAAAGCCCGGATTCACCGTCATAATCAATACTAAATCAGCCATATCCAAAACATGCTCAATAGTGCTCAAAGGAGTCCCTGGATTAATGACTACACCAGCCTTTACACCAGCTGCTTTAATCATCTGCATCGCCCGATGAATATGAGGCGTAGCCTCCTGATGAACGGTAATAATATCTGCTCCTGCCTCAGCAAATGCATCAATGAATTTTTCCGGCTGCTGAATCATTAAATGAACATCCAGCGGCAGCTTTGTTACTGGACGAATCGCTGAGACTACATTAGGACCCAGCGTAATATTCGGAACAAATTGACCGTCCATGACATCTACGTGAATGTAGTCTGCCCCCAGTTTTTCTACTAACTGGATGTCTCTTTCTAAATTCGCAAAATCTGCACTTAAAATCGATGGTGCTATTTTCATTCTTGCTCTCCTCCTAAATTGCAGCGTTCCTTTCTCCCACACGAAGGGTAAACGCAGCAGCTAATTTCCTTTACTTTTTTTCTTATACACAGGTCTACGATCCTCTATTTCAGATAAAAATTGTAGATAGTTGTCATATCTGACTTGAGCAATAGTTCCTTCTGCTACTTCTTTTTTGACTTCACAGCCCGGCTCTTTTCGATGCATGCACTCTCTAAATTTACAGCCTGTTGAGGCTTTAACAAATTCGGGAAACTGTTTTGGCAGTTCAACTGCATCCATCTCCAAAAATTCAATCGAACTAAAGCCTGGTGTATCCGCCACCAAGCCATCGTACAAGGGAATTAATTCCACGTGACGCGTTGTATGTTTCCCACGGCCCAGTGCTTCGGAGATTTCTCCAGTCGTCAGCTGAAGTTCAGGTGATATCTTATTCAAGAGTGTCGATTTTCCTGCACCAGACTGTCCCATAAATACAGTCAGCCGATCAGGGAAATATTGTTCCAGTTCACGAATTGAGCGCTGATCTTCATCAGAGCGGTCGCCAATAATTATTGGATACGACGATTGATAAACCTGCCGGATATTATCCAGCTGCTTAAGTCCTGCTTCCTCTAGTAAATCAATTTTTGTCAAATAAATAACTGGCTGAATTCTTTTGTGTTCCAAGGCAACTAAAAAACGATCAAGTAAATTATACGAAAAATTCGGTTCGATCATACTCATAACTACAACACCAATATCAACATTCGCTACAGATGGACGGACCAGTTCGTTTTCTCTGGGAAGAATTTCCAGCAAGTAGCCATCTGTCAGGTTATCGCTTTCAAAAATCACATCATCCCCTACCAAAGGTGTAATTTTTCGGTTTCTAAAATTCCCTCTGGCTCTGGTTTGATATGTTTCACCTTCTGCATATACATAATAAAAACCACTTAGTGCTTTTCTGATTTGACCGTTCAATCTATCACTCCTAACCACTCCGAATATACAAGAAAAAAAAAGAAAAAGCAAGAACAGCACTGAAACAGCTCCACGGTTCTTCACTCAAAAAAACATAAAAGAGCTTGAAGTATATCACTCCAAACTCTTTTATTAAACGAAACATCCAATAAACAAATTACTGATCTGTCTCTTCTTTATTTTGATCATTCTGAGGCGTAGGGTCAGCTGGACCACTTGAATAGATAATTGTCACTGTGGATCCCTTCTTGATGCTTGAACCAGCAGCCGGGTCTGTTCGTATCACCGTATCCTTGGTCTGTGTTGAATTTTCCACTTGCTCAACGACCACAAAACCTTCTTTTTCCAACTCAGATTTTGCAGCCTGTCTAGTCATTGTTCCTACATTAGGAACCTTAACTAATTCTGCGCCCTTACTTACAATCAGCTTGATACGACCGGTCTTAGGGTCGAACGTAGAGCCAGCAGCAGGTTCTTGGGAAATAACAGAACCGCTCTCTACAGAATCACTGGCTTGTTCTTCCTTAGTAATCCGGTCGGCACTAATTCCCTCTGCTGCCAAAGCATTTACTGCATTATCATAGCTGTAGCCAGCATAATTGCCCAGGGTAATCTTATCTGAGCCAGTACTAACAGTCAGGGTAATCTTATCATTTGATGGATCAAACGATGTTCCTGCTCCTGGATTTTGAGAAATAACCAGCCCTGGACCTACTGTGTCACTGGCTTCTTCGGCATAATTGATATTACCTTCCTTGATACCTAAAGTCAGCAAAGCTGCTACCGCATTATCATAGCTATAGCCCACATAGTTATCCAACGTAACATTTTCAGGTCCCATGCTGACCACTAGTGTCGCCTGATCGGTCTTTGGATCGACCTCTGTATTCGCTTCAGGTGTTTGACGGATGATCTTATCCGCACTAACTTCAGAGCTGTTTTCCTTTTCAATCTTGATATTGCTTTCAGGGAAGCCTAATTTCTTCATTGCTTCAATGGCATCCTTATAGTTATCGCCCGTATAGTCTGCCATATTGATTTTCTTATTTCCAGTGCTGATGTACAGCGTCACTTCCCGGCCTTTTTTAACCGATGATTTTGCTTCAGGGTCTGTTTTAACAACGTTTCCCTCGGCGATTGTATCATCAGGCAGTTGCTTCACATCGTCAACTACAGTCAACTCAGCATCTTCCAACAATTTGCGGGCCTCCGCTTCTGTTTTGTCCCGAACATCAGGAACCTTCACTTCGCCTTTACTGCTGCCTGCATAAAATAAGCCTACCCCTATCGCTACAAGTGCCAGCAGCAGGAGACCAACGATTATGATAATCTGTTTTTTCTTCTTTTTTGGTTTCCCAACAGTTACTTCTTCTGGTGTTTCTGCTTCTATAGCGGCTTCTTTAGGTTCTTCCATCGCTGCGAAGGCCTCTGGCATCTCCTCTGGCAACGGCGTCAGTACCTTGGTCTCTCCCATAAGTGCTGTTGGCTCCCACCTTGGTTCATTTAGACGATTAGCGGCTAATACCGTATATAAATCTTCAGACATTTCCTCCGCTGTCTTATACCGGTCAGCAGGATCTTTAGCTGTCGCATGTAAAACAACGTTTTCCAGTGATTGGGGAACATTTGCATCAAATGCCCGAACAGAAGGGATTTCCTCTTGAAAATGCTTCAATGCAATCGTCACCGCAGACTCTCCATCAAACGGAACGTTTCCTGTCAGCATCTCATAAAGTATTACACCCACGGCATAAATATCTGACTGATTGGTTGCCATGCTTCCTCTAGCCTGCTCTGGAGACAGATAGTGTACAGACCCCAGCATTGTATTAGTCTGAGTAATCGATGTTTCAGAAAGAGCAATTGCAATCCCGAAATCCGTAATCTTTACTACGCCATCTTCGTCTATCAGAATATTTTGAGGCTTTAAGTCACGGTGAATAATCCGATGTTCATGAGCCAGTGCAACTGCAGATAAAATCTGCTCCATAATATCTACAACTGTACCATACATCATTGGGTAACGGGTTTGAATATAACGCTTCAAATCCATGCCTTTAACGTACTCCATTACCAGATATTGTAAGCCGTCTTCCTCACCCACATCATAGACACTAACGATATTCGGATGGACCAACTCAGTAGCGGCAAGAGCTTCACGCTGGAAGCGCCGAATAGCTGCCTGATCGTTTTGGAAGTCAAAACGCAGTACCTTTACTGCTACATCCCGATCGAGAATCAAATCATGAGCTAAGAATACATTGGCCATACCGCCGCTGCCAATATTTCCAATAATCTGATAACGGCCATTTAGTTTTCTGCCGATTTCTATCATTGGTTCCCCTCCTTATCCTTATCAAAGTGTATGACTAATACCGTAATATTATCCATACCTCCAGCCTCATTAGCTAGAGAAATCAGCAAGTTCACTTTTTCCTCTAAAGAGTGTTCGGAAAGCAGTGTTTCCAAAATCAGCGCTTCAGGAACCATGTTGGTTAATCCATCAGAACACAACAATATATAATCATCATCTACTCTTAAATGACTAGCTACATCAACTTCTACAGTATTCGGCATACCCAGCGAACGGGTCAAAACGTTTTTTCGAGGGTGATTTGCTGCCATCTCCTCTGTAATTTCACCGGATTTCACCAGTGCGTTGACGAGCGAATGGTCTTCTGTCAGCTGGACCAGTTGTCCGTTGCGGACTAAATAAGCTCGGCTATCGCCAATATTTGCCAGCACAAAGGACTGCTCCAGTAAAACTGCACCAACGATGGTTGTTCCCATCCCGGCATACTCTGGTACGGATTGTCCTTTTTCATAAATCGCTTCGTTTTCTTCCTGAATCAGCTGAATCAGCCACTGTGCTGCTTTATCGGCACTGCTGATATCAGCTGCTGTCCAGCGCTCGCCAAGATGATTGACAGCCATTTCACTTGCCACATCTCCGGCAAGATGGCCGCCCATCCCATCAGCTAAGATAGCCAGCGGGATACCCGCCTGATTCTCGAATACGCCAGCGTAATCCTGGTTGGTATTACGTTTACGCCCAACATCTGTTTGAAAATTGATTTCCACTTGTTTCACCTCATTTAAGAAACTTTCTGCATACAGCAAATAAAGAATCCATCTGTTAAAAACTGATGGGGATAAATCGTCAGCATTTGATCTGTGACTGCCTGTTGAATCAGCTCATTACCTGCTATATCGATTTTTTTAAATTCAGGATGTTTTGCTAGAAATGCTGCAACGACCTCCTGATTTTCTTCTTTCGCAATCGTGCATGTGCTATAGACCATTATACCCCATTGCTTTAATGTATGTGCAGTACTTTCAAGAATTTCTAACTGAATCTTAGGCAATTGCTCAAAGTCCTGCTCTGTTTTATGGTATTTGATATCCGGCTTTCTTCTCATCAAACCTAAACCTGAACAAGGTGCATCTACTAGAATGCGGTCGAAGGTTTCCGCCGGAAAATTATCTTTCACTGAACGTGCGTCCATCTTTTCTGGAATGACCACGTCTTCAACACGCAGCCGAACTGCATTTTCCTCTATCAGCTTCACCTTATGCTGGTGAATGTCTAATGCTGTAACCCGGCCTCCTGCTGAAGCTTCTAAAAACGCAGCTATATGGGTTGTTTTTCCACCTGGTGCTGCACAAGCATCTAGAACCTGGTGATTTTTTTCTATCTGCAGAGCTGGAGCAACCAGCATAGAGCTTTCATCCTGAACAGTAATTTGTCCTTCTTTAAACAATGTACTTCCAGCTAGAAAGCCTTTTTCAGCGATAATTCCATACGGGGAAACCACACTTGGGACTGCTTGAATTTCTTCTTGTTCAAGATGCTCAATGGCCTCTGCACAAGTTAGATGACGTACATCTACCCGTGCACTGGCATGGCTGCGTTCAAAAAGGGACAGCCCTAATTTTCGAGTCTCCTCCAAGCCAATCTGATTAACAAGTTTTTGGGTCAGCCAAAGAGGCATACTGATTTCTACAGACAGACGCTCTAATGGATCAGCAATTTTTTCTATTGAAGGAACTCCTTGTCGCTGAATACTTCTCAATACACCATTAACAAACTTGCCCGCCCCTACATTTCCTCTTTGTTTAGCAATTTCTACTGCTTCATTGATAATAGCGTGATCTGGAATTTTATCCAGATACTGTGACTGATACAAGGATAAAATCAGCAGATTCTTCACCCAGCTGTCCACTTTCTGTGGCTTCTTGATAAAAGGCGTCAGAAAGTATTCCAACAGCAGCTTGCGGCTGACTGTTCCATAAACAAGCTCTGTAAAAAGCCGAATATCATTTTCCTGTAAATTGGATTTTTCAATCATTTCACTCAAAAGCAGATTTGAATACGCTCCGCCCTTATCAATTCGTTCAATAGTCTGCAGTGCAGCGAACCGTACAGACTTTTTGACCTTTGCCGACATTCGTTTTCCCATACTAGTCCACCTTTTCTGATTCCTTAACCCCTTGGCCGGAACCGTTCAAAAACTCCTGAATAGATAATTTTCCTTTACCTGAAGGCTGCAAACGATTCACTGAAAGAACGGTTCCAGCTCCACAGGCGATCCATAATTCTTTTTTGCTTCGTTTAATAATTGTGCCGGGTTCAGCGGTGGTTGTTTCCAGCAACGGCGTTGTTTCCCAGATTTTCCAATTCGTTCCCTGATAAACAGCAAAGGCTGTCGGCCAAGGACGCAGCCCGCGAACCTGACAATCAATCTCAGCGGCGGTTTTCTGCCAGTCAATCCGTTCCTGTTCCCGCGTGATATTCGGCGAGAAGGTCACCTGTGATTCATCCTGAGGAACTGGCTTGGTTTCCCCAGACAGAATCCCCGGCAGAGTTACCAGCAACAGCTCTTTTCCAACTAAGCTGAGTTTATCAAACATCGTTCCCACATCATCTAGTTGTGAAATCGGTATGCTCTTTTGCGCATAGATGCCGCCTGCATCCATTTTTTTAATCATTTCCATAATGGTTACGCCTGTTTCCTTTTCTCCATTCATAATGGAATAATGAACAGGTGCTCCGCCACGGTATTTCGGCAGTAAAGAAGCGTGAACATTCACTGCACCAAACGCTGGAACCTGCAGCAGACGTTCCGGTAAAAACTGGCCAAAGGCTGCTGTAACAATTACATCTGGAGCCAATGCGATGATTGTTTCCATTTCCTCTGATCCGGAGATTTTCTCCGGCTGCAGAACCTGCAGACCATGCTTCACCGCTGCCTCCTTAACAGGAGGAGGCGTCATGATGCGTTTTCTCCCAACTGGTCGATCCGGCTGTGTAACCACAGCCTGTATATCATACCCCGCTTCAATCAGTCCTTCTAATATTGGAACTGAAAAAGCCGGTGTTCCCATAAAAATAATTTTAGTCATCTAACTGTTCCTCCATATAAGCTTCTAAATCTTCCGGAGCAATCTCTTCGATAATTTTATCAATGAACAGTTCTCCGTTCAAATGATCGATTTCATGCTGAAACGCCCGTGCTAAATAGCCATAGGCAGTTACCTCTATTTCTTCCCCTTCCCGGTCAAAATAGCGGACAGTTATTTCCTCAGCACGCTGTACTGTCCCATACCGGTTGGGTACACTAAGACAGCCTTCCACGTCAACATCCTTACCGACACGCTCAATAATTTCCGGATTGATTAGTTCAAACAAACCGCTTTCTTCATCAATTTCAACTACCGCCAGCTGTAAATTTTTACCAATCTGGGGCGCAGCAATTCCGATTCCGTCATGAGCAGTCATTGTTTCATACATATCGTCCAGTAATTGAACGATTTCATCCGTAATTAGCGTTACTGGCTTCGTTTTTTTCGTCAGCTTAGCATCCGGATAGATTACTATTGGATAGCGCATGCGTACCTCCTTTTGTTTATTAACTACTGTTCACCATTCTGAGTACTGAACAGCATAATCGTTCCATCAACAGTCATTTTAAATTGGTTTATTTTTGAAAATGGCAAACATTCTTTTTGAAACTTTCTATAGTATCGCTTTCAATAATTTTGCAGCATTTCGGTTAAATAAAGTTCATCGGCTCTGCATCAATTGATAGTTTCATCCCTTTTGCGGTTGCCGCCTGCGTGTCTGATAGAATTTTTTTCAGAATCCCGTGCAGCTGCTCTTCTTTTTTATACTTAATAATCATTTGGTAGTAATACCGGTTGTTCACCCGCATAATTGCATTAGGTGTTGGACCCAGCAGTATACTCTGATCTGACAAACCCTGCTGCAGCTCTTTCATAATAGAAAACATCTGCTTAGCAGCATAGCTTTCTTCCGGATGACTGGCTGTAATTTGTACAGTGAAGTAAAACGGCGGATAATCTCCTCTATGGCGAATCTGCATCTCCTGCTGATAAAAGGCTTCGTATCCCTGCTCCTTCGCCAGCTGAATAGCATAGTGCTCTGGATTAAAGGACTGAATTACCACTTCACCCGGTTTTTCAGCCCGGCCAGCCCGGCCGCTTACCTGCGTCAGCAGCTGGAAGGTGCGCTCACTAGAACGAAAATCCGGCAGATTCAACGCTGTATCAGCATTCAACACCCCAACTAATGTAACATTAGGGAAATCCAAGCCTTTAGCAATCATCTGAGTACCTAGAAGAATGTCTGCTTCCTGACGTTCGAACGCTGAAAGGATTTTTTCATGGGACCCTTTGCGTCTAGTGGTATCCACATCCATCCGTAAAACCCGGCTATCAGGAAAAAGCGCCTTTAATTCTTCCTCTACTTTTTGCGTTCCTGTTCCATAGTAACGAATTTTATCGCTTGCACAATTAGGACATTTGTAAGGAATCCCTTCTTCATGACCACAGTAATGACATTTCATCGTTTTACTATCCATATGCAGCGTTAATGAGATATCACAGTTCGGACAAGGCAATACATAACCGCAATCCCGACACATGACAAACGAAGAGTAGCCGCGCCGGTTCAGCATCAGTACACTTTGTTCTTTCCGCTCCAGACGTTCCCTGATTTTCTCCTGCAGCAGCCGTGAAAATGAAGAAACATTTTTCTGTTGAACTTCCGCACGCATATCAACCACATCGATGGCAGGTAAGCTTGCTGAAGTATTCGCCCGCTGAGTCAAAAGCAGATGCTTGTAGACCTTCTTTTGCGCCCGTGCTCTGGATTCCAATGATGGTGTAGCACTTCCCAGTACAATGGGACATCCATGAAACGCTCCCCGCCAGATAGCAAGGTCTCTGGCATGATAACGCGGTGTTTCCTCCTGTTTATAGCTTGCTTCATGCTCCTCATCAATAATAATTACACCTAGACGAGACAGCGGAGCAAAAATAGCAGAACGGGCACCAACCACAACTTGTGCTTCTCCACGTTCGATTTTACGCCATTCATCATATTTTTCTCCTTGGGACAAACCACTATGGAGAACCGCAACTTGTTCGCCAAAACGGCTTTTGAAACGCTGAACCATCTGTGGTGTTAATGAAATTTCTGGTACTAGCATGATTGCTGTTTTCTCTTGAGCCATTACTTCTGCGATAACTTGGAGATAGACCTCTGTCTTACCACTGCCGGTTATCCCTTCCAGCAAATAAGTGTCTGGCTGTTCTGTTTCCATCGAGTGGAGAATATCCTCAACAGCTATCTGTTGCTCTGCATTCAACTGCAGTGCTTCCGTCTTCGCAAACTCCTGGTCTGCAAAAGGATCTCGATAGGTTTCTTTTTCGATAAAACGAAGCCAGCCTTTTGCTGTGCCATCATTCAAAACAGCTGTGCTAAAGCCTTTCTCCTTCATGTCTTTAACAGCAATCAGCTGCTCTTCATTTAATTTTTGGAGAAACTGCAGCAGCTGTTCCTTTTTTCTTGACCCTTTTCGCAATGACTCTTTTTCTTCTTCCAGTCGTTCAAAGGACATTGCTGTCTGCACATAACGGGTCATTTTAACTCTATTTTTCGTCTGAACCTCATAACGAATATCGACCTTCTGCTGTGTACGGAGCTTCATCAACTGAGGCAGAATATTTCTGGCTTCCGCCTCCTCCCAGGATATCTCCTCCAGTCCGTAAAACAACTCATCTTGAAGGGCTTCATCAATTTCATCCGTTAAATAAATATATTTATGATAGGCAGAACGCATTACACTGGGAAGCATCGTTTGAAGACAGGTGATTTTAAAGGCAAAGACCTTTTCTTTCATATAATCAGCCAATGCCAGCATTTCCTGATTCAACACAGGCTTCAAATCTAAAACTGACGTAATCTCCTTTAGTTCATAGGCAGAATCCTCTGCTGCTTCTCGATCATCAAGAGCAACGATAAAGCCCTGAACGTGTCTATTGCCCATCCCAAAAGGGACTTCTACCCGCATACCTACTCTAATCTGTTCTCTCAGCTTTGAAGGAACCAGATAGGTAAACGGCTGATCTGTCTGCATGGTTGGTACATCAACAATGACTTGTGCAACTTTTTCCATATCGATCCTTCCTTTCTATGTACTGAAAATCTCTTTGCCTATTGTACTAAAGAATCGGCTGTTTGTCTTGTACCTCTGTCGGACAATATTAGACGAAAAAAAGCCGGGACGCAGATTCGTTATCTTTGCCCCCGCTTCTAACTATCAATAATCATTGAACAAGCTGAGGCTATTCTCCTTAAGCTCATGAATTAATGAGAAGGACTGCCGCCCTCTATGCCTGATTTCACCTTGTTCATTTCTATAAATTGCTTTCTTCCCGAATACGTTCTTCCAGTTCCTTTTGTTCCTGTTCTTTAAGCATTTTCTGCTCTTCCTTAGCCATCCGCAGACGTTCACGCTTATCTTCTGGATTCGGATCATTGATAACCATTGCAGCATCAATTTCTTCCAGTGCTTGTCCAACACTTTTAACAGACTCAAAGCTTTCGATTGTCGGCTGTGCGCCAGCTTCTAATTCATGGGCACGTTTACTTGCCAGAATAACTAGTGAATACTTTGAAGGAACTTCTTTTAATAATGAGTCAATAGACGGTTTCAACATCATTTGGCTACATCTCCTTTAACATTTTAATATATTTTCCAATCACTCGATCAACACGGAAATGTTCGCTTGCTATAATCCGCTTGATTCGTTCTACTGCTAATGATACTTTATCATTCACCACAGCGTAATCGTATAGTGCCATCATTTCAATCTCTTCTTTTGCGACCTGCATCCGCTGCTCAATCACAGCCATATCATCTGTTCCCCGATTGACTATCCGGGATTTCAGCTCAGCCAAATCCGGCGGTGTCAGAAAGATGAAGACGCCGTCAGGAACTTTTTCTTTAACCTGCTGCGCTCCCTGCACCTCAATTTCCAGAAAAACATCTTTTCCTTCATCCAGTGTCTGGTTTACATAAGAAAGAGGGGTCCCATAGTAATTGCCTACGTATTCTGCATACTCCAACATTTCCCCTGCTTCAATCATTGCTTCGAATTCTTCCCTGCTGCGGAAGTAATAATCGACGCCCTCTACTTCGCCCTCGCGCTTTTTACGAGTCGTCATAGAAACAGAATATTGAAATTCATGTTCTTCGCTTTCAAAGATTGCTTTGCGAACTGTACCTTTGCCAACGCCAGAAGGACCTGACAATACTATTAGTAAACCGCGATCTGCCATGATGACTTCCTTTCAATTATATGTCTTTGTCATTATTTCTATAATGCACTTTTTTTCAGCAATTTTCAAGACTTTATCATTAAGGTTTTCTAAGAAAATCACTTCTTACACACAAAATAGATAGCTGCGCTTGATTTCCACTATTTTTCAATGAAAAAAGCCTCCACCTAAGTTGCTCTTTCTCTCTTAAACAATACTCTTACTGTTTGCAGAGCTGTCAAAAGCGTTAAAGAAGACCTGCACTATTTTGTTTCCTGCTGTTTTTTTCTACTAAGCTTGTCCATAAACGTTGCCAATACCGGTTCAAATTTTGTTGGAAGCAGATAATTGACAAGAATCGCCACACCCAACCCAATAAAGCTGTCTACTACTCTATTAAGCGCATAAACATAAGAAGAATGGGCAGGAATCATAAATACAATGGTCAATAATGTGGCAGTTGCACCGACTACGCCCTCTTGAAATTGAAACCTTACCAGAATCGTAATCATCGCTACAATTGTCAGCGGAACAGCAATCAGCTGGACGAGTTCTGAATCCCCAAACAGATTAAAGATGAAAATCACAAAAACTGACGTAAGCGCACCGATTGTATTGCCTGCTACTCGATGCTTGCCAAAAGAAAGGGTGTTGCTCATATCCTCTCTAAGGGTAAATACCGCGGTAATAGCCGATACCACATACGTTTCTCTACGAAGCAATATACTTAATAAAATACAGATAAACACACTAACTCCAGTTTTTATGGTCCGCAGACCAATCTTAAACCCAAACATACATACTTCTCCTAATCAATACCATTGCTTTCCATTCTAGCATAAAAACCTATTGAAAACCGCTGATTTTACGACAATGAACCAGGAAATGAAGTGAATCTCTTTTTTTATTAATAAAAAGCATAGAAACAAGAAAGCTGTCCAGATACAGGACGAATAAACATCCCTTCTCTAAACAGCTGATTATTTGTTCGATTTTCTCCTTAGTACAAATATCTCTTACTCATCCGCTGCTTTTTGCCTGCAGACAGCATTGAAATGCATTTAGCCTTCTAGCGAGCTCTTACTGCGGATAATCTGTGCATGGTTGTACTTCTTGATCAGAAATTGCTTATGAGGAGGAAATGCGGTTAAGTTGTAATATCTTTCATAATACTTCACAGTTGGGGAATCAAACTCCTCGTGCCATGGTTTAATGTGTCCTGAATAATGGATAATTTTAGGCTGCTTTCTGGTTTCTCTATATTCCTGTTCACCTTGGGCAGTTGGATGCTGTTTGCTCCTTTCCATTATATAGCTTTGTGCATTCCAGCTGGGATGCAGCCGCAGCCAACGATCATGCAAAACAGCATTCAATGCGTCCTGGTCATGAAAACGCAGTTTTTCTGGGTATTTGTCGATAAAGTTCAGGACTTTTTGGGAAATATCATTTTTCAGCCATGCATCAACATTAATCAGCATCAAGCCTGAATTGAAGTAGCAGGTGGATACAACGGGAAGCTCCATTTTTTCTAAACGATGATGGAAGCCTGCATCCTCTACCGCAGCCAATAAATAGTCGGATAGGTCAACGGACCAGAGATTGGTAATGTCTGCTGCAGCAACCATATCGCAATCCAAATAAAGCAGTCTCTCTACCCCTTTGTCTCGAAATAGTTCAGGAATAACAATCCGGAAATAAGCGGTTTTCGGTATTCGGTCACTTTCCACCGCATTTGAAAAGTACTCCTCGTTTACGTTTAAAAAAATAGCCTGCACATGGTAGGGCGCTAGACTTTGCTGAAGGAGTTCCTTATTCTTATAGCTAATATTGTCTTCAACAACATAGAATGCAAAATTAGAAAATGGTTCACAGGTATTTTCCAAAATCGATATAAACAAAGTGGTTAGATGAGGGACAAAAGCATCGTTACAGCAGGAGACAATAGTGATTTTTTCTTTATTCATTAGAAACCACTTCCTTTTTAGTATTTTTAAAAATGCTTGCTCCCAGTTTCTCCATGTACAGCTGCTGATATGGATGATCCACCAGGGTATTCCACGGCTTGTCATGGCCAGTAAAATGAATGATTGCAGGATCATCATTGCCTTCTTTATACAACATCTGATAATGCTCATTTGGCGCCGGATGTCTTTCAAAAACCAACGAAGTCTGCATATTCCAGCGGGGATGCAGCGGCGCCCATTGCTCATAAAGAACAGCATTCAAGGCATCCTGATCATGATAAATGATTTTATCTCCATGTTCAGTCAAAAATGCCAGAGTCTTTTCTGTAATCCTTTTTTCATTCCATTTTTTTAGGTCTACCAGTAAGACACCTGAATTAAAATAGTAATCCTGCGATTCAATCCCTAGACGCGCCAGCGCTTTTGTTTGTCCTGGATCAATCACTGCACCAATCACTTTATCCTGCAGCGGGCAATCGTACAATTTTCTGACATCATCCAATATTAACGTATCAGCATCAATGTAGAGAACCTTAGTATACTCATAATCCTTTAGGAGTTTAGGTAGAGAAATTCTAAAGTAAGCTGTTGTTGTAATGTGGTCGCTGACTAGGAAATCGGCATACAGGCTGTTATCAACTGGTAAGAAGCTGATTGAGGCTTGATTAGAATGGATTTTGACAGTTTGCTTCAAATAATTTTTACTTGTCCTGGATATTTTATCATCCAGTATATAAAAATCGATGGCTTCATTCGGAGAAGTGTTTTCCAATAAAGAAGTGATCATTACACACAAGAATGGTGCATAATGTTCATCGGAAGCACTCACAACAGGTATTTTTTCAAATTGCATATAAGATCTCCCCTTTCTTAAAAATAAGATTAAAACTAAATGATATTTTTTTCAAAAAAAACGACTTAAAACCAAAAATACAGGAACAAAAAGCGAGAAATAAGGGAAATTTATTGTTTTCCTATGCATATTTTTGAGTATAAATTAAAACGAGGAATTATTTCAAGGTCCTATAGCTTATCTCCCATCTCACAAATTGAAATGAAAAAATCACTAAATTTCTAACAGCTTAACTGCTAAAAAAAACGAATAAAGATTGAACAAGAAAACTTACACCTGTTATGATAGTTTTAGGAATCAACCAAAAGTAATGACTATCTCTCTTGTAAAATAGAACCTGGAAGCATTTAAAAAGTCGAGCTGATAGTCTAGCTTTCGGCATACCATTAGCCAAAAAAATACGCGAGGTGAAAATCATGGATACAGCCTTAACATTACGGCTGGCTTGTGAAAAAAATCAGCCAGTTGATGACAAAACAGCGTTGCAGCTCTTAGAGACATCTTCTTTGGTCAGCAAATTGACTGAACAGCCAACCTCTGAAAATAATTTGTCTAACCTGTTCAACTTGGTAGCCTTAGCAGAAATTCCCTTTGCCGGTCATTTAGAACATACGAAAGAACTACTGAATAAAATAGAACAGACCTTGGCTACACCTGAGGGGTTTTCCTATACAGGTGCTGGAAATGATATTGTTCCATGCTATAATGCTATGCTGCTGGAGGCTTATACCCGTTTAGGTCTGAGTCAATCCGCTTCCGCACAGAATGCGTTAAACTGGATTAAGAAGTATCAGCTATTTGAACGGGAACAACAAAGTACTTGGAATGGAACAGGTATTTTTAAACACGGCGGTTGTCTAAATACTGTACCCTGTTATATTGGTATTGGAAAAACCATGCGGGCGCTGCTGACCTATCGGGAATACCAACAGGAACCTGATTTAGAAGTAGCTGAGCTTATCAAACAAGGCTTAGCTTATATGCTGAAGCATCGTTTTTTCCTACGTTTGTCAGAAGAACGACCAATAAGCAAACATATCACTGCTTCAGCTTTTCCCCAAAGCTATTTTTTAAGCCTGACTGATTTAGTCTATATCATGGGAAAAGGCAGTGTAACGAATGACTCTCACGCACAACCCTTGCTTGAACTGCTTCAAAAAAAGCAGATTGGCAATAATCAATGGAAGCTTGAATATATATATTCCTATAAAGGCTATGTTAGCTTCGAGAGCCGCAGAAAGCCTTCTGAATGGCTTTCCCAACTTTACCCTCTCTGGCTGCTGAATGGCTGAAAAAAGAAAACCGTTGAGGCTGCAGCATTCCCTGCAATAGCCTCAACGGTTTTTTTAATATTTTCCAAGCTTCTCTAAAAGCCCATGTTTGACAATGTATTAACAACACCCATAAGCTCATCATGACGACGAATCTGCTTTTCCGCTGGTCCATCGACTTCTTCGGTATCAATCCGAACGACAAAGCGGCGGTTCAACGTTACAAAAGTGTCTTCGTTAATTCGCAGGTTAAACGCCTCTTCTGTGTATGAATCACAGGCATCCTGCCAGACGTCAAAGACCTCTTTCTCGGAAGAAATCTCTCTTTTCACAACTGACTTTCCGCTTAATTCATGAAATGTTACATCGTAGTATTTTATCATTACTGCCACCTCAGTTCAGTTTTTCTATCTCTATTATTATAGCTTGAAAAGGCAGAATCATAAACGAATAACCCTTATTCTACGTTCTGGATTTGTTCACGGATTTTTTCCAATATGGTCTTGAGCTGAACAACAAAATTCTTAATTTCAATCGGGCTTGACTTAGATCCGATTGTATTGACTTCACGATTCATTTCCTGAATCATGAAATCCAGCTCCCGACCAACAGGCGCAGTTTGCAGCAGCAGCTCTTCCAGTTTTTCAATATGAATAACCAGCCGATCCAGCTCCTCATGAATATCGCCTTTTTCTAAAAGCAGTGCCATCTCCGTCAACAGACGACTTTCATCCACATGAGCACCCAACCATTCCTTGAGCTTCGTTTCAAAACGCTCTCTATAATCTGTTTCATAAGCAGCAGTGAACGTCGTTAGCTCTGTCACTAGTCCGGAAAAATCATTCGTATATTCCTGCAGAACCTGTTGGATTTTCTCGCCTTCCCGGCAACGGCTCTGATCCGCTTTTTGAACGCCAGCCTCAACAGCTGCCAGGAAAAGCTGTGCAAAGTGTTCATCCGTTTCCTTACTCTCTATAATTTCCACATATTCCGAGTTGTTCAACAATTGATTAACACTAGCAGCTGGATTAAATTCTCCAATAGAATAGCAGTTCTGAAGCTCTGTCTGAATGTCTTCCAGCAGCTGATGAATCAAGTGCCAGTGAACCTGAACCTCTTTGCTGCTGTCGCTGTTTTTTTGAATATTTACATAGACCTCTACACGGCCCCGCTGAAGCTTTTCTTTAATCAGCTGACGGACATCCAGCTCATAAGCATTTGTTTCTTTAGGCATTCTTAGCTGTATGTCCAGAAACCGATGATTGACTGTTTTTATTTCTACATCAATCTGATACTGCTCGTTTTGTAGTGTTTCTTTTCCAAAGCCGGTCATACTTTTCATTGACAGGGTGTCCTTTCTACATGGATTTTAGTGTTTCACGCAATGTCTCAAATTCTTCATTGGTTAAGGTAATCCCTTTTCCCATTTTTTCATGATCAGGTGCCCAGTCTCTTAAATCAAATTTTGGCGGACGGTCGTTCCAGCTGACTAGATTCAATTCCTTACGCCAGCCTTTTGCATTTTCTGAAAGTACAGCTATTTCTTCTACAATTTCGTATGAAAATTCTTGAGCCACTAGTTATCTTCTCCTTCTTCTCGTATAAATTCTTTAAGTAATACCAGTAAAACCATTACTGGAAAACGGTCAAACAATAATTTTAATCGTTGGTTTTTTTCTACTTTTTCCACGCTAAGGAAATCAGTCAGCAGCTGCAGCTGTCTTCGCTCAGACAATAAGAAAAACTCCTCGTAATATCTTCCCATCCATTCCTGTACAGAAACCATTCCCAGAAAATCATTTTCAGCGGTTTTTTCGGTCTGGTTCTTAATCGACTGGATAAACTCAGCGAATGTATATAACCGGTTAGGCAGTAAATCAGCTGATTTACCCAACAGCTCCAGCAATGCCATACTGATGTTTTCTTCGTACACCCTGTCTTTATAATATTTACGCAGTTTTTGGTAGAACTTTTTTCGCTGCTCTCTGTTTTTCCATAACGACAGCTGATAATTTTTTCGGAGATACTTGAAAAATTTTTCTTGCAGCTGTTCAGACACCTCCACCGAGTCACTAAACGTGTACCAGTATCCGCTGTATTTTTCTAAGGCTTTCATCATTTCAAAATACCCAAGCTGAATGTTGACAGCAGAGCGTGCACCATCAAAAAGTAATACAGTGCCTAAAGACCAAGGTGTTTTTAAATAGAGTACCGGATGGGCATCAGGGAAACTAATCCGTTTAGTATAGCCAGGACCCTTAACATCAACAATTATCGATTCTGTCCCGCCATTTGCCAGGGCCACATCTGCTGGTATATTATTTTTATAGCCTCCGTCAACATAGTATTTTCCATCAATGTTAGCAGCTGCCATTGCCGGAAAAAAGGAAGATGAGGCTAACAGCCATTGCTGCCACTGCTGATCTTTACAGGTATTGAAATGAATGACTTTCTCCGTTACTCCCGGAAGCTCGGTCGTCACAAGATAGAAATCCTGTACAGCATTATTTAGTTTTTCTTGTGAAAAGGTATCTTTCAACAGCTGCTGCAGAGGCTGTGTAGAAACACCTCTAGTCTGAATAGCTGCTATAGTAAATGAAGCAATTTGGCTAAGCATATCGGAAAATGTATTACTTGAACGCTCTTTCATCGGAAATGAGAGAATTTGATTGGTTTCAATTCTTTCCCACATCGTTCTAGCTTCTTCCAAATCATCTTGAATAATCAACGCGCCATTGAGCGCGCCAACAGAAGTTCCTGTAATCAAACGAATGGAAATCTCCTGTTCCTTTAGCGCCTGCCAGACACCAATCTGATAAGCGCCCCGTGCACCTCCTCCGCCTAAAACTAATGCGGTATGATAAGTTAGTTCTTTACTTGCGACACGGTTTCCTTGAATCTGATACCCTTGTTTAAACAATCTATATGTTTCCGGTTCTGTCAGTAAGCGATAGAATTTTATTATGATTATCCGCTCAAAACTGCGCTTGCTTATATTCTCGATGCAGTCAAAAACAAACTGCCAGCCGATCGTTAATAGACGGGGCGTCAAAAGATTCAGCAGCTGCCCATCTTTAATACTGAGAAACACTGTCGGGGTATTATCTTTAAAAATAACATAGGTCTTCGTTTTATAATCAAGCAGCTGTTCAAAGAAATCCTGCTGTGCTTCAGAATGAGTGCCGTATAAAGGCAAAACACTCAGTGACTGACTGATGTCTAGTGAGAAATCGTAGCTATCCGAGGGAAATAATCTTAGCACCTTCATTGAGTCCGCTCCAATCTGAGAAGTTTTCTATAACTCTTACACATAATTATAACAAAAATTACAGGTTTCCCGCTGATTTTACTGTTTGTGTCAGCAAAAAGGGCGAGGGAAGCACCCTAAATCTTTTATATGAAATAAGCAGAGCAATCAACGATACTACAACCAATAGCCGAACCACACCTAAAAATCCGCTTCTTGATTGAGCCTTATTCTGTACCCTTTTGTTGTTCTTCACGCCATTCTGTATATGCATCATTCAATTGCTGAATATAAAAAGGAATCCGTTCAGGAGTATTTTTTAACAAACCTAACGCTCGTTTTTCTGCCTCCAGCATTTTTTGATCCACAATGTGCATGAGTTTCTGCATCTCGACTTCAATTTTGTGAAGCTCATCTGCAACGTGAAGCTCATCCGCTACTCTTTCAGGATTATCCGGATAATGATTTTCCAGCTCCTTTTTCAGCTGTTCACGTACAAAGGGATAGTGCTTCACATGGTCAATCTCCACGTTTATTTGCGGTCGTTTATCGTCCATACAATTCCTTCTTTCCTGTTTCAATAATTACAATTCAATAAAATATTAGCAGCTTGATAATTCAATAGTAGACACTCATGTTTTCACTTTTTCTTTCAGTTCCCTTACAGTGTATATACCGATAGTTTTTTTGCAAGCAACGGAAAAACCAACCAAATAAATCAGTAATAAACTCGATTATCTATGCTAAAAGCAGCATTTATATCTCCCACTAATTAAAACTATTCTAACATATATAATTCTATTAAATAAACGAATGAAAAATAGGCAAAAAAGTGAGTGGGAGTGGGACATAATCCACTCTCAAAAAGAAAATAAGCTCGATTTTGATGATGAATGTCAAAATCGGGCTTGTTTTTTTTCTTCCCTTCTCTTTCTCTCCATATATTTTCCTAATTTTCTTAGATTTAGTGCCATGAGAGCCAAACCAACATCAATCTTCGCTCCTTGTTTTCCACGTAAATGGAAACGATGGAACGCCAAATGAGCCTTTAGATGCCCAAACACTGGTTCTACATCGATTTTCCGTTGTCGATAAATCGAACCTGTTTTTTCATCTGAAAGCTTCTTCTTGCATTCTG